>NZ_JBBUTI010000007.1:0-328540 GCF_038066635.1 Ideonella margarita | reverse complement strand
AACATCACGCGCGGCAGCCTGACCGTGAATGTCGAGGACGACTCGCCGACCGCCATCGCCAGCACCCAGACCGTGCGCCTGCCTTATCAGGACACCAACGTGATGCTGATGCTGGACATTTCCGGCTCGATGTCCACCGACGCCGACGGCGTCGCTGGTGGCCCGACGCGCCTCGATGTCATGAAGCAGTCGGTCGCGGCCATGCTCGACCAGTACGACAACCTCGGCGACGTCAAGGTTCGGGTCGTGACGTTCTCGACCTCGGCCGCCGCCTACCAGACCACCTGGATTTCGGTTGCGGACGCGAAAACCTACGTCAATGGCTTGACCGCGGGCGGCAATACCAACTACGACGCTGCACTGCTGACGGCCCGAACGGCCTTCACCTCGGCCGGCAAGATTGCAGGCGCCACCAATGTCTCCTACTTCCTGACCGATGGCACGCCAAACGGCAATCAGGATTGGGACGGCACCGGCCCGCTGCCTGCACAAGACGGCATCCAGCCTGGCGAAGAGGCTCTGTGGAAGACCTTCCTGTCGGACAACGCCATCAACTCCTTTGCCTACGGCATGGGCACCGGCGCCACACAGGCCAACATGGATCCGGTCGCCTACAACGGCATCACCAAGACGGACACCAACTCGATCGTGGTGTCGGACATCAACCAGCTGCCCCCGATCCTGCGTGACTCCATCGTCACCCCTGCCGGCGGCGCATTGACTGATGGCACCCTGGGCGCAGGCTCCGGCATCGGCGCAGATGGCGGCCACCTGGCCAACTTCACGCTGAACGGCACGACCTACGCCTATGGCTCGGGCACGCCGACCGGCGGCACGAACCGTGGCACCTACGACGCGGCGACCAACACCTGGACGGTGAACACACTGGCCGGCGGCAAGTTCGTGGTCGACATGGACGATGGCAAGTACACCTACACGGCGCCACCGACCACCACCACGGCCTACAACGAAGCCATCGGCTACACGCTGATCGACAACGATGGCGACACGGCTGGATCGACGCTGACCATCAATGTGCTGCCGCCGCAAACGGTGACGCTGGTCAGCACGACCAGCACGATCACCTCGTTGAACCTCGGCCTGGCTGGCGAATACTTCGGCTACAACGACACCCGGACGGGCACACCGACCGACCCGCTTTATTCGGGCGCCAATCGCCTGCATTCAGACGACGGCAGTGCCAAGTTCGGCGCCGCAGGTACCAGTCCCAACCTGGACAACCTGGCAGATGCCGAGTCGATCATCGAAGGCCGCAATGCCAACACCAACATCGTTGGCGTGGGCGTGAAGTCGAACCCGAATGCAGCCGATGCCACCTTCTCTGCCAACAAGGTCGAGTTCGGTCTGGCAACCGGGTCCACGACGCCATACTTCGGTGACAACCTCGGCCGCAACAACGCTGTCACGGCAGGCAATACGGTGGGCACGGGCAACAACCTGTACACCTTCCTGAACACTGCCAGCAACAACGTCGACGGCTTGAAAGCCACCTCCGGCGTGGGTGCCACTTCAGACGCCATCATCCGCATGGTGGGCTACATCTACATCCCGGCGGGTGGTACGTATGACCTGCGAATCACGGGTGACGACGGCTACCGCGTCCTGATCGGCGGCCAGACCGTCGCGCAGGTCGACCAGATCCAGTCCACGACCACCAACACCTTCACGGGCAAGGTGCTGTCGGAAGGCATGCAGCTGATCGAAATCGTCTACTGGGATCAGGGCGGCGCCGCCAGCCTGCGCGTGGAGGTGAAGACCTCCGGTGCAGCTGACAGCACCTACAAGATCATCGGTACGGACGAGTTCGCGTTGTTTGCGCCGGGTGACGTGCCGACCCTGGCCGCCAACCAGGACATCGTCGAAACCTCGACGAATGGCACCTACGCCATCCGGACCGGCAAGGACTACACCGGGACCGACACGGCAGAGAAGATTGTCGGCAGCGATGGCAAGGACACCATCCGTGGTGGTGGCGGCAACGACAACATCAACGGCGGTGACGGCTCTGACTACATCGAAGGCGGCAAGGGCAACGATGTGCTGACGGGCGGCCTGGGTGGTGACACCTTCGCCTGGAAGCTCGCAGACCACGGCACCGCAGGTGCGCCAGAGAAGGACATCATTTCCGACTTCAATACCGCCGCTTCGACGGCCGGTGGCGACGTGCTGGATCTGCGTGACCTGCTGCAAGGGGAAACCGGTGCCACGTTGACCAAGTACCTGCACTTCACGACGTCGGGCGGTGACACGGTCATCAACATCAGCAGCACCGGCGCTTACGGCGCCACCTTCGACGCCACGAAGACCGATCAGACGATCACCCTGACGGGTGTGACGCTGACGGGTGCCACCGATGCGGCGATCATTCAAGACCTGCTCAACAAGGGCAAGCTGATCACCGATTGATGCGCCACAAGCGCCATATGGCGCCCCATGAAAAAGGCGAGCCACAGGGCTCGCCTTTTTTATTGGCGCTGCAAGGTCACGTTGAGGTGATCAAGCCTTTCGAGGGCGCCCCAGCGCCAACGAGACCAGGTACTTGACCCGAAGTACGAGCCGCTGGCTGAGCGTGCCACGCAGACGACTGACAAACGGCTCACCGCGCGCAGCCAAGGGATGTCCGCTCGTCAGCCAGTCACCCTGCATCTGCCTCTGCAGAATCCGCTGACACTCAGGCTCGGTACTGTGCATCGGCGGTATCCACGCATCCGGGAAATACGGCACGTCGCTGAACAGCTTGCAAGCAGCGACCCGATAGATCTGCAACTCCGGATTCAACACCTTGGCGAAGCCAGACAACGCCGACGAACACTTCAGCACCGAAGCACACCTCGACAACAACACGCAGTCCAGCAAGGCCCGATCCGCACGAGCGCTGCGCTGCGAGTCGCCATCTGTCGACTTGTGAAACGGCACATCGCCGAGGTGAATCACTGATAACGGTGCGAGCCGTTCCCGAACCTTCGCAACCAGACCGGGCTCATCGGTTGCCAGGAAAATCGCATCGATTTGAGGGTGGCTCTGGAGGTGGTCCTGAGCCAGTCGCAGGAAGTCATCCGCGCTCACGGGGTTGGTATCGAGTGAGGCCAGATTCTTGTCGGTACCGCGAAAGTGCAATCCCAGCGTGTTCGCCGTCAAGCCGGCGGCATCTGCGGCAGCCTCGATGCGTGCCGGCACCCGGAAACTTGCATGCCATAGGCGGTGAAGCCCCTGCCAATCATTGCCCAGCACACTGACACCACGCGAGCGCAGCGAGAGCAAACCGCGGCGCCGTGCAGTGGCCGGGTCACCGGCAATGGGCACGGTGTCAAACACCCCGGGCAATACACGAAAGTCCGGTGCATCACCGTACAGCCGTGAACGTATGTCCCACGTTGGCTGCACACCCTTGGCCGCGAGGCCGGGCAACAGCTCAAACACCCAAAGCACCACCTGCCCGAACAAACCTTCTTCGAGGTCATCAGGCTGACAGTGGATCAGCCAGCGCGGACCACTCATGCCCGTTTGACCACGGGCCCGGTCACGCCGTCGATGCCGCAATCCCACAAGGCCTGGGCGTCCGCTTCTTCGTTCACGCCCTCGGCGTAAACAGCCATGCCAATGCCGTGCAACATCAGCAACATGCTCGCAATGTGCTGCCGACGTGCCGCGCTCTCGGCGATGCCATCCACCAGGCTGGCATCGAGCTTGACGAAGTCCAGGCCCGCTTCGAGCAGGCGGCCTGATTCGGTGACTTGTTCGCCAGCATGCTCAAGCCCGACCTTGACCCCCATCGCATGCGCTTGATCCACCAGTGCGCGAACCAGCTCGATGCTGCGCATGGCACCGGCCTCGGCAACTTCCAGCCACAAGCCTGGCGCAGATGCCCGGTGCTGCAGCAACAACTGGCGCAACGCAGGCAAGAAGCCGTCATCCGCCAGCGAACTGGGGCTCAAATTCACCGAGCGCGGCAGTCCGTCAACGGCAATGGCCGACAGCGCCACATCCACCGCCAGCAGATCGATGCGCCAGGTGAGTTGCGTGCGTCGAGCCATGGGCAGCCATTGGGCAGCCGGCACGGGGGCACCGTCGCTATCAAGACGCAGCCGCAACGGGCACTCGAAGTGAATCACGTCACCATGCACGTCGACCATCGCGAACTTGGCCAATTCAACCCACCGATGGGCCAGCGCCTGTTCCAGCCGAACCCGCCAGGCATCTTCACCCAGCACGAGGCCATCACCCGCGTCATCAAGGTCAACCGCAAAGGCTCCTCTCGCTTCTGCTCGGGCCAAAGCCTGGTCTGCGGCCGCCAGCAATGACGATGCCGACGCACCGTGCCACCAGCGCACGGCACCCACCACGGCGAAGGCATCGCCCTCACGCGTCCGGAAAAGCGTACGCAACTTGGCCGCCACATCCACCGCCGATTCACGCAGGCTCTGCACATCAGGCAGCACCAGCGCGAAATCCGAACCATTGAGCCGGCCGATCTCGTGGCGAACAGAGCGCCGTCCTGACTCTTCGATGGCAGCCGCCGTCTCACGCAACAGCGCGTCAGCCTCTGCGCGGCCAAGCATGCGATTGATGCCTTGCAAATCGCAGATGCGCACCAGCACCAACACGCCAGAGGCACTGCCGTCCTCGGCGCTGAGCAGGCCTTTCAGGCGACCCAGGAAATGCGGCCGGTTGAATACGCCCGTCAAATCATCACAGTGCGCCTGGCGACGCAGCACTTCCACCTGACCGGCCTGCTCGTCGAACATCAACCGCAGCCGATCAACCATGAGGTTCATGGCACGCGTCACCTCGCGCAACTCTGGCACCTGGGGCTCGGCCACCGTCACGAAACGACGTTCGGTCAGCGCCATCGCCTGCTGCACCGTGGCAGACAAAGGCGCCTTGATTCGTGCAAGGCCGTAGCGCGCGACGGCCCCCGCCATCAGCGCCAGGAATGCCAGCAGCCAAGCCGCCAGCAAGGTACTGCGCCACAGTTGATCAACCGTGAAACTGCTCTGGCTCCGTACCTCCAGCCGGCCGACTTGCTTCCAGCCATCGTTGACCAGCGCAATGCCTACATCCGGTGACAGGCCCATCCAGCTTACAAACCAGGCCGGTGCGTTGCTCTTGTTGAGCGGCGCGCTGCGGTCGATCAGAACCTTGCCGTCAGGCGCCACCAGGCGCATCTGCTCATAAAAGCCGGTGTCGAACTGGCTGGCGAGCAGCAACTCCATCGCGGTGGCGTCGCCACGCTGCTGCGACAGCGACAAGCCCAGCGACTGCGCCATGTCGTTGTTCTTCATCGTGAGCTGAGCGGCGAGATAGCGGCGGGATGATTCGACCGAAATACCGAATCCGCCCGCAATGGCCAAGGCCAGCGTGACACCCAACAACAACCAGACCTGTCGAATCAAGGACATGCGCACTCCATGCCGCGGTTTATACCCCGGCGCCAGGGCAATGAATCAGAGGTCAAAATCAAAGAAAGCCTTCCTGTTTTCCTCGAATGAGCACATCGCGCCAGCGAGAAAGCCGCTCGCCAGGGCTGCCTCCCACGTTCGCTGTGCCAACGCCTTCCCAGATCGCCTCGGCGTTGAAGCTGAAAACCGGCGTCAGATCCGGGCGACGGCTGGCAGGCCGGATGTCCGGCACGAGGTTATCGAGCACGAGCGGATCCGCATCAGCGGACGGGTAAAACGCCAGCACCATGTGAGGAACCACCAACCCGTTCACGGCAGCCCGGACATAAACCAGACGAAGCCGCTTATGAGGCACGCCGGTCGATATCAGCGTGAAATATTTCGCAATGGCGTAGTCTTCGCAATCCCCTGCTCCCCTTTGCAGAGACTCCAGCGGACTGGCCCAGTAGTCGACCTGGCCCCAGTTTTCCAGGTCCTCGCGAAACGCGATGCGCTGATTGAAGAAGCTGTTCACCGTGGCCAGCAGGCTGGCATCGTCGCGCGGTGGCACCTTGGCAAGGTTGGCCTGCAAAGCGCGGACGCCGGCAACCGCTGCGTCGCCGTGCCGGCTGGCTGCGGTCAGGATGCGGTTCGCGTCCCAAGGCGCAGCCCAACTGAGACAAGCCGCGGCCGAAACCAGGACCAGAAACACAAACGCCCAAGCGCGCGTGGCCCGGACAAGCGCCGGGCCAGCCAATCGTTCCAGGCCTGAACCGCCCTCGACACAACGCACCATGGCGTCTGTATCGGCAGCCGACCGTGGAAATCAAGCGTCAACTGTTGCAAAAATGGAACGGTGTGGCTGGGATCCTCCACGAACCCACAGAGCGAGATGTTTCAGAGGTCACGCATACGGGTCGAAACCGAATTTGTATCAATTTGTTTTGCGATACATTTCGTCCCGTCCAAGTGCCGATAACCCGCCCCCAAGAAGATCTCCATGACGAAAAATCTGCTCAGCCTCAGCCTTCTTTCGATCGCGTGCACCGCGGCACTTGCACAGAACAGCACCGGCATCGCCGGCGTTGCCCAGCGCGCCATCGAGACCAGCCCGGAAGTTGCCGCGAAGTTCAATGCCTTCAAGGCAGCGGCAGATGAGATCGACATTGCCAACGGCGCACTGCGCCCACGGGTTGACCTGACCGCTGAGGCTGGCCGCACCAACGACCGACTGACCAACCGCAACCCACAGACCCAAAGCCTGAACCGCACCGGGGCAGCGCTCTCGATCACCCAGCTGTTGTGGGATGGCGGCGCCACCACGGGTGAAGTGGCACGACTGGGCCATGCACGCATGGCGCGTTATTTCGACTTCGTTGACGCCACCGAGCAAACCGCTCTGGAAGCGGTACGGGCGTATCACGATGTGGAGCGATATCGCCGCCTGGTCTCGCTGGCACAAGACAACTACGTCCAGCACAGGTACGCGTTCGACCAGATCCAGTCCCGAGTGAAGGCTGGCGTGGCCCGCGGTGTTGACTCTGAACAAGCTGGCGCGCGTCTGGCCCTGGCCGAATCGAACCTGATCACCGAGAAGGCGAACCTGCACGACGTGACCGAGCGTTATCGCCGTGTCGTGGGCGCGCAACCTGATGCGTCCCCAGCCAGCTCGTCGCCCGCCACTCTGTTGCGCAGCCTGCCCAACAGCGGCAACGCAGCGCTGTCGGCCGCAGCCATGAACAGCCCGACGGTGGCCGCCGCCATCGAAAACCTGCGCGCCACCCGTGCCCAGGCTGAGAGCCGCAAGGGCGCTTACCAGCCGCGCGTTGAAGCTCGACTGCGCGCTGGTGCCGGCAACAACTTCGACGGCGTTGAAGACCAGAAGCGCGACGTGAACGCACAGGTCACGCTGGCCTGGAACCTCTACAACGGTGGCTCTGACGATGCTCGCCAGCGCCAGAGCGCCAACCTGCTGAACCAGGCCGCCGACCTGCGCGACAAGGCCTGCCGCGACACCCGTCAAACCGTGGCCATCGCCTTCAACGACAACCGCAAGCTGGATGAACAGCTCGGCTACCTGGACCGCAACGTGGTCGCCATCGAACGCGCCCGCGACGCCTATCGCCAGCAGTTCGACATCGGCCAACGCAGCCTGCTGGACCTGCTGAACGCCGAGAACGAGCTCTACACCGCCCGCCGCTCCTACGCCCTGGCCCTCTTCGACAAGCGCATCGCCGAAGCACGCACCCACGCCGGCATTGGCCAGCTGACGGCTGCGCTCGGCCTGAAGCGCGCAGACACCAGCGCCGAGGCTCCGGAAGCCGGCAGCTGGGCCGCTGGTGAAGATGCCGCCTCGCGTTGCCCGCTGAGCGCCACCGAGATGGCCGGTGCCTCGCGCGAAGAGCTGGATGCGCGCGTCCGCGACATGACGCCGAAGGCAGCCCCTGCCCCGATGCCGGCTGCTGCTCCAGTGGTGGTGGCCCCTGTGGCCCCGGCACCTGCGTCTGCCAGCGCGCCGGCCGGCCTGGCCGAGCAGCGTCTGCGTGACTGGGCCGCGGCCTGGATGTCCAAGGACCTGACCGCCTACTACGGCTTCTACGGCCAGAATTTCGGCCCGCTGAAGGCCGACCGTGCCAAGTGGATGGCTGACCGCAAGCGTCTGGTCACCAAGGCCGGCGACATCAAGGTCGACATCAACAACATCAAGTCCAACACCGTGTCGCCCACCCGCGTGGAAACCACCTTTGAGCAGCGCTATGCGTCGAAGGACTACAGCGACACGATGACCAAGACGCTGACCTGGGCGCTGACCGGCGACAAGTGGGTCATCGTCAAGGAAAGCAACCGCTGATGTGACGGACACGAAGCGTCAGCTTCTGATCGGGAGGGCGCGTGATCGCGCCCTTTTTCTTATGTTCGAATCGGCGCCCGGGCCATGTCCAAATTTGGATAGACTGGGCGAAATTTCGAGCTTGTGCGGCATTTGGCCCGTTCACTCAATGCAACTTTCCACCATGCAGCTGGCACCACGTCGTTCCCAATTGGCAGCGTCCTCGATCCTCCAGATCGCCTTGGCACTCGCTTTCGGTGCCGCCACGCTGAACAACACGGCCATGGCGCAAACGCCGGCCGCAAGCGCGACTGCCAGCGACAGCGTGGAGATCCAGCGACTCATCAAGGAAGGTCAACACGGCCAGGCCTTGAAGCTGATCGACGAGTCTCTGGCGCGAAACCCGAAGGATCCGCAGATGCGCTTCCGTCGTGGTGTGGCCCTGTCCATGCTCGACCGCAAGGCTGAAGCCCTGGCTGTGTTCCAGAAGCTGGTGGACGACCATCCGGAAATGCCGGCCCCGTACAACAACCTGGCGGTGCTGTACGGCGCGCAAGGTGATTACGACAAGGCACGCGGCGCCCTGGAGCGAGCCATTCGCACCAACCCCGCGTACGCCACGGCCTACCAGAACCTGGGTGATGTCTACGCGCAGCTGGCAAGCCAGGCCTATTCCAAGGCCTTGCAGCTCGACAAGACCGATGCCACCGTGCCGCCAAAGCTCGCCTTGCTGCGCGAACTGACCTCCGGTCCGGCAACGACGCCGACCGCCGCCGCGGCAGCCAAGAAGGATCCGGCCCCGGTCCAGGTGGCTGCTGCCAAGCCGTCACCAACGCCTGCGCCAACCCCGGCCCCGGTGGCAACACCGCCAGCATCCACCACGGTGGCTGCTGCCAAGCCGACAGCAGCGCCCACGGCTGCGCCAACACCCGCACCGGCTCAAGTGGCCAGTGCCGCTGCAGCCGCTACCAAGCCTGCTCCGGCAGCGCAGACCAAGCCAGCAGCCAACCCAGCTGCAGACATCGAATCGGCAGTGCAAAGCTGGGCATCAGCCTGGAGCCGCCGCGACATGAATGGCTATTTCGCAGCCTACTCATCCGATTTCAACGGCAGTGCCGGCTCGCGCAAGGCCTGGGAGCAAGACCGCCGCGACCGCATCAGCACCCGCAAAGACATCAAGGTCTCCATCTCTGACCTCAAGGTGACGGTGAATGGCGACAAGGCCACCGCGCGCTTCCGACAAGCCTACAGCTCAGACAAGTTGTCGACGAACAGTCGCAAGACACTCGAACTCAGCCGCACTTCCAGCGGCAAGTGGGTGATCAAGCAGGAAACATCGGGCGGATGATCGGGCCGTTTGCCCTGTCGAGCGGGCAGAATAGCAGGTGATGATCCCGAAGATTGATTCCCCGCTCACGCGCCGCACGCTGACCTCGCTGGCACTCGCTGCCGTTGCAGCGGGCATTGCCTACGGCAGCGGCCACTGGCAAGCGCTGGCCAGCTCCAGCTGGAGCCCGGCACACTTGATGGGCGGCACGCCTTCTGCCGCCCTGACTCTGGCGCCCGATGCCGGGCCGGCGGTCAAGCGGGCACCCGTGGATGCGCTGGCAGGCTCACCAGAGAGCCGCCTCATCGCGATTTACCGATTGATTGCCGCGAACGAGCCTGATGCCGCCCTCCAGGCCGCTGAAGCGCTGACGCGGTCGCATCCCAATTTCCGCCTGGCGCAGCTGGTGCAGGCTGACCTGCTGTCAGCGCGCACCACGCCGTTGCAGAAGTTCGGCGCTGCGGCAGCCGCAGCCGAAGGCAAAGCCGCCAACGATTTGAGCGTACTGCGGGATGAGGCACGGCTCCGGCTGGCCGCCATCAAGGAACGTCAGAAGCCGGGCTGGCTGCCCAGCGAAATCGTGCTGCTGCCGGGCAGCATCAAGCATGTGCTCGCGGTGGATGCCTCCCGCTCGCGCCTCTACCTCTTCCAGAACGGGCCGGACGGCCTGTCGCTGGTCGAAGACTTCTATGTCTCGGTGGGCAAACAGGGTGTCGACAAGTTTGTCGAAGGTGACCAGAAGACACCGCTGGGCGTGTACTTCACTACCGATCGGCTGGACCCTCGCTCCCTCGAAGACAGATTCGGATCTGGCGCCCTGCCGCTGAACTACCCCAACGCCTACGACAAGGTGCGTGGGCGCACCGGCAGCGGAATTCTCCTGCACGGCGTCACCGCCAGCACGTATTCGCGTCCGCCACTCGACAGCGACGGATGTGTAGCGATGGCCAACGAAGATCTGCTGCGGCTCTCGAACATGCTGCCGCAGCGGGACACGCCCATCATCATCACCAAGAAGTTGACCTGGGTTCCGCCGGGTGAGCAGCAGGCCAACAAGGCCGCCAGCAACTTCATGCCGTGGGTGCAACGCTGGCAGAAGGCCAGAACCATGGCCGATCAGAATGCCCTGCAGGCGCTCTACACAGAAACCGGCGGCCCGGCCGACGGCGCAGCAGAGTTGCGCTTCAAGCAACGCGTGGCATCGCCGCCGGCCGGTTTCGCTGATCTCAGCGTACTGACCTGGCACGACGACAAAGAGATGATGGTCGTGACGTTCAAGGAACTGGCCGGCCCCGCCCAGAAGCGAGACCGTGTCATGCGCCAGTACTGGAGCCGCAGCGGCGACGAATGGAAAATCGCCGCCGAGGGCCCGGTTCGCTGAAGTTCAGAGCGGATCGAAGAAGTAACGCTTCAGGCCCGCAAGAATCATCTCGACGGCAATGGCCGTCAGCACCAGGCCCATCAGCTTTTCCAGGGCTGACACCACGGGTGTGCCAAGCAGCTTGCGAATGCGCTCGGCCGACAGCAGCACGATGCCGCTGACAGCCATGGCCAGCGTCAGTGCACCGACCCAGTGCATGATGCGCTCAGGCTGGCGCGACGCCAGCAGCAGCACGGTCGCCATCGCCGAGGGCCCGGCCAGCAGCGGCACAGCCAGCGGAAAGATCATCGGTTCACGCTGGCCGTCGGCCGCGTAGATCTCACCGCCCGTCGCGAAGATCATTCGGATGGCGATGATCAACAGGATCACGCCGCCCGCCACCTCCAGCGATCGCTCGGACAGGTGCATCAGGCTGAGGAAGCTGTCGCCGGTGAACATGAACGCCAGCAGCACACCAAAAGCGATGCCCACCTCCCGCACAGCCACGCGCGTGCGACGTTCCGGCGCAACGCCGCGCAGCACGGCAATGAAGATCGGCAAGCTGCCAAACGGGTCCAGAACGAGCAGCAGCAGGACAAATGCGGAGATGAAGGTGTGATCCATCGCCCGATTGTCTTACAGGCGCAGCAAGCGGCAATCGTTGCGCAGCGGCAACGAAACCTGCGGTGACTGGCCCATGGATTCGGGCTTTCCAGTAGTCCGGCGGTGATACCCCGCTAAACTTTCCTCACGGCGCCGACAACGGCGACCCGGGTGCAGTCTCGAACACCTTCAGTTTGGTGACTCTGGAATGACACCCCCCGTTAAATCCCCAAGCAAAGGGTCCTTCTCATGAAGAAAATTTTCGCTCTCACCGTTCTGGCCGCTTCGATGGCTGCCCCGGCATTCGCACAAAGCAGCGTGACCGTTTACGGCCGCCTGAACCTGACCGCTGAGCGTCAGAAGACGGATGCTGGCTCGGTCACCAACCTGACGAACAACTCGTCGCGTATCGGTTTCAAGGGCACGGAAGATCTGGGTGGCGGCCTGAAGGCTTTCTTCCTGATCGAGCACGGCTTCAGCCCGGACACCGGCGCAGCTGCCTCGACCTTCTGGGGTCGTGAAAGCAATGTGGGCCTGGAAGGCGCTTTCGGCAAGGTTCGCCTGGGCAACATGGGCCCGACCAACGCCTACTTCACCACTGCTGACTACATCAGCATGCACAACCACGACACGGGCACGTCGTCGGATGCGTTCTACGCCTACCCGGGCAACGCCAAGAACATGATCGCCTACACGTCGCCGAGCCTGAGCGGCCTGGTGATCGATGCTCAGTTCGGTCTGAAGGAAGCTTCGGCAACCAAGAACACCGTGGTGCTGACCGGCAACTACGACGCGGGTCCTCTGCACCTGGGCGGCACCTACCTGACCGGCCCTGGCGAAGCCAAGGAATTCGGTCTGCGTGGTCTGTATGAACTGGGTGCCATCACCGTTGGCGCTTACTACATCCACAACGAAGCTGACGTGGCTTCCGTGACCGTGAAGCGCGACATCTATCGCGTGTCGGGCATGTACGCTCTGGGCGCCAGCGAGTTCCACGTGAACGTCGGCGCTGCTGGCAAGGCCAAGGCTCTCGGCATCGCTGCTGACGGCTCCAGCGCCACCCAGTACACCCTGGGCTACAACTACAACCTGAGCAAGCGCACCAAGCTGTACGGTTACTACACCAAGGTGAACGACGGCAACCTGGGCGCCTACGGTGGCGACTTCTCGTCGATCGCTGCTGGCATCCGCCACAACTTCTGATGACGCGGCCCGCAAGGGCCTTTTGTCAGCAGTACAAAAAAGCCGACTTTCGAGTCGGCTTTTTTTCGTCTGAACGGTGGCGGAGCTCGCTCAACGCGGGCCGCTGACCTGCCCTCCGCGGGGGTGATGCGCCGCATGCAGGCTGCGCAGACGTTCGCGCGCCACGTGCGTGTAGATGGTGGTCGTCGAGATGTCTGCATGGCCCAGCAGCAACTGCACGCTCCGCAGGTCAGCCCCGTGGTTCAGCAAGTGCGTTGCAAACGCATGGCGCAAGGTGTGCGGTGACAGGGGCACCCGCACCTCGGCCTGCAGCGCATGCTTCTTCACCAAGGTCCAGAACATCTGGCGGGTCATGGGGCCGCCGCGCGCGGTGACGAACAGGGCTGGTGCCACCTGGCCATTCAGGATCTGCTCTCGGCCCTCGGCGAGGTAACGGGCCAGCCAGAGATGCGCTGTCTGGCCAAACGGCACCATGCGCTCTTTCGCGCCCTTGCCCGAGACCCGCACCAACCCCTCGGACAAGCTCAGTTGCACCGCGTTCATCGACACCAGTTCGCTGACACGCAGGCCGCTGGCGTACATCAGCTCGAGCATGCAGCGGTCACGAAGGCCGAGTGGCTGGTTCACGTCAGGTGCCGCCAGCAAGGCTTCCACCTGCGCTTCGCTCAGCACCTTTGGCACCCGCACGGGCTGGCGTGCACTGTCGAGCCGCAGGGTGGGGTCGGCCTCGATCATCCGCTCACGCAGCGCCCAGCGGTAGAAGCGGCGAAACACCGCCAGACGACGGTTGAAGGTGGTCGCTCGCGAAGCGTCATGCCGCGCCAGCATGTAGGTGCGCAAGGTGACTTCCGTCGCGTCCAGCAACGTCGCACTCCCCTGCCCCGCCATCCAGCGCGCCAGCAAGGTCAGGTCGCGGCTGTAGGCCTCGCGTGTGTTCTTGGCCAGACCGTCCTCCAGCCAGATCGCATCGGAGAAGGCCTGAACCAACTGTTGATCAGCCGCTGACACAGCCGCCGTGGCGAGCTCAAGGCCCGCCGCTTCCGCCTCGGTCTTCAATCGAGTGTGAGCTTCTGCTGCGCGACCACGCGCTTGTAGACATCAAACTCGGCCTTGATCTGCTCGGCAAACTGCTCGGGCGTGTTCAGCACCAGCAGGGATCCGGTGTCCTCGATGCGCTTGCGCACTTCAGGCAGTTCCGCCGTCTTCTTGATGGCCGAGTGAATCTTGTCGACCACATCACGCGGCATGCCCTTGGGGCCGTACACCCCATAGAAGGCCATGCGGTTGACGGGTTCCAGCCCCACTTCCTTGAAAGTCGGCACATTCGGCAGAGCTGCCAGCCGCTGGGACGAGGCCACGACGATGGCAATCAGGCGGCCATCCTTGATGAAGGGCAGCGCGGAAGGCAGGTTGTCGAAGATCATCGGCACCTGACCCGCCACCGTGTCGTTCAACGCCGGACCGGCCCCACGGTACGGGATGTGCGTCACGAACGTGCCCGACAGGCTCTTGAACAGCTCCATCTGCAGGTGGCCGATGCCGCCCGTGCCGGAGGTTGCGAAGCTGTACTTGCCCGGGTTCTTCTTGATCTCTGCGAGGAAGCCCTTGTAATCACGCGCCGGGAACGACGGATGCACCGCGATCACATTGGGCGTGGCGGCAATGTTGATGATGGGCGTGAAGTCGGTCAGCGGGTTGTAGCTGAGCTTGGGGTTGATGGCCGGGTTGGCCGCCGTCGTCGACACGGTGGCCATGCCCAGGGAGTAACCATCGGGCAAAGACTTGGCGGTTTCGGTGGCGCCTACCGAGCCGCCGCCACCCGCCTTGTTCTCAACCACCAGGGTCTGCCCCAGCGCGGGCGCAATGCGCTCGGCCACCACGCGGGCCACGATGTCGGTCGTGCCGCCCGGTGCAAACGGCACCACGAGCCGAACAGGCTTGGCGGGAAAGGCCTGGGCCAAGGCCACAACGGGCAGGCACAGCAGGGCTGCGGGCAGAACCATCAAACCACGACGACGACTTTGCATCTTGGACGCTCCTGGGTCATGAACTCGTTGAGAGCATAGCGGAAGGCCGCGAGCCAAACGCACGGGATACACCGAGTGCAGGCACAGGTTTTCACGCATGGCACACTGGCATCAATGCCTCAATTGCTGTTGTTGCTCCCTGATTTCCTGCTGATCGTCAGTGGCTATCTGCTGTGCCGCCATACCGCGCTGAGTCGGTCCGTCTGGGACGGCGTCGAGAAGCTGGTGTACTACCTGCTCTTCCCGGTCCTGCTCTTCGTCGCCATCATCCGGCAGCCCCTGGAGTTCGGTGCCCTGCTCACCTTCGCGGGTTGCGGCTTGGCCGTCATTGGCACCGGCATCGCGCTGGCCTACGCCCTCGGCCGCTGGCCCGGAGTTGATCCGCTGACTCACGCCTCAGGCGCGCAGACCGCCTTCCGCTTCAACTCCTACGTGGCCCTGGCGCTGGCAGAGCGCCTGGGCGGCGTGCAGGCCGTGGCCTGGATTGCCCTGTTGATCGCCGTGTGCGTGCCCGTGTGCAACGTGGCCGCGGTGTTTCCGCTGGCCCGCCATTCGCGCCAGAACTTTGGGGCTGAGTTGATCCGCAATCCGCTGATCATCGGCACCGTGAGCGGCTTGGCGGCCAACTTGCTCGGCTTGCATTTGCCGGATGTGTTGACCACCACCATGACCCGGGTGGGCAGCGCCGCCCTGCCACTCGGCCTGATGGCAGTAGGCGCTGGGCTGCAACTGGGTGCGCTGAAAGATGCTCCAGGCCTGGCGGCTTGTCTGCTGGGCATTCGCCACTTCGTGCTGCCGCTGGTGGCCATCGGGCTGGTGCACCTGGTGGGGCTGCCACCGGCGCAACAAGTGGTGGTGGTGGCCTTCGCCAGCCTGCCCACCGCGTCCAGCGCCTACGTGCTGGCGGCCCGCATGGGTGGGCACGGGCCGTTTGTGGCGGGGCTGGTCAGCTTGTCCACCTTGCTGGGCATGGTGGGGCTGCCGATGGCCTTGGCGGCGCTTCAAGCATTCAGCTGAAACGCGTCGTCCACGGAGCGGGTCAATTACAGCGCCTCCATCGCGGCCACAGGCCCTTGCGCCAACGCCCAATCAATGTGTTCGGCCAGCATGGCGTCCGCATCGGCGCGAGCCGCTTTCAACACGGCACCAAAAGCGTCTGACTGCGAGCTGCCAGCCGCACGCGCATTGCCCATCGCCACCACCAGGTTGCGGCGCCACCGTGCAGGCCCGATGCGGCGAATGGCGGTGCCTTCGGTGCGGCGCAGAAACTCCTCCTCGCCCCACTGCCACAGCGTCAGCAAACCGGGCTGCTGCCAGTGTGGCCGGACATCGAAGTCAGCCACCACGGCGCGCTGGGCGAACTTGTTCCAGGGGCAGGCCAGCTGGCAGTCGTCGCAGCCATAAATGCGGTTGCCCATCAGCGGCCGCAACTCCACCGGAATGGCGCCGTCATGCTCAATCGTCAGGTAGGAAATGCAACGCCGGGCATCCAGCTGATACGGCGCCACGATGGCCCCTGTAGGGCACGAGGTCAGGCAGGCGTCACAGGCACCGCAATGCGCCTGCGCGGGGTTGGTCAGCGGCAGCGGCAAGTCAACGAACAGCTCGCCCAGGAAGAACATCGAACCGGCATCGCGCGACAGCGTCAGCGTATGTTTTCCCCGCCAGCCAAGGCCACTGCGGCTGGCCAGTTCCACCTCCATCACCGGCGCTGAATCGGTGAACACGCGGTGCCCGAACGGGCCCACTGCCAGCCCGATGCGATCAGCCAGTTTCTGCAGGCGGCTGCGCAGCACCTTGTGATAGTCCCGGCCCCTCGCGTAGAGCGACAACTGCCCCTGCTCGGGCGTGCTCAAGCCTTGCCATTCGATCGCCTGCCAGCCCTCGGGCAGCTCGGCGGGCAGGTAGTCCATGCGCACCGTGATGACCCGCACCGTGCCCGGCACCAGCTCGGCAGGCCGGGCCCGCTTGAGGCCGTGGCTGGCCATGTAGCCCATGCTGCCGTGAAAGCCGGCGTCCAGCCAGGCCAGCAGGCCCGCTTCAGCGCTCGACAAGTCCACATCGGCCACGCCAATCTGTGAGAATCCAAGCTCACGCGCCCAGCCCGGGAGGCGAGTCGCAATCTCTGAGATGTCCACCTGATCTTGAGCCATCCAGCCATTCTAGAAAGTCGCCTGCTGCATTGGCCTGATGAATCGGCCTGTGCCGCATTCGCCACGGCGCTGGCAGCGCATGCCGCACTCCACCAAGCCGTGATCGAGCTCGAGGGCCCGCTCGGCGCCGGCAAGACCACCTTCGTGCGCCACCTGCTGCGCGCCATCGGTGTGGAAGGCCGCATCAAGAGCCCCACCTACGCCGTGGTCGAGCCCTATGAGGTAGCCCTGCCCGACGGCGACACCTGCGCCGTGTCGCACTTCGACTTCTACCGCTTCAACGACCCACGCGAGTGGGAAGACGCTGGCTTTCGCGACATCTTCGCGGCCCCCGGCCTCAAGCTCTGCGAGTGGGCCGACAAGGCCCGCAGCGTGCTGCCGGTGGCTGATCTCGTCATCCACATCGAGCCCGTCGGCGACGCCGATGAACGCCGCGTGCAGGTCGACGCCTTCACCGCGGCCGGACTGAGCCTGTTGCCATGAACCGCCGTGATGCCCTCCGCCACACCGGCGTCCTGGTGCTCAGCCTCGGCGCTGCCGAGCTGGCCTTCGGCGCGGCGATCGTGTCGGTGCGTGTGTGGCCGGCGAGCGACTACACCCGCGTCACGATCGAGTCGGACAAGCCGCTGTCGGCCAACCACTTCCTGGCCGAGAACCCGCAGCGCCTGGTCGTCGATATCGACAACCTCGAACTCAGCCCGGCCCTGCGTGAGCTGGTCGGCAAGGTGCGCTCCGATGACCCCTACATCGCCGGCGTGCGGGTCGGCCAGAACCAGCCGCGTGTGGTGCGCCTGGTGATCGACCTGAAGCAAGCCATCAAGCCGCAGCAGTTCACCCTGCCCCCGGTCGCGGCTTACCAGCACCGGCTCGTGTTTGATCTGTATCCGACCGAAGCCGTTGACCCGCTGCTCAGCCTGGTGCGCGACAAGGTCGAGGCCGAACGCGAAGCCGTGAAGGCCGTGGACGACGCCCTGGGCGAGTTCATCGGCAAAGTGGACCGCCCCTTCAACGCCGCGCCCGGCCTGCCAGCCAAGCCAGTTGGGGGAGCGCCGATGCCGTCAATCGCGACGCCCACTGCAACGCCGCCCACCATCACGGCAGGCGGCCCCGGCATTCCGGCGCCGCCAGGCCAGACGGCCGCTCCTGCCCCGCCGCCCACCGCCGAGCAACGTGACCGCTTCAACCGCCTGATCATCGTCGCCATCGACCCCGGCCATGGCGGTGAAGACCCCGGCGCCATCGGCCCGACCGGCCTGAAGGAAAAGGACGTCGTGCTGCAGGTGGCCCTGCAACTGCGCGACCGCCTGAATGCCAAACCCGGCATGCGCGCGATGCTGACGCGGGACGCCGACTTCTTCGTGCCGCTGCACGACCGCGTCAACAAGGCCCGCCGCGTTCAGGCTGACCTGTTCGTGTCCATCCACGCCGATGCGTTTTTCACGCCGGAAGCCCGTGGTGCCAGCGTGTTCGCGCTCAGCCAGGGCGGCGCCTCCAGCGCCGCAGCGCGGTGGATGGCGCAGAAGGAAAATGCCGCCGACGTGGTCGGTGGCGTGAATGTGGCCACCAAGGATGCGACGGTGTTGAAGGCATTGCTCGACATGAGCACCACGGCACAGATCAAGGACAGCCTGCGCGTCGGCAACGAGGTGCTCAGCCGCATCGGACAGGTCGGCAAGCTGCACAAGCGGCAGGTGGAACAAGCCGGTTTTGCCGTGCTCAAGGCGCCGGACATTCCGTCCATCCTGGTCGAAACCGCCTTCATCTCCAATCCGGAAGAAGAAGACAAGCTGCGCGACGCCGACTACCAGCAACGTCTGGTGCAGGCCCTGTTCAGCGGCATCGAGCGCTACTTCGCGAAGAACCCGCCGCTGGCGCGCAACCGCAGCACCACCTGAGTGCCCTGGCTCATCCTCGGTCTGGATGAGCCCAGCGGCAGATCAAGGCGTAGGGCCTACCCAGCGGGCGCGCAGAACGCCTCGCAAAGCGTTGCACACAGCCAGCTCATCGGCCGCCGCCACATCGGGCCAGCGCAGGCTGCGTTCGCGCACCGGCAGCCCGTCGAGGCCTGATGCCAGCAAGGCTGCACGCATCACGCCGGGCAAGGCGCTGTCGGCAACCGGAGGCGTCCACCACACATCGCCCTGGCGCACCAGCACGCTGGAACGCGCGCCTTCCGCCACCCGCCCATCCTCGGTGATGAACAAGGCGTCAAACGCACCGGCGGCTTCGGCAGTTGCAATCGCCTGGTCATAGAGCTGCCGGTGGCTGGTCTTGTGGGCGCGCAGCGCGTCTTGCGCGGGCAAGCGCTGGCTGGCCAGGCACAGGCCCACGCGTTGCTGGGTGTCGAGCAACTCAGCGGCCAAAGGCAACATGGGCGCCCGCTTGGTGCGCAACGTGCCGTCAAAAGAGAGATCAAGGCGCAGCCGCCACGCGTCTGGCGCCTCAGCTTGCGCTGCGTCCAACTCGCCGCGCAAGGCCGCTACCGCCGCACCGGCATCAAAGGCAAAAGCCAACGCCGCCGCGCTGCGAGCGAGACGGGCCAGGTGTGCGTCCAGCCGCAGTGCAAGCACCGCCCCATCGGGCTGCCGCTCCAGCTTCATGGTTTCAAACAGCGTGAAGCCCGGGTCAACATCGGTGGCAAAGCGGCCTTTGAGCAAACACTCCTGCCACTCGTCAGCGGCCACGCTGTCGAGCACGATACCGGCGCCCAGGCCCATCTTCACGGGTCGCAGGCCGTCAGAGGCGCGAGGCGCCTCCAGCACCAGGGTGCGAATGGCCACGTTCAGGCAGAAAGCGCCGGGTGCGCCAGCCGGGGCATCAGGGCCCGGCGCATCCACCCAGCCGATAGCGCCGCAGTACAAGCCTCTCGGCGAGTGCTCGTAGCCACGGATCAGGTCCATCGTGTGGTGCTTGGGTGCGCCGGTAATCGAGCCACACGGAAAGGTGGCCTTCAGGATCTGCGGCATGCCCAACCCCGGCTTCAGACGGGCCTGCACTGTGGAGGTCATCTGGAACACGGTGCTGTAGGCCTCGATCGCGAACAAGGCGGGCACCTTGACGCTGCCGATGTCAGCGATGCGGCCGAGGTCGTTGCGCAGCAAGTCCACGATCATCAGGTTCTCGGCGCGGTTTTTCACGTCGCGCTGCAGGCGGCCGGCCGCTTCTGCGTCTAGCTCCGGCGTGCCTTCGCGCGGCGCAGTGCCCTTCATCGGGCGCGCCGTGAGCACGCCAGCTTCGTGCTGCAAGAACAGCTCGGGCGACATGGACAACACATGGCGCGCTTCACCGGGCCCGGGCAAGGCCACGCAGGCCGAAAACGCGACCGACTGGCGAGCCCGTAGACGGCGGAACAAGGCCAGTGGCGTGCCATGCGCCAAGCCGGCCACGCGGAACGTGGCGTTGACCTGGTAGGTTTCACCCGCCCGGATGGCCGCCTGCACCGCGTCGATCATGGCTGTGTAGCCGGCTTCGTCAATTTCGGGCTGCCAGCCCATCACGCCTGCCGGGCCGGGCTGCGCCTGGCTGCCATCGTGCTGCTGCAGCCAGGCATCGGTGGCTGCAGCATCGAGGTGCTGCAGTTGCTGGAACATCAGCACGCGCAGGGCGCCGGCGTTGTTGTTGTTGTCGTGGTCGTCGTCGCGTGCGCAGTCGGTGGCACGGTCTTGCTTCGATCCGCCAGCGTGTTCGCCCGGCCAGGCCTGAGCACCCGCCCCCTGCAGGCGCGCGCCCCATTCGTAGTCAGCCAGCAGCACCGCATGCAGGCCACGTTGCTGGTCCGCTTCAACCGCAGCCCACACCGCCGCCAGCTGTGCGGGGTCGTCACAGCGGTGCTCAAGCACAAAGGCCGTGTAGAGGCGGCTCATGCCGGCGCGGCGGTCGTCGAGCAGCGCGAATGGCCCCAACGGCGCAGCCTCAGCATGCATGGTCAAAGGTGCGCCCGGGGCGCGACAACGAGTTCATGCCGCCATTGTCCGACAGCCCCTGCACCCATGCAGAACCGGGGCCTAGCCCGCCTGCACGCGCTACGCGTATCCACGCACCCGCAAGCGGCAGTTGGCACGGCAACATCGGTGCATGAGCACCACCACCGCCTTCCGCCGCCGCCCCTTGCCGACCACCTTGATGACTCCGTTCCAGGGCCACCCGATGCGGCCCACGCTGTTCGCTGCGGGGCTGGTAGGGCTGGCCGTGCTGGGAGGCTGCGCCGCGCCGCGTGATGCAGCCAACAGCCCACCGGTCATCAAGCAGGCCCTCGACGCTACGCATCCGCAACATGCCGTCTGCCCGACTGGCCTGCCAGAAACCACCCGGTGCCTCTCCGGCCGAGATGACGCCGGCGCGTATTGGTGGATTGCCGTGCCCACACCCTGGACCGGCGTGCTGGTGATGCATGCACACGGCGGCCCGGAGCTGGGCAGCCCCAAGCCCGAGCGCAGCGCCGAAGACCTGCAACGCTGGTCCATCATGGTGAAGGCGGGCCATGCCTGGGCGGGGTCCACCTACCGGCAAGGCGGCGTGGAAGTGCGCGCGGCCGCTGAAGACACCGAGCGCCTGCGCACGCTGTTCAGCCGCCACGTTGCAACACCGCGGCGCACCGTGCTGCATGGGCAAAGCTGGGGCGCCAGTGTGGCGGCCATCGGTGCCGAGATGTTCCCCGCGTCGTATGACGGCGTGTTCCTGACCAGCGGTGTGCTGGGCGGCGGCACGCGTTCCTACGACTTCCGCCTCGACCTGCGCGTGGTCTACCAGGCCGTGTGCGGTGATCACCCGCGCGCCGACGAGCCGCAGTACCCCTTGTGGATGGGCTTGCCCGAGGGCAGCAGCCTGACCCGCACCGAGCTGGCCCGTCGGGTGAATGCCTGCACCGGCGTGCAGTTGCCGGCGGCCGAGCGCAGCCCGAAACAAGCCGCCGCGCTGGACACCCTGCTGCGCCAGGCCAAGCTGCCTGAGCGCTCGCTGATCGGCCACATGAACTGGGCCACCTGGCACTTCCAGGACATTGCCCTGAAGCGCACCGGCGGCCGCAACCCGTTTGGCAACATGGGTGCCGTCTACACCGCCGCCATCGACCAGGCCGGTCTGAACCAGCGGGTGGCCCGCTACGCCCCTGATGCCCAGGCCGTAGCCAAGCTGGCGGCTGATACCGACCCGCAAGGCCGCATCAGCATGCCCGTGGTGAGCGTGCGCGGCGTGAACGATCCAATCGCCTTTGTGGAACTCGACAGCGTCTTCCGCGCCCAGGTGGCCCGCCAGGGGCGCAGCCAATGGCTGGTGCAGAACTATGCCGACTACGCCGACCACAGCTACCTGAGCGACGCCGAATACCCCGCCGCCATGGACGCCCTGCTGAACTGGATCGAGCGCGGCGAGAAGCCCACACCCCAGAGCATTGCGAGCCGCTGCCCGGCCAGCCAGGCCAAGTTCGGCGGCACCTGCAAGTTCCTGCCCGACTACCGGGCAGCCGAGCTCGACGAGCGCGTCACGCCGCGCCAGCGCTGAGGCGCAGGCCGATCAGCCGCGCGCCTTGAACTTCGCGCGCAGGCTGCCAGCGATGATGAGCAGGCCCGGCACGATGATCATTGCCCAGATGATCTTCTCCAGGTTCTGCTGCACCCAGGGCACGTTGCCGAAGGCGTAGCCCACGCCGATCAGGCCGCACACCCAGAGCACGCCGCCGGTCACGTCATAGAACGTGAACTTGCTGCGGGTCATCGCGGCCACACCGGCCACGAAGGGTGCGAAGGTGCGCACGAAGGGCATGAAGCGCGCGATCACGATGGTGATGCCGCCGTGCTTTTCATAGAACGCGTGGGCCTGATTGAAGGCCTGCTTGTTGAAGAAGCGCGAGTTCTCCCACTGGAACACCTTGGGGCCGAAATAGCGGCCCAGGGTGTAGTTGCTCTGGTTGCCGGCCACCGCCGCCACCAGCAGCAGCGGCATCGCGATGTGCAGCTCCATCAGCCCGGTGCCGCACATGGCGCCCACCACGAACAACAACGAATCGCCCGGCAGGAAGGGCATCACCACCACGCCGGTTTCGACAAAGATGATGAGGAACAGCAAGGCATACACCCAGGCACCGTAGGTCGCCACGAAGGTCGCCAGGTGCTTGTCAACATGCAGCACGAAATCCAGAAGCAGGGGCAGGTAGTCCATGGGCGGGCATTATCACGGCGCCCCATGACGGCGCCGGCCGCATCCCTACAATCTGGCTGATGAATTCGCCGATCAGCCCCGACACCGCTTCCCTGCCCGCGCGCCGCGCCATCCGCGAACTGCCGGATGAGCTGGTCAGCCAGATTGCAGCCGGCGAGGTGGTCGAGCGGCCGGCCTCGGTGGTGCGTGAGCTGGTCGACAACGCGCTGGATGCCGGCGCGCGCCAGATCACCGTGCGCCTGACGGCCGGTGGCGTGCGCGCCATCGTGGTTGAAGACGACGGCGGCGGCATTCCGGTGGAAGAGCTGCCGCTGGCACTGAAGCGGCACGCCACCAGCAAGATCCGCTCACTGGAAGAGCTCGAAGGCGTGCAGACCATGGGATTCCGTGGCGAGGCGCTGGCCGCCATCGCCTCGGTGTCTGACATGAGCATCGTCAGCCGCACGGCCGATGCCGCGCACGGCCAGCGCATCGATGCGCGCAGCGGTGAGTTGTCGCCGGCCGCGCGGTCGGTGGGCACCAGCATCGAGGTGCGCGAGCTGTTTTTCAGCACGCCGGCGCGCCGCAAGTTCCTGAAGTCAGATGCCACCGAGTTGGCCCATGCGGTGGAAGCCGTGAAGCGCCACGCGCTGGTGCGGCCAGATGTCGGCTTCGCCGTCTGGCACGACGGCAAACTCATCCAGCAATGGCGCCAGGCCAGCCACGACACCCGCATGTCGGACGTGCTGGGCGCCGACTTCGTGGCCAACAGCCGCCTGGTAGACACCATGGCCGGGCCGATGCGCGTGCTCGGTCGCATCGGTTTGCCCGAAGCCGCCCGCGCCCGCAGCGACCACCAGTTCGCCTACGTGAACGGCCGATTCGTGAAGGACAAACTGGTGGCGCACGCCCTGCGCACCGCCTACGAAGACGTGCTGCACGGCCAGCGCCAACCCGCCTATGTGATGTTCATCGACATCGACCCGACGCGGGTCGACGTGAACGTGCACCCGACCAAGATCGAGGTCCGGTTCCGGGAATCCGGTGAGGTGTACGGCGCCGTTCGCCGCGCCGTGGAGCAGACGCTGGCCGTGCCGGGTGGTGCGCAGCCGATCCGCCCCACCGGTGATGCGACCGTCGCCGCTGCCACGCACCTGCCCACCGCCGGCTCGCCGGCTGACCAATCCGCCCCCGCCTGGCCCGCACCACGGCAGAACCCGCTGACTGAATCTGCCGATGCTGGCAGCAGCAGCTCTGGCGGATTCCGCTTCGCCGGCTTGCCGCCCACGGCCCACCAGCAGCGCCTGAGCCTGGCTGATCTGTCGGCTTTGTATGCCCCCGAGCCCGGCGGGCCGCGCCTGACGCCACTCGACGGCGATGCGCGCCCCACCGTCCGTGAGCAACCCGCCGCCTGGCTGGCCGCCACCGACACGCAAGCCCCCGCGCCCACCGACGACTGGCCGCTGGGCCGGGCACTGGGCCAGCTGGCCGGTGTGTATGTGCTGGCGGAAAACGCCCAGGGCCTGGTGGTGGTCGACATGCATGCGGCCCATGAGCGCATCGTTTATGAGCGCCTGAAGACGCTGGCCCGCGAGGCACCGCTGGCATCGCAGCCGCTGTTGATCCCGGCCAGCTTCGCCGCCACCCACACCGAAGTGGCCCTGGCCGAGGCGCGCCATGAAGACCTGCTGGCCCTGGGCCTGGATGTGACGCCGCTGAGCGCCACCAGCCTGGCTGTGCGGGCACGCCCCGCTGCACTGCCCGACGCCGATCCGGTGGCCCTGGCCCGCTCGGTGCTGGCTGAGCTCAACGAATTGGACGAAGCCGACGCCGGACGACTGATCGAGCGTGCCCGCGACGACCTGCTGGCCACCATGGCCTGCCACGGCGCGGTGCGCGCCAACCGCCGGCTGACGCTCGAAGAAATGAACGGTCTGCTGCGCCAGATGGAGGCCACCGACCGGGCCGACCAGTGCAATCATGGCCGCCCGACCTGGCGCCAGGTCAGCATGAAAGACCTCGATACGCTATTCCTCCGCGGACGCTGACGCGGGTAAACGCGCAAGCCCGACGCGGAACGGCGACAATCGGGGGATGTGTTTCCAAGAAGTTGACCTGATGCCCGCCGCCGTGAGTGCGCCGGCCCACCCACCCCTGGCCCTGCTGGCGCGCTCGATGCGCGCCGCGGCCGTTTGCTGAAGGGGCCGCCATGCGTTCCGATCGCGACATCCAGCGCACCCCGCGCCGCCCCGTGGCTGGCACCGATGCCAACACGCCGGTTCAAGCCGACGACAAGCGCCAGGCGCCTGAAGAAGGCGCCCGTTTCAATGTGCCCGTGAGCTACGCCCCGCGCAGCGAATTTGGCGCCCCGCAGGGTGACCGCCCGCGTTATGACCGCCCCCGTGACGACCGCCCTCAGGGTGACCGCCCCCGTTTCGACGGCCCGCGTGATGACCGCCCCCGTTTCGATCGTCCGTACGGCGACCGCCCCCAAGGCGACCGCCCGCGCTTCGACCGTCCGCGTGAAGATCGCCCTCAAGGTGACCGCCCCCGTTTCGACGGCCCGCGTGACGACCGCCCGCGTTTTGATCGTCCTTACGGCGACCGCCCCCAAGGCGATCGTCCGCGTTTCGACCGCCCGCGTGAGGATCGCCCTCAAGGTGACCGCCCCCGTTTCGACGGCCCGCGTGATGACCGCCCCCGTTTCGAACGCCCGTACGGCGACCGCCCCCAAGGCGACCGCCCGCGCTTCGACCGCCCGCGTGAGGATCGCCCCCAGGGTGACCGCCCGCGTTTTGACGGCCCGCGCGATGACCGTCCGCGTTTTAATCGTCCGTACGGCGACCGCCCCCAAGGCGACCGCCCGCGCTTCGACCGCCCGCGTGAGGATCGCCCCCAGGGTGATCGCCCTCGCTTCGAAGGCCAACGCGACGAGCGGCCGTTCCGGCAAGACCAGCACCGCGACACCCGCACCTATGAAGCACCGCGCTCCGGGCCAGCCGCACCGCAAGTGCGCCCGCCGGCCAGCGAAGACGGCCATCGCCTCTCGAAGGTGCTGGGCGAGCGCGGTCTGGCGTCGCGCCGCGAAGCCGATGACTGGATCGCCGCCGGCTGGGTGCTGGTGAACGGCCAGATGGCCGTGCTGGGCCAGCGCGTGCAACCCTCCGACAAGATCGAGGTGGACCCTGCTGCTCATCAGCAGCAGGCCAAGCGCGTCACCATCCTGATCAACAAGCCGATCGGTTATGTGTCGGGCCAGGCCGAAGACGGCTATGAGCCCGCGAGCGTGCTCGTCACGCAAGACAAGCACTGGCAAGACGACACGTCGCGCAAGCCCTTCCACCCGGGCCATGCCCGTGGTCTGGCCCCGGCAGGACGCCTCGACATCGACTCCACCGGCCTGCTCGTGCTGACGCAGGACGGCCGCATCGCCAAGCACCTGATCGGTGAAGACTCCGACGTGGAGAAGGAATACCTCGTGCGGGTGGAATACCAGCGCGAAGGCACCCTGCCCGAGTCCGACCTGAACCTGCTGAACCACGGCTTGGAGCTCGACGGCCACAAGCTCAAGCCCGCCAAGGTGAGCTGGGCCAATGAAGACCAGCTGCGCTTTGTGCTGCGTGAAGGCCGCAAGCGCCAGATCCGCCGCATGTGCGAACTGGTCGGCCTGAAGGTGGTGGGCCTGAAGCGGGTGCGCATCGGCAGCGTGGTGCTCGGCAAGTTGCCGATGGGCGAGTGGCGCTACCTGCGCGAGGACGAGCGCTTCTGACCATGCCTGTATCCACCGCACGCCCCGGTGGCCTGAGCCCGGGGCTGGTGGCTCTGGCGCTGGCCTTGCTGCTGGGTTTGCAGCCCGTCACCACCGACCTCTACCTGCCAGCGCTGCCTTTGCTGGCGCGTGATCTGGCAGCGCCGATGTCGCTGGCGCAGCTGACGATGTCGGCGCTGCTGCTGTCGTTCGGCCTGGCGCAGCTGGTGATGGGCCCGGTGTCAGATCGCTTCGGCCGCCGGCCGGTGCTGCTGGGCGGCCTGTCGCTGTACAGCGCCGCCAGCCTGGCCGCCACGCTGGCGCCGGACATCCACACGCTCATCGCTGCCCGCGTGGTGCAGGGCGCGGGCTTGGCCGCCTCGGTGGTGTGTGCCCGCGCCATGGTGCGCGACCTGTTCGAGCCGCATGAAGGTGCGCAGGTGATGGCGCGCGGGCTCTCTGGCCTGGGGGTCATCGCCATCCTGGCGCCCTTCAGCGGCGGGCTGCTGGCGGCCTGGGCCGGCTGGCGGGCGGCGCTTGGCGCCGTCACGGCGGTGGGCGTGGTTACCCTCGCCTTCGTGGTGTGGCGGCTGCCTGAAACCGCCCCGCGGCTGAACCCGTCGGCGCTCGACGGCCGCGCGCTGGCAAAAAGCTTTTCCGAAGTGGCGCGGCACCCGGCTTTCCGGGCCTGGACGGCGCTCATCTCCAGCACCTATGCCGGGCTGTTCGTGCTGCTGGCCGGCAGCTCCTTCGTCTACATCGGCAACTTCGGTTTGCCGGCCTGGGCCTACGGCCTGGCGATGGCCTCGGCGTCGCTCAGCTACCTGTGCGGCACCCTGTGGTGCCGGCGGCTGCTGCGCCTGCACGGCCTGCCCGGCGCCGTGAAGCGCGGCGCCTTCTTCACCCTGGCCGGCGGCGCCGGCATGCTGGCGCTGGCACTGGGCCCGACCCCGCCGGTGCTGGCCGTGCTGGCTTGCCATTGGCTGTTCACCTTCGGCCACGGCGTGCACCAGCCCTGCGGGCAAGCCGGCGCCGTCAGCGCCTTCCCGCGGCAAGCGGGCGTGGCCTCGGCTTTGTCGGGCTTCGTGCTGGCGCTCACCGCCTTCCTGGTCGGCTTGTGGCTGGGCGGGCACATGACGGGCGCGCTGCTGCCGCTGGCCGGCGCCTTGTGCGCAGCGTCGGTGGTCACCAGCCTGATTGCCTGGACCCTGGTGCAGCGGCACGGTCATCCTGAAAAACTCCTTCCTTCTCCCCATGAGTCAGTTGCCTGATTGGCCACGCTGGGTCGGTCTGGCCGGACCAACCGCCGCGGGCAAAACCGCCATCGCCCTTCGACTGGCCAGCGTGCTGCCGGTCGAGATCATCAGCGTCGATTCCGCGCTGGTCTACCGCGGCATGGACATCGGCACCGCCAAGCCCAGCGCGGCTGAGCAGGCTGCGGCGCCGCACCACCTGATCGACCTGATTGATCCGTCCGAGAGCTACTCGGCCGCACAGTTCGTGATCGACGCAGAGCGCCTGATCAGCGAGATTCGCAGCCGGGGTCGCCTGCCGCTGCTGGTCGGCGGCACGATGATGTATTTCAAGGCGCTGATCGACGGCATTGACCCGCTGCCGCCCGCCGACGCAGGCGTGCGCGCGGCCCTCGATGCCGAAGCCGCAGCCATCGGCTGGCCGGCGATGCATGACCGACTGGCGAGCATCGACCCCGTCACCGCTGCGCGCCTGTCGCCGAACGATTCGCAACGCGTGCAACGTGCGCTGGAAGTGCGTGCGCTGACGGGCCAGCCCTTGTCGAGTTTTCACACGCGCGGCAAGGCCGGCGCAGAAGGTGCAGCGCCCGCCGACCACCTGCTGGTCTCAGTAGAGCCCGATGACCGCGCCTGGCTGCACCGGCGCATCGCCCAGCGCTTCCGGGAGATGCTGGACGCCGGCTTCATCGACGAGGTGATGGCCTTGCGCGCGCAGCCGGGCCTGCACGCCGAACTGCCGTCCATTCGCTGCGTGGGCTACCGCCAGGCTTGGGAAGCGCTGGACGCGGGCCTCTCGGGCGACGCCCTGCACGCCGAGGTCATCGAGCGCGGGGTTGCGGCCACGCGGCAGCTGGCCAAGCGGCAGATCACCTGGCTGCGCAGCATGCAGCGCCAAGCCGTGCCGGCCCAGAGCGCGGATGTGGGTGAGCAGGTGCTCGGGCTGGTGCTGCGCGCCTTGCACGCCGCGCCTTGAGCGGGATCAAGGCCGGCCGCACGTCGATTTCTAGAATCGGCGGATGCCAGTCACGCTGTATCAAAAAGACGGTCACCAGTGCCTGATGTTCTCCGACTTGTCGGACGACCATGCGGGTGAGGCGGTGCAATCCAACCAGTTCCTGATCATCGATCAGGACACCGGGGCCATCATCGACCCGGGGGGCAATCTGGCGTACAGCGAGCTTTACCTGACGATGACGCGGCACTTTCCGCCGCACAAGTTGTCGGCCCTGCTGGCCTCGCACGCCGACCCCGACATCATCGGCGCCCTCGACCGCTGGACCACCAGCACCCAGGCGAAGATCTATGTGTCGAAGATCTGGGAACGCTTCGTCCCGCACTTCTGCAAGCCCGGCAAGACGGCGGGCCGCATCCACGGCATCGACGACGCCGGCATGCGCATCCGTATCGGGCGGAGTGACCTGATCGCCCTGCCCGCGCACTTCCTGCACGCCGAAGGCAATTTCCAGTTCTACGACCCGGTGGCCAAGATCCTGTTCTCGGGTGACTTGGGCGTGTCGCTGGTGGGCGGTGAAGCCGCCAAGCAGCCAATCACCTCGCTCGCACCGATGTTGCCGCGCATGGAAGCCTTCCACCGGCGCTACATGGTGTCGAACAAGGTGATGCGCCTGTGGGCCGACATGGTCAGCGGCCTGGAGATCGACATGATGGCGCCGCAGCATGGCGCGCCCTTGGTCGGCCCGGCGGTGCAGGAGTTCATTGCCTGGGCGCGGGAGCTGCCCTGCGGCATCGACCTGATGGGGCCGGCCAATTACCGTGTGCCGGCCTGACGCGGCCGGTGTGGCATCAGCCCGGCGACACCGTACGCGACGGGTCGCTCTGGCGGGGCAGGATGGGCGCGGCACGCACGCAGTTGCGGCCAGCTTCCTTGGCGGCCTGCAAGGCCACCTCGGACTCCTGGATCAGGCTGTCGAGGGCGATCTGGCCGGCATGCACATGCGCCACACCCACGCTGACCGTGGCCACCACATGCGCCTGCTCCCAGCGGAACGGGGCGGCAGCCACCTGCTGGCGAATGCGCTCGGCGGCATCAAGTGCGCCCAGCGGGTCGGTGTGTGGCAGAAACACCGCGAGTTCGGCACCGCCAAAGCGGGCCAGCACGTCGGACTGGCGCAGCGTGGCGCTCACCCGGCGGGTGGTTTCATGCAGGATGGCGTCGCCGCAGCGCTGCCCGAGGTTGTCGTTGATGCGCCGCAGGTGATCGGTGTCGATCAGCAGCAAGGCACCGTCATCGCCATAACGGCGGCAGCGCGACCATTCGCGCTCGGCGAGCCTCAGAAACTGCCGGCGGTTGCTGACACCGGAAAGCTCGTCATCGGCGCTCAGCAGCGCCTGCTGCTGGGTAGATTCGGCAAGCGCGCGGGCCAGGTGCATGGCCACGGAGCCGGCGATCAGGGCCGGCACCAGCGCCAGGCTGCCCGCCAGGGCGGCCGTGCTCCAGGAGGCACCGTCCAGCCAGACCAGCAAGCCGGCCACTGCCAGGCCGACGGTCAAGGCCACGCCCATCTGGAACAGCCAGGCGGAGCCGACGCCAACCCGGCCAACGGCGCGGACCAGACGGGAACTCCAGCCGGAGTCGAGCTTGTTCATCGGAGTGACGTGTCCAGATATTCGGAAGACCTTGATTCGATCATAAATGCCCGGGTCTTCGGTCAAGTGAAAAGCAGGGCTTCGTGACTTCAGTCTCGCCGCTCACCGCTGCCAGCAGGCCGAAGCGCCGGCGCCCCGGCGCGGGGCCACCGCCTTCTGTGCAATCAGCTTCTGCGCGATCATCCTCCAAACTTTGCCACCGCACCCAGAGCCCCCCATGAACAGCCCTTTGCTGATGACCCGCACCGACGACGCCGTCGACCTCGTGCTGCAACGCATTTCCGGTGACATCGTGCTGGCGATTCCGCTGGGCATCGGCAAGCCCAACCCCTTGGTCAATGCCCTGTACCAGCGCATCAAGGCGGACGGCGTGCGCCGGCTGCGCATCGTCACCGCGCTCTCGCTCGAGTTGCCCCGCGGCAAGAGCGATCTGGAAGCGCACTTTCTGGCGCCGCTGGTAGAACGCGTCTTCGGCGACTACCCCGATCTAGCCTATGTGAAAGACCTGCGCGCCGGCACCCTGCCCGCCAACATCGAGGTGCGCGAGTTCTTCCTGAAGACAGGCGACTACCTCGGCAACGCGCCGGCCCAGCAGGGCTACATCTGCACCAACTACACCTTTGCGGCCCGCGACATGGTGCTGCAGGGCGTGAACGTGATTGCGCAGGCGGTGGCCAGCCAGGGCGCCGTCAGCCCGGATTGGCAGCTGTCCTTTTCCAGCAACCCGGACTTGACGGCCGAGCTGGTCGAGCGCCTGACCGCAGCAGGCCGGCCACCGCTGCTGATCGGCGTGGTGAATCAGCGGCTGCCATTCATGCCCAACCATGCGGCCATCAGCCCCGGCTTTTTTGATGCCGTGGTCACCGACCCGGCCGCCAGCCACGCGCTGTTTGCGCCGCCCAATGGCAAGGTCAGCACGGCCGATTACGCCATCGGGCTGCATGCCTCCAGCCTGGTGCGCGACGGCGGTACGCTGCAGATCGGCATCGGCTCACTCGGCGACGCCATCGCTCAAGCCCTGATCGTGCGGCACCGGTACGGTGATGCGTACGCGCAGATCCTGTCCAGGCTGTGCCCCGACGGAACGGCCGGCCGTGAGCTCGGCCCGCTGAAGGAGGGCCTGTATGGCTGCTCGGAGATGTTCGTCAACGGCTTCATGCAGCTGATGGACGCCGGCATCGTCAAACGGGCCGTGTTTGACGACCTGGCGCTGCAGCAACTCATCAACCGCGATGAAATTCACCCGCAGCAACTGGATGCCGACACGCTGCGCGCCTTGCACCGGTCGGGGCGCATCCAGAGCCCGCTGCAGGGCAGCGACATCACCTTCCTGACGCGCTTCGGCATCTTCAAACCCGGTGTGGCACTGATGGGCGACGAGCTGGTGCTGGGCAGCCATCGCGCCGCGAACGACCTGCACGCACCCGACGCCCTGGCCACGCTGGCGCAGCACTTCATGGGCCGCCAGCTTGCGGGCGGCGTGCACATGACCGGCGGCTTCTTCCTCGGCCCGAACGACTTCTACGAGCGCCTGCGCACCCTGCCGGCTGAAGCGCTTGCGAAGATCGACATGACGCGCATCGACGTCATCAACCAGCTTTACGGCGCCCGCCCGGGCGACAGCGAACTGCGCGCCGCCCAGCGCCAGCGCGCCTGCTTCATCAACACCACGATGATGGTGACGCTGCTGGGCGCCGCCGTGTCAGACGGCCTGGAAAACGGCCAGGTGGTGTCGGGCGTGGGCGGCCAATACAACTTCGTGGCCATGGCCCATGCGCTGCCTGATGCGCGCTCCGTGCTGATGCTGCGCGCCACCCATGAAAACCGCCACGGGCTCAAGAGCAGCATCGTCTGGAACTACGGCCACACCACCATTCCGCGGCACCTGCGCGATGTGGTGGTCACCGAATACGGCGTGGCTGATCTGCGCGGCCAGACCGACACCGAGGTCATCCAGCGGCTAATCTGCATTGCCGACTCACGCTTCCAGCCAGAGCTCGTGGAAAGCGCCCGCAGCCACGGCAAGCTGGAAGCGAACTGGGAAGTGCCCGAAGCGCACCGCCACAACCTGCCCGCCACGCTGGACGCCGCCCTGCACCCCTGGAGCGAGGCCGGCGTGCTGCCCGACTTCCCGTTTGGCACCGATCTGAATGCGGACGAGCTGATCATCGTGCGGGCCTTGAAGCGGCTGAAGAACGCCACAGAGCACCCGGTGGAACTGGTGGGCATGGTGCTCAAGGCGCTGGTCAGCGACCGTGAAGCGCCGCCCGCTTACCTGGAGCGCCTGGGGCTGGACGACGCCACCAGCTTCAAGCAGATGTTCATCCGCAAGCTGTTCGCCGGCAATTTGTAAGTGTTCAGGTTTGGCTGGGATGCCGCTTGACAAGGCCGCTCGATGAGCTCAAAGTGATATCACTTTGATTTGTGAGGGACGACCATGTCACGCAAGCAACATTCGGAAATCGGCTTCCAGTCTCTGAGCGGCTACGCAGCGGTGGCTGCTGGGGTGGCCTTGATTGCGGCAGGTATCGCCAGCCGCACCTTTGCTTTTGACGCCACGCCTTGGTACGTCACGGCGCTGTTGACGGTGGCTGGCGCGGTGGTGCTCTCGGGGCTCTACATGCTGCAACCCAACACCGCCGCCCTGCTCACCCAGTTCGGCGCATACCGGGGCACCGACCGCTCGACCGGCCTGCGCTGGGCCAGCCCCCTGTATGTGAAGCGCACCATCTCGCTGCGGGCACGCAACCTGACCATGCCCACGCTGAAGGTGAACGACAAACGCGGCAACCCGGTCGACATCAGCGCCGCCGTGGTCTGGCAGGTGGACGACACCGCGCAGGCCGTGTTCGAGGTGGACGACTTCGAGCTGTACGTGAAGGTGCAAGCCGAAACCGCGCTGCGCCACCTGGCCTCGCGCTATGCCTATGACGCGGGCGACAGCACCGAAACCGACGAACTCACCCTGCGCGGCAGCATCGACGAAGTGGCCCAGGACTTGCAGCAGGAGCTGCAATCTCGCGCGGCCGGTGCCGGCGTGACCATCCTCGACGCCAAGCTGACCCACCTGGCCTACAGCGCGGAGATTGCCCAGGCGATGCTGCGTCGCCAGCAAGCCGAAGCCATCATCAGCGCCCGCACGAAGATCGTGCACGGCGCGGTGACCATGGTCGAGGCGGCGCTGAAGGGCTTGTCCGAACGCCACATCGTGGAGCTGGACGACGAGCGCAAGGCCGCGATGGTGAGCAACCTGCTGGTGGTGCTGTGCTCCGACAAGGACACCCAGCCCATCGTCAACACCGGCACCCTCTACAACTGACCCCCACCTGGGGCTGGAAGGAGACGCCATGTCGACGACCAACGAGTACCGCTATCGCCACCGCCAGATCAGCCGCTTCGGGCTGGCCCTCAGCCTGGTCAGCGGCCTGCTGGGTATTGGCTACATCGCACGACTGCCGGAGCCGTTGCCGGTGTGGTGGTGGGTCGACAAGCCCACCGCATTGGCGCTGGCGGCGCTGTTCTGCGGCCTGGGGGTGCTGGTGTTTGGCAGCATGACGATCACCGTCGAGCGCGACCGGCTGCGGTGGTCGATGGGCTGGCTGGGCTTTCCGCAGTGGCAACGGCCGCTGGGGCAACTGTCAGGCGTGGCCGCCACGCGGTCAACCTGGCTCGAGGGCTGGGGCATTCGCTACACCGCCCGTGGCTGGCTCTACAACGTGGAAGGCTGCGACGCCGTTCGCGTGGATGACGCCAGCGGCCGCTCATTCCGGCTGGGCACCAATGACCCGACCGGGCTGCTGCGCGCACTGGAAGCGGCAGGGGTGAAGGCGGCGCCCCGCAGTCAGGTCTAGCAGCATGGCCAGCCCCGGAAAGAAGAGCTACCCGCTGCGCATCGACCCCGCGCTGTGGGCCCAGATCGAACGGCTGGCGGCGCAGGAGCTGCGCAGCGCCAATGCCCAGATCGAGTACCTGCTGCGGGAGGCTCTGGCCCGCCGAGGCCGGCTGCCGGATCCGGCTGCTGACCCATCTTCAGAAACGGACATTGGCACCGACGCAGGCACCGAGGGCTGAACGCCCTGCGGTGTCAGCGCGCGTCCTCAGTGCTCACACCCTCAGTGTGCGCCACCGGCATCCACCGCAGCCGCTCCCGGCGTGCGGGGCGGACGTCGCGTCAGCCAGATGAACCCGATCAGCATCAGGAACAGGCAGGCCGAGCCCAGGAAGATGTCGTCTGCCGCGCGGGTATAGGCCTGCTGGTCCAGCAGGCGGTTGACCTGCGCCAAGGCCTGCGGCAGCGACAAGCCCGCCTGCTGCAACTGGGCCAGCGTCTGGGCAAAGACGCCCTGTCCCTCCACCAGCGTTTCTGTCAGGTGGGCATGGTGCAGCGCCGCCCGGTCGTCCCACAAGGTGGTGGCAATCGACGTGCCCATCGCGCCTGCCGTGATCCGCACGAAGTTGCTCAAGCCCGCCGCCGCCGGAATGCGGTCCGGCGTCAGCCCGGCCAGGGTCAAGGTGGTCAGCGGGATGAAGAAGAAGGCCATCGCGCCGCCCTGCAGCAGCGTGGGCACCAGCACATGGGCAAAGTCGGTCTGGGTGTTGAACTGCGAACGCAGGCCCAGCACCAGCGCGAACACGATGAAGGCGCCCGTGGCCATCTTGCGGGGGTCCCACACCGCCACCTTCTTGCCCACCAGCGGCGTCAGCAAAATGGCCAGCACACCCACCGGCGCCAGCGCCATGCCCGCACTCGTGGCCGTGTAGCCCATCCACTGTTGCAGCCACAGCGGCATCAACACCACGTTGCCGAAGAACAGGCCGTAGGCCAGTGACAGCGCCAGCGCACCGAAGGCGAAGTTGCGTCGCTTGAACAGGCGCAGATCAACCACCGGGTGCGCGTCGGTCAGCTCCCACACCACGAACACGGCAAAAGAGATCAGCGCGGTCAAGCCCAGCACCACGATCTCGGTGGAGGCAAACCAATCCAGCTCCTTGCCCTTGTCGAGCATCAGCTGCAGCGCGCCCACCCACAGCACCAGCAAGGCCAGGCCCACGGTGTCGATCGGCAGCTTGCGCACGGGTGTTTCGCGGTGGCGGTAGATGCCCCAGGTCAGCCCTGCGGCCAGCAGGCCCACCGGCACATTGATGTAGAAGATCCACGGCCATGAAACGTTGTCGGTGATCCAGCCGCCGAGCAGCGGCCCCACCACCGGCGCCACCAGCGTTGTCACGCCCCACAGCGCCAGCGCCATGCCGGCCTTGGTGCGCGGGTAGCTGGAGAGCAGCAGCGTCTGCGACAGCGGAATCATCGGGCCGGCCACCAGGCCTTGCAGCACGCGGAACAGCACCAGCATTTCCAGCGATGAGGCAAAGCCGCACAGCCAGCTCGTCAGCACGAACAGCAGCACGCTGGCCGTGAACAGGCGCACCGCACCGAAGCGCTGGGTGAGCCAGCCGGTCAAGGGCACCGAAATGGCATTCGCCACCCCGAAGCTGGTGATGACCCAGGTGCCCTGCCCCGGGCTCACGCCCAAGTCGCCGGCAATCGCCGGAATCGAGACATTCGCGATCGACGAATCGAGCACGTTCATGAAGGTCGCCAGCGACAGCGACAGCGTGCCCAGCAGCAGCGGCATGCCGGTCAGTGGTGCGAGCGCCTCGGCAGGTGCAGGCGGCTGTGCGGGGGCGGCCGGGCCTGCATGCGACGCCGGGATACCGGGCGCGGGTTGAGCGATGTCACTCATCGACGAGCCCGATCAGGGGTGTGCCACGGCAGCGCCGGCTTGGCCGGGCGCATCCATGCGCATCGCCACCTTGCGGCCCAGGCCAGCCGACACGATGCGGGCCACGTCGGCGTCCGCCTGCTTCTGCTGCGATTCGGGCGCCGAGGTGCTCACCCCAGCCGCCGTGCGCGGCACATCCGCCAGCGACTTGCCGGATTGGTCAGCGGTGTCGATCGTCACTTCCATCGACAAACCCACGCGCAGCGGATGCTCGGCCAACTCCTTGGGGTCGAGGCTGATGCGCACCGGCACGCGCTGCACCACCTTGATCCAGTTGCCAGTCGCGTTCTGCGCAGGCAGCAAGGCGAACGCCGAGCCCGTGCCGGCACCCAGGCCCACCACGGTGCCGTGGAACACCACCTTCTGGCCGTACACATCGGCTTCCAGCTCAGCCGGCTGGCCGATGCGCAGCGCCTGCAGCTGGCTTTCCTTGAAGTTCGCATCCACCCACAGCTGGTTCAGCGACACCAGCGTCATCAGCGGCGCGCCGGCCTGCACGCGTTGGCCGATCTGCACACCGCGCTTGGCAATGTGGCCATCCACCGGCGCGACCACATCGGCGCGCTGCACCGCCAGGTGCGCTTCACGCACGCGGGCCGCGGCACGCAGCACTTGCGGATGCTGCTCCGGGCTGATGCCGTCGGTCTGGGTCTGGCCGGCGGCCAGTTGTTCACGGGCCGCCTGCAGGGCCGACTGGGCGGCAGCCGCCGTGCTGCGGGCGGCTGCCAGCTGCGCGGTGGCGTGCTGGAACTCTTCCTTGCCCACGGCGCCGTTTGCCACCAGCGGGCTGCGGCGGTTCACGTCATCCTGTGCGCGGGCCAGTTCAGCCTGGGCGCGGGCCACATCCGCTTCGCGGGTCTTCACCTGCGCCGACAAGGTGCTGTTGTTGGCGAACAGCGTGCGCACTTCGCGCACCGTTTGCGCCAGCTGGGCCTGGGCTTGTTCCAGTGCGACGCGGGCATCGGCTGGGTCCAGGCGCACCAGCACCTGGCCCGCCTTGACGTAGTCGGTGTCGTCGGCCTGGATGGCCACCACCGTGCCGGCCAGTTGCGGCGTGATCTGCACCACGTTGCCCGCCACATAGGCGTTGTCGGTGGCTTGCTGGTGGCGGCCATGCCACCAGTGCCAGCCACCCCAGCCCAGGCCGGCCAGCACGGCGGCTGCGGCAATCAGGGTCAGGCCGCGTCGGCGGGCATTGCTGGCTTCGGTTTGGTTGAGTTCGCTCATGGCTGGGTGTGCTTCAAATGGGGTTCAGAGGTGTTCGGCAGGGCGTCGGGGCGCGCGTTTTAGCTGTCAGACCAACCGCCGCCCAGTGCCTTCATCAGGGCGATGCGGGCATCCAGCTGGCGGGCCTGCAGATCTGCGGCCAGCCGGCGCTGCGCCAGCAAGGGGGATTCGGTGCTGAGCACGATCAGGTAGTTGCCCAGACCGGCGGCATAGCGCTGGCGGGCCAACTCATGGGCGCGCTCGGCGCTGGCCAGTGCCGCGGCCTGCTCGCGCTGCTGCAGTTGCAGTGAATGCAGGGTGCTCAGGCTATCGGCGGCTTCGCGGGCCGCGTCCAGCACCAGGCCGTTGTACTGGGCCACCGCCACATCACGCTCCGCCTGGCGGCCTTGCCACTGCGCGCGCAGCCGGCCGCCGTCAAACAGTGGCAGGCGCAAAGCCGGGGCCACGCCCATCTGGCGGCTGCTGCCCTGCAGCACGTTGTCCAGGCCCAGCGCGTTCAGGCCGACAAAGGCAGTGAGGTTCACGTTCGGATAGAACTGCGCGCGGGCCACGGCCACGTCCTGCTGTGCGGCCTCGACCCGCCAGCGGGCTGCCACCACATCCGGCCGACGGCCCAGCAGATCGGCGCCCACCTGCTCGGGCACCGCCGGCAGCGTCAGGCCAGCCAGGGTTGGCGACAAGGTGGCCAGCGCGCCCGGCGCCTGGCCCGTCAGCGTGGCCAGTTGATGGCGCGCCAGCGTGATCTGCTCATCGAGCTGCGCCAGCTGGTTGCGGGTGTCGGGCAAGGCGCCGTCGGCCTGGGTCAACTCCACCTGGGTGTCGAGGCCGGCAGCCACGCGCTGACGTGTCAAGGCCAGCATGGCCTGGCGCTGCGCCAGCGCGGCCTCGCTCACCTCACGCTGCGCTTGCAGGCGGGCCAGCCCCACGTAGCTGCGGGCCACCTGGGCAGCCAGCCATTGCGCGGCGCCACTGGCCTCAACCTGGGCCGCCTTCACCTGGCCGAGCGCAGCTGCCAGTTCGGCAGCGTGCTGGCCAAAAAAGTCCGGCGACCAGCTGGCGCCGACCTGCAGCGTGCCGCTGTCGTACACGCTGCCAGCCACCGGCTTGGGCACCAGACCATTGGCCGTGTACCGCTGCCGGGCCACATCCACCTGCAAGCCCACTTGCGGGCCGCTGACGGCATCGGTCAGCCCGGCCAGGGCCTGGGCGCGCTGCACCCGGGCTTGCGCCACGGCCAGGCTGGGCTGGTTGGCCAGCGCTTGATCGACCAGGGCATTCAGCCGTGGGTCGCCCAGCGCCAGCCACCAGCGCGCGGCCACCACACCGGTGTCGGTGGGCGCCAGGCCCGCATCGGCAGGGGCCTTCATGGTCAGGGCCGTGGGGGCGTCACCGGTGGAGGCGCAGCCTGACAAGCCCAGAGCCAAGCCACCGACCAGCGCCAGCAGGCAGGCCAGGCGCACGCCACCCGGGGCGCTTGCAGAGTTGTGCAGATTCAGCATGTTCATTCGTTGGTGGTTGGGGTGGTGGACGCGCGCATCGCTTCGCCATTGGCCAGCATGCGGGTCAGCAGTTGCAGCAGCGTCTGCCATTCGGCTTTCGTGAAACCGGCCAGGTGGCCGTTGAGCACACCGGCCAGCACCGGGGGCACCTGGTCTGCCACGCGCTGCCCCTCGGTCGTGAGCCGCAGATGCACCACCCGACGATCGGTGGTGGACCGCTCGCGCACGACCAGGCCCTTGGCTTCCAGCCGGTCGAGTGAGCGAGTCATGGCGCCGGGGTCGGTGTCAAGGGTGCGCGCCAAGCTGGCCACGGTGTGGCTGGCGTCGGCACGCAGCTTGAACAGCGGCAACCACTGGGCATGCGTCAGGTCCCAATCGACCAGGCGGGCATCGGCCTGGTTGACCACCGAACTCAACACCTGGCGCATCAGGTAACCCACGCTCTCTTCCGGGCTGTATTCACCCGGGCGGTAGAAGGTGACGGACTTGGGGGGCGTGCTTGGCATGGCCGCCATATTAATTGCATAGGCAATGATTGTTTGAACAATAATTGAATAGCCTATGATTTTCTGGGGGCTTGCAGGCACCGCCGCCAGCCCCACCTTGCCTACACTGCCCCGCTACTGCTCCTGCCCGCCTTGCCAACACCCCATGTCCAAAAACTCTGAGCGGCCCGCCGCTGCCACGCCACGCTCGCTGTCCGGCTTGTCGCCGTTCCTGCGGCCCTATCGCGGGCGCATCGCCCTGGCCGTGCTGTTCATGGTGCTGGCCGCCGTGGCCACGCTGGTGTTGCCGGCGGCGCTCAAGAGCCTGATCGACCAGGGCCTGGTGGCTGCTGACCCCGGTCAGCGTGTCATGGGCCTGCGCGAGCATTTCGGTGCCCTGTTTGCGGTGGGCGCTGCGCTGGGCGTGTTTTCGGCGTCGCGGTTCTACATGGTCAGCTGGCTGGGTGAGCGGGTCACCGCCGACCTGCGCAACGCCGTGTACGCCCACGTCATCCGCCAGAGCCCCGAGTTCTTCGAAACCACCGCCACCGGCGAAGTGCTGAGCCGCCTGACCACCGACACGACGCTGGTGCAGACCGTCGTTGGCTCATCACTCAGCATGGGCCTGCGCAATGCCGTCATGGGCTCGGGTGCGCTGTTGATGCTGGTGATCACGAACCCGCGCGTGATGCTGCAGGTGCTGGGCATGCTGGTGCTGGTGGTGCTGCCGGCCGTGTATTTCGGGCGCCGGGTGCGCAAGCTCAGCCGCGCCAGCCAGGACCGCGTGGCCGACGCCAGCGCCATCGCCAGCGAAGTGCTGAACGCCGTGCCCGTGGTGCAGAGCTACACCCAGGAAGGCGCTGAGGCCCGCCGCTTCGATGCCAGCACCGAAAGCGCCTTCGACACCGCCCGCAAGCGCACCCGCATCCGTGCGGTGCTGGTGGCCTTCATCATCACGGCCACCTTTGGCGCGCTGCTGTGGGGCCTGTATCAGGGCACGCAGGCCGTGCTGAGTGGGGACATCACCGCAGGCCACCTGGGCCAGACCGTGTTGTACGTGGCCGTGCTGGTGAGTTCGGTGGCCGTCCTCTCCGAGGTCTATGGCGACCTGCTGCGCGCCGCAGGCGCCACCGAGCGCCTGATGGAATTGCTGCATGCCGAATCACCGGTGACCAACCCGACGCACCCGGTGGCGCTGCCGCCTGCCAGCGGTGGCTCCGAGGTGAGCCTGTCGGAAGTGAACTTCACCTACCCGTCGCGCCCCGGTCAGCCGGCCTTGCAGTCGCTGTCGCTGAACATCAAGGCTGGTGAAACGGTGGCGCTGGTGGGCCCGAGCGGCGCCGGCAAGTCCACCGTGCTGCAACTGCTGCTGCGCCTCTATGACACCCAACATGGCCAGATCACGGTCGACGGCGTGGATGTGCGCCAGGCCGACATGCACGCCCTGCGGCAGCGCATCGGCATCGTGCCGCAGGACAGCGTGATTTTCTCGGCGAGCGCGCTGGAGAACATCCGCTACGGCCGCCCCGAAGCGTCCGACGCCGAAGTCATCGCCGCCGCCAAGGCCGCCTATGCGCACGACTTCATCCTGGCCCTGCCCGGCGGCTACGACAGCTTCCTGGGCGAGCGTGGCGTGCGGCTGTCCGGTGGCCAGCGCCAGCGCATCAGCATTGCCCGCGCCATGCTGAAGAACCCGCCGCTGCTCTTGCTCGACGAAGCCACCAGCGCACTCGACGCAGAGAGTGAACACATGGTGCAGGCCGCGCTGGAAACCGCGATGAAGGACCGCACGACCCTGGTCATTGCCCACCGGCTGGCCACGGTGCAGCGCGCCGACCGCATCGTGGTGCTTGACCAGGGCCGCATCGTGGAGGAAGGTACACACGCCGAACTCGTGGCCCGAGGCGGGCTGTATGCCCGTCTGGCCGCGATGCAGTTCCAGACCGGCCTGCCCATGCCGGCCATCACCAGTGCTCCAACGCAGGGATAATTGCGAACCTCCGGAGGCAGCGCCGCTGCCCCGCCTTCCAGACCCAACCCAGCCGCCTATCGTGACCCGCCCAGTACGCTCGCAATACGAAGACTTCATGCGCCATGTCTACGAGCATGGCGTGGCCAAGGGTGACCGCACCGGCACCGGCACGCGCAGCGTGTTCGGCCACCAGATGCGCTTCGATCTGAACGAAGGCTTCCCCCTCGTCACGACCAAGAAGGTCTTCCTGAAGGCCGTGATCGTGGAACTGCTGTGGTTCCTGCGTGGCGATTCCAACGTGAAATGGCTGCAGGACAACGGCTGCACCATCTGGGACGAATGGGCCCGTGAAGACGGCAGCCTGGGGCCGGTGTACGGCGTGCAGTGGCGCAACTGGCCCAAGCCCGACGGCGGCCATATCGACCAGATCAGCGAGGTCGTGAGGCAGCTCAAGACCAACCCGGATTCGCGCCGCATCATCGTCAGCGCCTGGAACGTGGCCGAGCTCGACCAGATGGCGCTGATGCCCTGCCACGCCTTCTTCCAGTTCTATGTGGCGCCGCCCACCGAGGCCGGTGGCCGTGGCAAGCTGAGTTGCCAGCTCTACCAGCGCAGCGCTGACATCTTCCTGGGCGTGCCCTTCAATATCGCCAGCTACGCGCTGCTGACCCACATGCTGGCCCAGCAATGCAATCTGGACGTCGGCGATTTCATCTGGACGGGCGGCGACTGCCACCTCTACAACAACCACTTCGAGCAGGTTGAAACCCAGCTGGCGCGCGCCCCGCACCCCTACCCGGTGCTGAACATCAAGCGCAAGCCGGACTCGATCTTTGACTACGTCTACGAGGACTTCGAAGTGCTCGAGTACCAGCACCACGCGCCGATCAAGGCGCCGGTGGCCGTCTGAACCGAGCGGCTCAAGCGCCCGCAGGCATCAGCGGGCCATCCGCCGCCCCCAGCGCCGGGCCATCGAGCGAGCCCTCCGCCATTTCAGCGCGATTGCGCCCCCGGGCCTTGGCGCGGTAAAGCGCCTGATCGGCCTGCTGCATCAAGGCCGCAGCACCCTGCCCCGGCTGCAGCAATGCCACGCCGAAGCTGGCTGTGACTGGCCAGCCCGGCACCACCTGCACCTGGGCAGCCAGCAGCACACGCAAGCGCTCCGCCAATTGCCAGGCGGCTTGCGCCCCGGTGTGCGGCAGCACCAGCAAGAACTCCTCGCCGCCCACGCGGCCTGCGGTGTCCGCCACGCGCAGCGCGCCGCGCACATGCCGGGCCACCTCCTGCAGCACCCGGTCCCCGGTGGCGTGGCCATGTTCGTCGTTGATGCGCTTGAACAGGTCCAGGTCGAACATCAGCACGGCCAACGGCAAGGCATGTCGGTGAGCGCGTGCCACTTCGGCTTCGCAGCGCTCCAGCGTGTGCAGGCGGTTGTAGAGGCCGGTCAACCCATCGGTGCGCGCATGGCGCCGTGTATGGCGGTAGAGATACACCAGCGCGGCCACGCTCAAGACCAGCAGCATCAGCAAGGCGGCCATCGCACAGATCAGGCCGGACAGGCGCTGCTGCTCGCCCTGCTCCCAGGCGAGCCGGTCTTGAAGGTGCGCGTTCTCCAGCGTCTGCCGGTCGGTTTCGAAGCGCTCACGGATCAGGGCAGACTGGTGGATCTGCTCGAACTTGGAGGCTTCCTTCAAGGCCCGTGATGCCTTCAACATGGCGTCATAGGCTGCCGCATGCTGCCCCAGCCCTGACAGCGAGGTAGCCAGGCAATAGCTGGCGTCCCACAACAGGAATCGGTTGTCAGTCGCCTCGGCGAGCGCAACCGCGCGACGCGCGTAAGCGGTGGCCGGCTCAAAGTCTTTCATGTCGCGCGTCACACTGGCGAGGTGCGTCAAGCTGTTGACTTGATCTGCGAGACGCCCGAGCCTCGCCCGGATCTCGAACGCTTGATTCAGTGGCGCGATGGCTTCCTTGTGGCGATCCAGCATGCGCAGCACATAGCCCTTGATCAGCAGCAGGTCAGCCGTCCCCTTGTCATGGCCGCTGTCGGCGAACAAGGCTTCGGGTTGGGCGAGCAGCGCCAGCGCCTCTTTGCGCTGGCCCAGCGCATTGCGCATCTGCGCTTCGCCGAGCAGGGCATAGGCCTTGGTCTGCACGGCCCATGCCGGCACCACCTTCAGGGCTTGCTGGTGGCAGCGCAGGGCCTCGGCGTAATCGCGCAGGAGCTCCTGCAACTTGCCCAGCGCCACCCAGGCCAAAGCCTCGCGATCAGCCCACCCCATCCGAGCCGCCTCTTGTATCGCCTCGGTGAGGGCGCGGGTAGCCTCCTCACTCTGGCCAAGTTCACTGGCGTTCGTCGCCGCAACCAGCTTGACGCGCCACCGCAGCACATCGTCCGCGGCCGCCGGCAAGCCCTTCTGCAGCGGCAACAGCAAGCGCGCAGCGGCGAAATGCTGCCCTTCTGCCGCGGCCTTGGCGGCCTGCAGCAGCTTGCGCTCTACGCCGAGCACAGGGTCGTTCTTCAGCTCGGGCTGCACATCCCACCGCGACAGCAGTTCAGACACATCGCGCAGGTCGCCATAAAGCAGGATCTGCTCAGAGGCGGCCTGCTCGGCGCGCACCTGCGCGGCAGGGCTGCGCGCCTGCCGGCGTGCATCAACCACCGCCGCCGAAGCGCTGGTCAGTGAACGCTGCAGGGCTTCATCCATTGCTTGTCGGGTGTCAGCCGCCGCGGGCTGAACCAGGTTCAAAAGCAACAGGGCGGCAAGCATTGCGGGCCACCGGCAAAGCGCGCCTCGCACAAGCACTCGTTGCGCGACCACTTGTTGCGCACTGGCCAGACACCGCACCGCCATCTCGGCGATGCCAGCCCCGGCCAATGGCCAAACACTTTCGGTCCGCTGCATGTGCACCTCTGGCCCCTCGTGAACCGGACCACCGCAGGCGGCCCCGTGAAGGTCTTGGTCGTTGGATGATCGGTTTCCTTACAGCGGACAGCAAAGTTGCGTGAAAGAAACGTTCTGCGCAATTCCATCACAAAGCGCATCGGCAGTGTGAGGCACTCGGCCCCTCGTTCGGACGAGGCGACAATGGCGCCATGCCTGCCTCCACCACTCCCCCTGTGACCTTGATCGCCGCCCTGGCCAGCGACCGGGGCATCGGCCTGAACAACCAGTTGCTCTGGCACCTGCCTGAAGACATGGCGCATTTCCGGCGTCAGACCCAGGGCTGCCCGGTGATCATGGGCCGCAAGACCTGGGACTCGCTGCCGCCGCGGTTTCGCCCGCTGCCAGGACGCCAGAACATCGTCATCACCCGCCAAGCTGGCTTCGATGCGCCGGGCGCCATCGTCACGCACAGCGTGGAAGACGCCCTATCGGCCGCTGACCGCACTTCGCCTCGCGTGTTCGTGATCGGCGGTGAGCAGATCTACCAGGCGGCCCTGCCCGTGGCCGACGAGCTGGTGCTCACCGAGGTCGAGCTGACGCTGCCCGCCGACGCCTTCTTCCCGGCCTGGGAGCACGGCAGCTTCACCGAAACGAGCCGCGAACGTCATCAAGCCGCTGCGCCCAATGCGTTCCACTTCAGCTTTGTCACCTACCAACGAACCCCTGCAAGGAACTGAACCGATGTCCGGACATGGTTTTCACGTGCACGGCCCGCACGACCACGAACTTGAACACGCTGCCCAGCACAACCCGGAAGGCATGGCCGGCAAGCTGGCGGTGATCACGGCCATCCTCGCCACAGTCGGGGCGCTGTTCTCCTACATGGGCGGGGCCACGCAGGCCAATGCCGGCCTCTACAAGAACAACGCGGCCATCAAGAAGACCGAGGCCTCGAACAAGTGGAACTACTACCAGGCCAAGAGCAGCAAGCAGAACCTGGCTGAGTTGGCGCTGGCCCTGGTGCCGGAAGACCGCAAGGCTGGCTACCAGGCCGAAATCGAGCGCTACAAGGGCGAAAAGGCAGACATCAAGAAGGAAGCCGAAGCCCTTGAAGAGGCCGCCACCGAGTGGGACCACCAGTCGGATGAGCAGATGCACCAGCATCACCGCTGGGCACAGGCCACGACGGCACTGCAGATCTCGATCGCCATGGCTGCCATCGCCCTGCTGACCAAACGCCGCTGGATGGCCTGGGGCACCGTGGGCATCGGTGGCGTGGGCGTGGTGGTGGGCGTGCTGGCCTGGTTCCATGTCTGAGAGCGAAACCCCCAAGAGCAACGCCATGCAACTCGCCACCTGGAACGTCAATTCGCTGGGCGTGCGCCTGCCCCAACTGCTGGACTGGCTGAAAGCCCACCCGGTGGAGGCGCTGGTGCTGCAGGAAACCAAGCTCACCGACGACAAGTTCCCGCAGGCCGAGATTGAAGCCGCCGGCTACCACGTCGTGTTTCATGGCCAGAAGACCTACAACGGCGTGGCGCTGCTGTCGCGCAGCCCGGCAACCGATGTGGTTCGCAACATCCCCGGTTTTGCCGATCAGCAGGCCCGGGTGATTGCAGGCACGGTGAACGGCATCCGCGTGATTGGTGGCTACTTCCCCAACGGCCAGGCGCCCGACAGCGACAAGTTCGTCTACAAGATGGGCTGGCTGACGGCCCTGCGGGAATGGGTGCGCGGGCAACTGGCCGCCCACCCCGAGCTGGTGCTGATGGGCGACTACAACATCGCCCCGGACGACCGGGATGTGTACGACCCCGTCGCGTGGGCCGGGCAGATCCACTGCACCGACGAGGAACGCACGCACTTCCAGCAACTGCTGGGGCTGGGCCTGAGTGATGCGTTCCGGCTGTTCGATCAGCCGCCGAAGATCTGGAGCTGGTGGGATTACCGCAACCTGGCGTTCCGCAAGAACCAGGGCCTGCGCATCGACCACATCCTGGTCAGCCAGGCCTTGGTGCCGTCGGTGCAAAGCTGCGAGGTCGACAAGCCAACCCGCAAGAACGAACGCCCCAGCGACCACGCCCCCGTACTGGTGACGCTGAGCCGCTGAGGCGTTGTTTGCTTGATCCGGGCGCATGATGCGCCCGGAGCCTGTCACTCGTCGAGGTCCAGTTCCTGGATCTTGCGGGTGATGGTGTTGCGGCCGATGCCCAGCTTTTGCGCCGCCTCGATGCGACGGCCGCGGGTCAGGTACAGCGCGGTCTGGATCAGGCGAGCCTCGAACTGGCGGGTCAGCACGTCCCACACCTCGGGCGCACCAGCCTCCAGCAGGCGACGCGCCTCGGCTTCCAGATCCACCAGCCACGAAGGGCCGCTGCCGTCAGGCGACGCCGACGGCGCGGTGGCCGTTGCACCCGCGACAACGGCGACGGGTTGCCCGACGGGCGCAACCGCGGCTGGCGCCACTGCTGCGGCCACAGCGACCGTAGGCGCCACACCCGGCAGGTTCACCGACAGGCTGTTGCGCTCCTGAACCTCAGGCCCACCGCCCGCCAGCAACTCAGGCGGCAAGTCCTTCGACTCGATCACCTGCGCCGGCGCCATCACCGTCAGCCAGTGGCAGACGTTTTCCAGCTGGCGCACATTGCCCGGGAACTCGAAGGTCTTGAGCAGCTCCAGCGCTTCATCGGTGATGCGCTTGGGCTCGACGCCAAGGTCCTTCGCGCTCTTCTGCAGGAAGAACTTGGCCAGCGCCGGCACGTCGTCAGAACGCTCGCGCAGCGGCGGCAGGCGCAGCCGGATCACGTTCAGTCGGTGGAACAAGTCTTCGCGGAACACACCCTGCCGCACCCGGTCTTCCAGGTTCTGGTGGGTGGCCGCAATGACGCGCACGTTGGCCTTCAGCGGCTGGTGACCGCCCACGCGGTAGAACTGGCCGTCTGAGAGCACTCGCAGCAGGCGGGTTTGCAGATCGAACGGCATGTCGCCGATTTCGTCGAGGAACAGCGTGCCGCCGTCAGCCTGCTCGAAGCGGCCGCGGCGCATGGTCTGCGCGCCGGTGAAGGCGCCGCGCTCATGGCCGAACAGCTCGGACTCCAGCAGGTCTTTCGGGATGGCCGCGGTGTTGATCGCGATGAAGGGCCCGTTGCTGCCCAGATCGCCACGCGGGCTGTGCCGGTGCAGCGCGCGCGCCACCAGCTCCTTGCCGGAGCCGGACTCACCGGTGATCAGCACCGTGACATTGCTTTGCGACAGGCGGCCGATCGCACGGAAGACGTCCTGCATGGCCGGCGCCTGGCCGAGGATTTCCGGGGCCGGCGCGTTGCGCTCGTCATTGACCTCTTCGCGCAGGCTCTCGTCCACGGCGCGGCGGATGAGCTCGACGGCCTTGGTCAGGTCGAACGGCTTGGGCAGGTACTCGAACGCCCCGCCCTGGAAAGCCGACACCGCGCTGTCCAGGTCAGAGTAGGCGGTCATGATGATCACCGGCAAACCGGGGATGCGCTCCTTGACCTTGGCCAGCAAGTCGAGGCCCGAGCCACCCGGCATGCGGATGTCACTGACCAGGACCTGCGGCTCGTCGTCTGCCAGCGCCGCAAGCACTTCTCGCGGATTGGCGAAACTGCGGACCGGCAGTTGCTCACGGGCCAGTGCTTTTTCAAGCACGAAGCGGATGGATTGGTCGTCGTCAACGATCCAGATGGGTTTCATTCAGGCAACTTTTGCGTCAGGGCAACGGAATCACGATCTTGAAGACCGTGCGTCCCGGCGCGCTGTCGCATTCGATCGTGCCCTGATGCTGTTGCACGAATGTCTGCGCCAGCGTGAGCCCAAGTCCTGAGCCACCGTCCCGCCCTGACACCAGCGGGTAGAAGATACGGTCTCTCAAACTGTCGGGGACGCCCGGTCCGTTGTCCTGGATATGCAATTCCAGTGCCAGTCGAAACCGTTGCTTGCCGATCGTGACTTGCCGCGAGACCCGCGTGCGCAGCGTGATGCAGGCATCGCCCTCGTCAATGCGCTCATTCAAGGCCTGGCAGGCGTTGTGAACGATGTTGAGCACGGCCTGGATGAGCTGCTCGCGGTCACCGCGGAACTCGGGGATCGAGGCGTCGTAGTCGCGCTCCACGCGCAGGCCGCGTGAATGCTCGGCCAGCACCAGCGAGCGCACCCGCTCACAGACCTCGTGGATGTTCACGTCACCCACCACATGCGGCTTGCGGTGCGGCGCCAGCAGGCGATCGACCAGCGTCTGCAGCCGGTCCGCCTCGTGGATGATCACCTGGGTGTATTCGATCAGCTCGGGGCTGGGCAGATCCATCGCCAGCAGCTGCGCGGCGCCGCGAATGCCACCGAGCGGGTTCTTGATCTCATGCGCCAGGTTGCGGATCAGCTCTTTGGTGACCTGCGCCTGGCCCAGCGCCCGCTCTTCGCGGTCTTGCCGGGTCTGCTGCTCGATCTCGATCATCTCGACCAGGATGCGGCTGTGCGAATGCTCGGTCTGGCTGACGATGATGTGCACAGGCAGAGGCTCGGCGTGGCCGACCACCGCGCGGCGCAGCGCGCCTTCAAAGCGGCGGGTGGCGAACTCGTTGCGCGACACGGCATCGATCGCTTCCAGCAGCGCCGAAGGCTCTCTGAACCACTCGGGCAAGGTGCGGGTGACCAGCGTGCGGCGAGACAGCCCCACCACCGATTCGAGCACCGCATTGGCGAACAGACAGGTGCCATCAGGCTGAACGACGGCAACCATCGTGGCCAGCAGATCGAACGCTTCCCATGCCCGGACTTCGTCAGGGGCGGCTTGTTCAGAAAATTGCATCATCCACCGAGCTTCTGGATTTCACGCTTGATGGCGGCCACATCAGCCTCCTTGCGGGTCACGGCGGCCTTGAGTTCGGCGACGCGATCGAGATATTTCTGGGCGTTGCGCTCATCGCCGCGGCGCTCTGGCTCGCCGTTGTTGTACTCGCGCTTGGCAGCCTCCAGTGCGGCTTCTTCCTTGCGGAGTTCAGCCTCCAGGATGCGGCGGGCGTCGGTGTCGCGGCCGCGTTGCTCGGCGGCGTCCACCCGGGCGTCAGGCGGCCTCGGGCCGGAGGCTGGCGGGGTGCTGGGCGATGTGCTCGGCTTGGGCTTGGTGCCCGGCACCGTGGTGGGCTGCTGGGTTTCTCGGGCCTTGCAGCCGCGCTGCTCGGCTTCCTTGGCGCCAATGGTGTTGGTGAACACATTGCCGGGGCAGATGTAATAGACCGACGGCGCCTGCGCCAGGGCGGGCAGAACGGTCAACACCGGCGCCACCAGCAGGGTGCGGCCAAGCGTGCGGGAGATCAAGCTGGACAGCGTCAATTTCATGCCTTGATTGTGCAGCCAAAAAAAAGGGACGGCCAAAGCCGTCCCTCTTGCTTGCACTGGATCCGGAGGATCAGAGTGCGTAGTACATGTCGAATTCGACCGGGTGCGTGGCCATGCGGAAACGCGTGACTTCCTGCATCTTCAGGTCGATGTACGCATCGATGTACGCATCGGTGAACACGCCACCCTTGGTCAGGAACGCGCGGTCCTTGTCCAGGTATTCCAGAGCCTGGTCCAGGCTGTGGCAGACCGTCGGGATCAGCTTGTCTTCTTCCGGCGGCAGGTGGTACAGGTCCTTCGTTGCGGCTTCGCCCGGATGGATCTTGTTTTCCACGCCGTCCAGACCGGCCATCAGCAGTGCTGCGAAGGCCAGGTACGGGTTGGCGGAAGGATCCGGGAAACGTGCTTCGATACGGCGGCCCTTCGGGTTCGCGACGTAAGGAATACGGATTGAGGCCGAGCGGTTCTTGGCCGAGTAAGCCAGCTTCACCGGGGCTTCGAAGCCAGGCACCAGACGCTTGTACGAGTTCGTACCCGGGTTGGTGATGGCGTTCAGGGCACGGGCGTGCTTGATGATGCCGCCGATGTAGTACAGCGCGAATTCCGACAGGCCTGCATAGCCGTCACCGGCGAACAGGTTCTTGCCGTCCTTCCAGACCGACTGGTGCACGTGCATGCCCGAACCGTTGTCGCCAACGATCGGCTTCGGCATGAAGGTCGCGGTCTTGCCGTAGGCATGAGCGACGTTCACGATGATGTACTTCTGCAGCTGGACCCAGTCAGCGCGCTCAACCAGCGAGCTGAACTTGGTGCCGATTTCCATCTGGCCGGCGTTCGCCACTTCGTGGTGGTGCACTTCGACCGGAATGCCGCACTGCTCGAGCAGCAGGCACATTTCCGAACGCATGTCCTGGGCGCTGTCGACCGGGGGAACCGGGAAGTAGCCACCCTTGACGGTCGGGCGATAGCCGGTGTTACCGTGCTCGTATTCACGGCCCGAGTTCCAGGCGCCTTCTTCGGAGTCGATCTTGAAGAACGAGCCCGACATTTCATTGGCCCAACGGACGCTGTCGAACACGAAGAATTCGGGTTCCGGACCGAAGTAAGCCACGTCGCCCAGGCCCGAGGCCTTCATGTAGGCTTCAGCGCGCTTGGCCAGCGAACGCGGATCGCGCTCGTAAGGCTTGCCGTCGGCCGGATCGATGACGTCGCAGGTCAGGATCAGCGTCGGCTCTTCGAAAAACGGGTCGATGTTGGCCGTGCTCGGGTCGGGCATCAACTGCATGTCGGAGGCTTCAATGCCCTTCCAGCCAGCAATCGAAGAACCGTCGAACGCGTGGCCCGAGGTGAACTTGTCTTCGTCAAAGTGGGAAACCGGCACGGTGACGTGCTGTTCCTTGCCACGGGTATCGGTGAAGCGGAAGTCAACGAACTTGATTTCGTTGTCCTTCACCATCTTCATCACATCGGCGACGGTCTTTGCCATCAAGGGGCTCCTGGCGGATGAGTTGTCAACGGGTTCTTGAGTCAGTGACCAGAACAAGCCTGCTTTCAAGGGCAAGCTCGGACTTGTCACGGCCGAAAGAATGTAGCAGAAACCATGCCCAGAAATGGGGATGCCAACGCAAGCGGCTGCCAGAAGACACCACCGTGGGTGCAAGACCGCTTCCTCGCGGAAACCTCAGGCATGGCAGTGCTTGAATTTGCGGAATGCACCGAAATGGCGCCCTCGGTAGCGCCAACTTGGTGCATTCAATTCGCACTCATTCGGTGCGCACCTTGATGTCGGTGAATCGGGCGAGGCCAGCCATCAAGGCGTCGAATGCGGCGGGCAGGTCGCCAGACGCGCCCTTCACGCCCAGTTCGATGTGACGGCCACGCACCGGGTGATCCACGCTGGGCAAGCTGAACACGCGGATGCCGGGATGGTCGCGCTCGATGTCGAGCATCAGCGGCGTCAGCGTGGACTCCATGCTGCCGAACACGAAGACCGACCGCTCCTCGACATCAGCGGGGCGGACGTGGCCGCACTGGGTGTCGAGCACCCAGGCCACCATCGGGTGCGCCATCACCGGGAAGCCGGGCACGAAGTGCACCGTGCCCACGCTGAAGCCCGGTATCTTGTTGTACGGATTCGGAATGATGCGGGCACCCTGCGGGAACACGCCCATGTTGAGGCGGTGCACGTTGTCGTCGCGCTCAGGCTCATAGGGCACGCCCTGCTCGGCCGCCACGTCGCGGATGCGCTCGAGGATGAGTTCGCGCGCCTCAGGGTTCAATGCCAGAGGCACGCCCAAGGCCGCGGCAGCGCACTGCCGGGTGTGGTCATCGGGCGTGGCACCGATGCCGCCGCAGGAAAACACGATATCGCCACTGGCGAAAGCGTCTCTCAGGGTGGCGGTGATGGATTCGCGGTCATCGCCGATGTAGCGCACCCAGGACAACATGTGGCCACGCTCCCTGAGCATCTCGATGACGCGGGCCATGTGCTTGTCCTGGCGACGGCCGGAGAGGATTTCGTCGCCGATGATGATGAGTCCGAAGGCCATGGTGCAGCTTGCCGAATGAAGAGAGACGCCCGGTCAGGGCAAAGGGGCGATCGAGGTGCCGCCGATGGGCGGTGCCGCATCGGTAGGGCCCGGCGCGATAGGCTCGATGACCTGGGGCGCCGGCTCGCGGTCGGTGCGCGGCGCCAGCACCTCGCCCTCCACCCGCACGCGGTGCGCCTGCAGCGCCGCCAAGGCGTAATGGGTGAACCACAGCGACGAGAACGCGAACACCAGGGTGTAGAGCCACACGGACACCGCCACCATCAGCGGCGCGAGGAACAGCATCGTCGCGCTGATGGCCCAGATCAGCGAGGGCGCAGCCCCCAGAAAGCCGGTGAACAACCCGATCACCAGCATGGGCCAGCGGTGCTGGGCGAGCAGCGCTTCGCGCTCTTCCCGGCTGGCGTGGTCAGCCAGCGCATCGAAGCCCATCACACGTGCCGTGAGCCAGCCCCAGATCAGCGGCGGAATCAGCAACATGAGGGGCGGAATGAACCACAGCGGCATCGTGATGAGCAGCGCCAGCATGGCCACGACGGTGGCACCGAGGCCACGCAACAGGCCCTGCCACCAGGCGGCACCGTGTCGGCGCTGCAGCGCCGGAAAGCGCCGCTCGGCCACCAGGCTCACGATCGCTGGTGTCATCAAGCCGGCCACCAGCAGCAGGCTCACCACCACCACCACAGGCACCGCCATGCCCACCACCAGCAGCGGCGCCAGCACGGCACGGAAGCTCGGGCCGACAGACGCATCGACCCACTTGAGCATGGCCTCGATCAGCGACCAGCTTTCCAGCGAGGCGCGCACGCCGGCCACGGCGGCTTCCCAGAAGAAGTAGCCCAGCCCGACCGCCAGCCCGCCCGCGATCAACAGGGGCAGCAGCGACAGGCCGATGACACGCGGCATCAGCAGGTAAACGGCTGCGCGCCAGGAAGAATCAAGCAGAAGTTTCATCCCGCGAGCATAACGGCAAGCCCGGGGCCTTGCCGCCGCGGGCCGTGCCGCTTAAGCGCGCCCGAAGAGGCGGCGCAGGCCGAGCCGTTGCTGCGCCCAGAAGGTGTTGCCGTAATCGCGGCCACCCTCTTCCGGCAACTGGTCACGGATGCCTGTGGCGCCGTCGACCGGGGCGAAACTGGCGGTGCGGAAAAGCAAATCCCACACGGGCAGCAACACGGCGAAGTTGTGGCCACCCAGCGTGCCCTTGCCCTCTGACTCATGGCCGATGCCCATGGCATGGTGCAGCCGATGAAACCGCGGGCTGACCAGCAGGCGCTCGCCCAGCCAACCAAAGCTCAGACGGACGTTGGCGTGCGACAGGCTTTCGAGCAGTTGCGAGATGGCGACGAGCGCCACGAACTGCCCGGGCGCCACGCCAATCACGCGGGCCACCAGCACGAAGATGCAGTCCACCAGCAGGCTATCGAGCAGGTGGTTCCGGTTGTCGGTCCACATCGTCATGTGGCGCTGGCTGTGGTGGGTGGCATGCAGCGCCCACCACCAATCGAATTGATGCTGGGCGCGGTGCAAAAGGTAGTTCAGCAGGTCCAGCGCCACGAGGTAAACCACGAAGCCGGCCAATGCGGTGTCGCTCACCCCCGGCCAGGCCGGCGCGATCCACTGATCCAGGTGCCAGCCGTCCAGGCCCTGCACGGCCAGCCAGCCGAACAGGAGGTTCCAGACCGGGTCGATCAGGAAGAACATGGCGACACGGAACACGCCCAGCCGGTGCAGCAAGGTGTAGATCACGTCGGTGGCCACGGCCATGCGGCGCTCGGCGCGGCCGATGGCCGACTGCGGCTCGCGCTCGATCGGCCGCCAGCGCTGCAATGGGCCCAGCACCAGCAGCATGACCACCAGCTGCAGCAGGCCCACCAGCAACCAGCCGGTCGCGTCATAAGCATCAGACAACAAAGACGCCAACCCCGCGTGGAACAGCACCGGCTGCACCACCGTCTCGAACAGCAGCTGCTGGACCTGTCCAAACAGATCACCGAGCCAGTCAAAGAGTTGCGCCAGTACCGCCATGGACGTTCAGGGTGTTGCCGTGGCCAGAAGTTCCCGGTAGCTCGGGTGATCACGCAGGCTGGCAAAGCACAGGCCGCGCGCCTTCAGGCCGTTGATCAGGGGCTCCAGCACCGCAGGCGCCCAGGGGTCTTGCCGCGACCAGATGCCGAGGTGCGCCATCAGGATATCGCCGGCCTGCACATCACGCAGCGCCTTGGCCAGCAATTGGGCATTCGGGAATTTTTCGCTCGAGAGCTCGTCGCCGAGAAACCCGGCGGGCGCCCAGCCCACATGCGCATAACCGCACTGCCTGGCCGCGGCCAGCAACGCGGGCGAGGTCTTGCCACCGGGGGCGCGGAACAGCGGCACGCGCCGCTGCTGGCCAGTCATGGCCTGCACACGTGCGCCAACGCGGTCCAGTTCCTGGCAGTACTCGGCCGCGCTCCACTCGAAGGTCTGGCCTGACTTGGGGCCGGCGCTGGGTCGCATCAGGAACCGACCGCCGGGACGGTCCGCCATCCAGTAGACATGGTCGAAGGTGTGACTGGCCAGCAGGTGACCCTCGGCGGCGCGGGCTTTCCACCAGGGCGCCCAATGCTCATCGAGGCTGGTGCCCTCGGTACGCGTGCGCTCATTGGCAAGGAAAAAGGTGACCGGCACCTGCTGGCGTTGCAGCACTTCGGCCACCAGCGGCGCCACGCCCATGTGGCCTGTGTCGAATGTCAGGTAGACCGGCCGGCTGCAGGTGGCTGCCGGCCCGGGCAGGGCCACAGCGGCCAGTGCCAGCCCAAGGCCGAACTGGCGGGCAACCTTATTGGCGGCCGGCATGGTCCAGCGTCCACACACCGTGCGGCGAGCGGCCGACGTTGACCTGGCGCAGCACCTGCTTGGTTTCGATGTCGATGTAGGTCAGCTTGCGGGCCCAGCGTGAGCTCACCAGCAGCGTCTTGCCGTCGGCCAGCAGTTCCATGCAGTCCGGGCCGCCCGGGCCGGGCAGCTGGCTCACCACCGTCATCGTCTGCGTATCGATGATGCTGATGGTGTTGGCCACGCGGTTGCTCACGAAGATGTGGCGCTTGTCGCCCTTGGCGCGGAAGGCGTGGGCGCCCTCCCCGGTCTCGATGCGCTTGATCAGCTTGGCCGGGCCGCTGGACACGTCGTAGGCCTCGACGAAGCGGTCGCCAGTCAAGCCGACAAACAGCGTCTTGTCATCGGCTGTGAGGTACACGTCCGCCGGCAGCTTGCCGGTGCCCACGCGCCAGCGGATCGACTGGCTGGCCAGATCGACGGCCACCAGCTCGTTGCTGTCCTGCATGGTTGCGAAGATCGTCGTGCTCTTGCTGTCGATCCACTGGTGGCTCGGCGTCTTGCCGGTGGAGATGCGCTTGGCCAGCCTCAGCGGCTCGGCGGCGTTCTCGGGCTGCCAGCGGTAGATGTCGACGTGATCGAGGCGGTTGGCCAGCGTCACGAACCACTTCATGTCGGGCGAGAAGCGCAGTTGGTACGGGTCTACGATGCCGGTGATGGTGCGCTGCACGGTGGCGTTCACCGGGTCGATGAAGGTCAGCGTGTCGCCCACGGCGTTGGCCACGAGCAGCGACTTCTCGTCAGGCGACATGTAGAGGTGATGCGGCTCCTTGCCGACCGGGATGCGCTTGACCTCGGTGAAGCGCAGCGGATCGACCACGCTGACGCTGGCGTCGAGCGAGTTCAGCACGAAGATGGGACGCGGCGCTGCGGGCGCCGGTGCGGCAGCCGCCGGCTTGGCCGGGCTCTGCGCAGCAACCAGCGCGCAGGCAAGAGACAGCATCACGCCAGCAGCGGACTGGCGAAGCGAAAGGCGATCAACAAAAGGCAGGTTCACAGCGCGGCGGGCTCATTGGGGGCAACCCGCAAGTGTAGGCGCTGTGAACGCCACCGCGGAAAGGCAAACGCGCCGGGCGTTTGTCCTTCCGCAATTCCGACTCACTCGTCGTCGCCGCCCAACACGGCACCCAGCAGGCCCCCGGCACCAAAACCGCCCAGCATCGAACCCTCTTCGCGGGAGCCACCACCCGCCTGCGGTGCTGCAGCGAAGATGCGGCTGGCCAGTCGCGAGAACGGCAGGCTCTGCAGCCAGATCGTGCCCGGGCCGGTCATCTTGGCGAAGAACAGGCCTTCACCGCCGAACAGCGCCGTCTTGATCTTGCCAACGTACTGGATCTCGAAGTCGACGTTCGGGGTGTAGGCCACGACGCAACCGGTGTCCACCAGCAGCGTTTCGCCGGCCTTCAGTTCACGACGCACCACGGTGCCACCGGCATGCACAAACGCCAGGCCGTCACCTTCGAGCTTCTGCATGATGAAGCCTTCGCCGCCAAAGAAGCCGACCGACAGCTTCTGCTGGAAGTGAATGCCGAGCGACACACCGCGGGCAGCGCAAAGGAACGCGTCCTTCTGGCAGATCAGCGTGCCGCCCATCTTGCTCAAGTCCATCGGCAGGATCTTGCCTGGGTACGGGGCGGCAAAGGCCACGCGCTGCTTCGACGACACCTGGTTGGTGTAGACCGTGGTGAACAGCGACTCGCCCGTCACAAGCCGCTTGCCGGCGCCGAGCAGCTTGCCGAAGAAGCCGCCGCCTGACTTGGCGCCGTCACCGAAGACGGTGTCCATGCCGATGCCGGCGTCCATGAACATCAGACTGCCGGCCTCGCCGACTGCAGCCTCGCCCGGGTCGAGTTCGACCTCGACGAACTGCATTTCCGAGCCCTTGATTTCGAAGTCCACCACGTCCATCGCCATGTTCATCACCCCTTCAACGGGAAGTCTGCAAAGGCGCGAATGGTACCGAAATACGAAGGCAATCTCAGGACTTGCGCAGGCCGTTGAAACAGGTCTGCAACACCCACTCGATGATGCGCTCATCGGTGTGCTGCCCGCTGGCCTGCATCACGCCCGGAACCGGGTCACAGGCACGGGCGAACAAGGTGTAGAGCACCAGCTCAGGCGGCAAGGTGTCATCGATGCTGCCGTCCGCCTGGGCGGCCACGATCCAGGCGCCCATCTGCTCGCTGACCTCATTGAGGCGGTCGAGGTAGGCGGTGTCCGACACCAGCGTCGCGCGGAGCGTGGAATTCTGCGAGGGCAAGGCCGGCATCTCGCCCGCCAGCTGCAACTGCAAGGCCCAGCCGGTGACCGAGCGCAGGCACTGCACCGGCGTCAACTCAGGCCGGCCCGTCAGGGTGTTCATGTGCTCCAGCGTGCGCGCCAGCACACGAACCATCGCCGCCGCAGCGAGCGCCTCCTTGGAGGCGAAGTGCTTGTAGAGACTGGCTTTGGCGATACCGACGTCAGCGGCCACCTCGTCCACCGTCATGCTGTCGAAGCCCTTTTCGGCCAACAAGCGATTGACGGACGTGATGATGGCGTCCTCACGGACGCGGAGCACCTGCTCGCGGAAAGAGATCTTGGCCATGGGCGCTATTTTAGGCGCCCACGGCTATAAGGTGACTGACAAGTTTTCAATGCAGGCGAATGCATCGCGAACAGACCCGCGAGTCATGCCCGCGCCCCCTGCCGGTCAGTCACTCGGTTCAGCGCACCCAGCTGATGAAATTGTCGACCGAGCGGCGCACCTTCTTCAGGCTGACCAGCCAATCCTTGGCGGGCTCGCGATAGCCCAGCGGCAGGATGACGACGCTGCGCAGGCCACGGGCACGCAAGCCCAGGATCTCGTCCAGCGCGTTCGGATCAAAACCTTCCATCGGCGTGCTGTCGACCTGCTCTTCCGCAGCCGCGATCAGCGCCGTGCCCAGGCCGATGTAGGCCTGGCGAGCCGCATGCTGGTAGTTCACTTCAGCTTCACGCTTCGGGTAGATGCCCAGCAGCATGTTGCGGTAGTTCTCCCAGCCTTCGTTCTTGAAGCCGCGCTCGTCGTTGGTCAGGTCGAACATCATGTTGATGCGCTCAACCGTGTAGTTGTCCCATGCCGCGAACACCAGCAGGTGCGAGCCATCGGTGATCTGGTTCTGGTTCCAGGCGATCGGCTTGATCTTCTCGCGCACTTCGGCGTTGGTCACGACGATCACTTCATACGGCTGCAGGCCGCTGGAGGTGGCGGTCAGGCGAATGGCTTCCAGAATGCGCTCAACCTTGTCCTCGGGCACAGGCTTGGCGGCGTCAAGCTTCTTGGCGGCGTAACGCCATTGCAGGTTCTGGAGCAGGCTCATGAATTGTCCTTTTGGTGGGATTGGGAATGACCGCGCGAAAAACACAGTCAGCGTGAGGGGCATCGTAGCCAGTGGCGCGCGGTGGTGCTGGCGTGGGGGCATCGGGACATGTCAGGCCGAACATGCACGCAAACGCCCGGTGGTACAACCCCACCATGCGAACCACCACCCTCCTGATTCCCACGCAGCTGCGCGAATCGACCGCCGGCATCAACCGCTCAGCAGCCATCACCACGGGCGTGGCCGCCTTCGTGGCCAACCCAGCGCTGCTGGGCCAGGGGATCACCCAGCGGGCACTGGCCGGCGCGGCGATGACTGCGCCGACGAAAGTGACCTGCACATTGGGCCCGGACACTCACGCCCAGATTGACCAGCTGTGCAGCCACACGGATCTGTCGAAGAACCAGATTGCAGCGTTGGCCTTGGAGTGGGTGCTGCAGACGCGGTGAGAAAACCCAAAGAAAAAGCCCTGGGTCGTTTGACACAGGGCTTTCCAGTTGTTCGCGATCTAGCGCGAACGTTGTGATGGTGGAGCCGGGGGGAATTGAACCCCCGTCCGCAAGCCATCGCCAGGTAGATCTACACGCTTAGCTGACTGATTTGGATCTCACCACCCCCGACGCGCAGCAGCACGCTTCGTTGGCAGCCAGCCACTTGATCTTATTTCCGGGTACATGGCCCACCTGGAAACCAGCCAATGTGAATGACCTCTCTGCCTAACACCTTGCGGCGTCAGACGCAGCCCATCGGCCAACTGCTGAGAGGCTCACCGGTGTTAAGCGGCGAGGGCGAAACGTTCGTCGTTCGCAGTTACTTTTTTTCCAGTGGTTTAACGAGCGGACTGGTGCTCGGCGTGCCCTATCCCAACTCCGCACCCACGTCGAAACCAGGTCGGCCCCAGGAAGTCTGTAGTTTAGGCTATCTCCAGCCAGTTCAAGAGCTCGGCCGGAAACTTAGTCACTGCGGTGGCGCCCCAGGCTTCGATCGCCTCGCCCTGGCCGAGGTAGCCCCAGCCCGCGGCCAGCGTCTGCATGCCGGCGGCGCGCCCGGCCTGTACGTCGCGCAGGTCGTCGCCCACGTAGACGCAACGCTCTGGCGCCACACCCATGCGTCGGGCGGCTTCCAGCAAGGGCTCAGGGTGAGGTTTGGCGTGCGGGGTTGTGTCACCACACACCAGCGTCTTGGCCACCGCATCGAGGCCCAGGCCCGCCACCACGGGTTGGGCGAACCGGGTCGCCTTGTTGGTCATGATGCCCCAGGGGATGCCGGCGCCGCTCAACTGCGCCAGCACCGGCGCCATGTCGTCAAACACGCGCGTGTGCACCAGCAGGGCCGCTTCGTAGATTGCCAGGAAGCGGTCACGCTGCTCAGGGAATGCCGCATCCAAAGGCGTGAGGCCCAAAGCCACGCCCACCATGCCGCGAGCACCAGAGCCCACCATGGGCCGAAGATCAGCGTAGGGCAGCGGTGGCAGGCCGTGCTCCGCACGCAGGGCGTTGGCAGCACCTGCCAGGTCGGGGGCGCTGTCAATCAGCGTGCCGTCCAGATCGAACAGCACCGCATCGATGTCGCCCCTCATCGCGGACGGCGGCAAGCCACCATGTAGTTCACGCTGGTGTCGCCGGACAACCAGTAGCGCTTGGTCAGCGGGTTGAACTCCATGCCCTTGAACTCATGCACTTCGAGGCCGGCCTCGCGCACCCAGCGCGAGAGTTCGCTCGGGCGGATGAACTTGGCATATTCGTGCGTGCCCTTGGGCAGCATCTTCAGCACGTACTCGGCACCGACGATCGCGAACAGGAAAGACTTGGGGTTGCGGTTCAGGGTCGAGAAAAACACCCAGCCACCCGGCTTGACCAGGGTGGCGCACGCACGCACCACCGAGCCTGGGTCGGGCACGTGCTCCAGCATTTCCATGCAGGTCACCACGTCAGCACTCGATGGGCGCTCCTCGGCCAGCGCCTCGGCGGCAATCTCGCGGTAGTCGACGGCCACGCCGGATTCCATGGCGTGCAGCTGCGCCACCTTCAGCGGCTTGACCGACAGATCGATGCCCGTGACACGCGCACCGCGCTGGGCCATCGATTCAGCCAGGATGCCCCCTCCGCAGCCCACATCGATCACGTCGTGGTTCGGCAAGGCTGCCAGAGCGGCAATCCAGTCCAGGCGCAGCGGATTGATCTGGTGCAGCGGGCGGAACTCACCATCGGGGTCCCACCAGCGGTGCGCCAGGTCACCAAATTTGCTCAGTTCTTGGGGGTCGGCATTCAGCATGGGGCAATGGTATCCGGGGCGATTCTGAAGAATGGGAGCGCCAATGAAAAAACCCCGCCGAGGCGGGGTTTCAGTGAGCAATCAGCGAACTGATTACTTCTTGGCGCGGGTGCCAACGACCTCGATTTCGACGCGGCGATTCTTCGCCTTGCCTTCCTTGGTCTTGTTGTCGGCCACAGGCTGCTTCTCGCCCTTGCCTTCGGTGTAGACGCGGTTCTTTTCCACGCCCTTGCCGACCAGATATTCCTTGACGGATTCAGCGCGGCGAACCGACAGCTTCTGGTTGTAGGCATCGGAGCCGTCGCTGTCGGTGTGGCCGACGGCGATGATGACTTCGAGGTTCATGCCCGAGGTCTTGCTGACCAGGTCATCCAGCTTGGCCTTGGCTTCGGTCTTCAGCACGGACTTGTCCACGTCGAAGAAAGCGTCAGCAGCGTAGGTGACCTTTTCGCTCACAGGAGCGGCAGGCACAGGAACCGGAGCCGGGGCAGGTGCCGGGGCCGGAGCCGGGGCAGCCTTAGGAGCCGGGGCAGGTGCCGGAGCCGGTGCCGGCGGCACGATAGCGCCGTCGCAGCCCTTGGCAGCCGTAGCCGGGGTCCAGTTGGCGTCGCGCCAGCACAGTTCATTGGTACCGTTCTTCCAGACGGTGCCATCAGTGGCGCGCCAGTTGTCAACGGATTGTGCGAAAGCCGGAGCGGCGAGCGCAGCCGATGCAAACAGCATCGCCACCTTGTTCAGTTTCTTCATGATTCTCCTCTCAAGGAAAGCCGCAGTTCACTGCGATACGTCCAAATCGGAAGCGAGATAACCTGGCAAACACCCGGTTTCGTCGAGCGCTCACCACCGACAACCGATTGTGCCATAGGGCTTTGGTCCGACTTTGTTTTGGCTTCCGGGGCAGGCAAGAGTGCCTGCAATGTTGCTTGGGAGCTACAAGCGGCGCCCCTTAGAATCTGCGCTTCCGTCTTTCCAGGCACCCGGCCGCAACCCGGCCCGAACAGCGCACCCGATGACCCAATTCGCCAAGGAAACCCTGCCCATCAGCCTCGAAGAGGAGATGCGGCGCTCCTACCTCGACTACGCCATGAGCGTGATCGTGGGACGTGCCCTGCCCGACGCGCGTGACGGCTTGAAGCCGGTGCACCGCCGCGTGCTGTTCGCGATGCACGAGTTGAACAACGACTGGAACCGGCCCTACAAGAAGTCGGCCCGTATCGTTGGTGACGTCATCGGTAAATATCACCCGCACGGTGACACCGCCGTTTACGACACCATCGTCCGCATGGCCCAGGATTTCTCCCTGCGTCACATGCTGGTTGATGGTCAGGGCAATTTCGGCTCGGTCGACGGCGACAACGCTGCGGCCATGCGGTACACCGAAATCCGCCTCTCGAAGATCGCCCATGAAATGCTGGCCGACATCGACAAGGAAACCGTCGACTTCGGACCGAACTACGACGGCTCAGAGAAAGAGCCGCTGGTGCTGCCGGCGCGCTTGCCCAACCTGCTGATCAACGGCTCGGCCGGCATCGCGGTGGGCATGGCCACCAACATCCCGCCGCACAACCTGAACGAGGTGGTCGACGCCTGCCTGCACCTGCTGAAGGCGCCGGACGCAACGATCGACCAGCTGATGGAAATCATCCCGGCGCCGGACTTCCCGACCGCCGGCATCATCTACGGCGTGAATGGCGTGCGCGAAGGCTATCGCACCGGTCGCGGCCGCGTGGTGATGCGCGCCAAGGTGCACTTCGAGGACATCGACCGTGGCTCGCGCCAGTCGATCATCGTTGACGAGCTGCCCTACCAGGTCAACAAGAAGACGCTGCTCGAGCGCATCGCCGAGCTGGTGCACGAGAAGAAGATCGACGGCATCAGCCACATCCAGGACGAGTCGGACAAGTCCGGCATGCGGGTGGTGATCGAGCTCAAGCGCGGCGAAGTGCCTGAGGTCGTGCTGAACAACCTCTACAAGCAGACCCAGCTGCAAGACACTTTCGGCGTCAACATGGTCGCGCTGATCGACGGTCAGCCGCGTCTGTGCAACCTGAAGCTGCTGCTGGAAATCTTCCTGGAGCACCGCCGCGAAGTGGTGACGCGCCGCACGGTGTTCGAGCTGCGCAAGGCGCGCGAGCGCGGCCACGTGCTGGAAGGCCTGGCCGTGGCGCTGGCCAACATCGATGAGTTCATCGAGCTGATCAAGAACTCGCCGACGCCGCCGATGGCCAAGGCCGCCTTGATGACCAAGAGCTGGGATTCGTCGCTGGTCCGCGAGATGCTCTCGCGCGCCGAAACCGACACCCCGGGCGGCCGTGCTGCTTATCGTCCGGACGGCCTGGCGCCCGAGTTCGGCATGCAGGCCGATGGCCTGTATCGCCTGTCGGAAGACCAGGCGGGCGAAATCCTGCAGATGCGCCTGCAACGCCTGACCGGCCTGGAGCAGGACAAGATCGTCGGCGAGTACAAGGACGTCATGTCGGTCATCGCCGACTTGCTGGACATCCTCGCCAAGCCCGAGCGCGTGACCTTCATCATCAGCGAAGAGCTGATCGCGCTGAAGCAGGAGTTCGGCCAGACCAAGGTCGGCGCACGCCGCTCGGTGGTCGAGCACAACGTGCAGGAACTCGGCACCGAAGACCTGATCACGCCGACCGACATGGTCGTGACGCTGAGCCACACCGGCTACATCAAGAGCCAGCCGCTGGCCGAGTACCGCGCACAGAAGCGCGGCGGCCGCGGCAAGCAAGCCACCGCCACGAAGGAAGACGACTGGGTCGACCAGCTGTTCATCGCCAACACCCACGACTGGATCCTGTGCTTCAGCGATCGCGGCCGCGTGTACTGGCTGAAGGTCTGGGAAGTGCCGCAGGGCGGCCGCGCCAGCCGCGGCAAGCCGATCGTCAATATGTTCCCGCTGCAGCCAGGCGAGAAGGTCACCGTGGTGCTGCCGCTGACCGGCACCAACCGCACCTTCCCTGCTGACCACTACGTGTTCATGTGCACGGCACGCGGCACCGTCAAGAAGACGGCGCTGGATGAATTCAGCAACCCGCGCAAGGCCGGCATCATCGCCGTGGACCTTGACGAAGGCGATTACCTGATCGGCGCCGCCCTGACCGACGGTCACCATGACGTGATGCTCTTCAGCGACGGCGGCAAGGCCGTGCGCTTCGACGAAGAAGACGTTCGTCCGCTGGGCCGTCAGGCGCGCGGCGTGCGCGGCATGATGCTGGAGGAAGGCCAGGGCGTGATCGCCATGCTGGTGGCCGAAGACGAAACCCAGAGCGTGCTGACGGCCACCGAAAACGGCTACGGCAAGCGCACCAGCATCGTCGAATACACCCGCCACGGCCGTGGCACGAAGGGCATGATCGCCATCCAGCAAACCGAGCGCAATGGCAAGGTTGTGGCCGCCACGCTGGTGCGTGCGGAAGACGAGATCATGCTGATCACCGACAAGGGCGTGCTGGTGCGCACCCGGGTCTCGGAGATCCGTGAACTCGGCCGCGCCACCCAGGGCGTGACGCTCATCTCGCTGGACGACGGCAGCAAGCTGTCGGGCCTGCAACGCATCGTCGAAAACGACGCCAACGTCGACACCGACGCTGAAGTTGAAGGCGACACCGAAGGCCAGGCCGACGCAGGCGAAGGCCCGGACAACAACCAGGATTCCGCTGAATGATCACCCTCCTCAAGCATTTGCCGCTGACGCTGCTGGCCAGCGCCCTGCTGGCAGGCACCGCCCATGCGGATGACAAGAAGGACCTCGCAGCCCGCGTGGTCCAGCTGCAGCAGCAGTCGGCCGAGAACGTCGGTCGTGCCGTGGCAGGCCAGACGGCGCAGCAGGTGCTGCAGGCCGCAGGTGGCGCCATCGGTGGCGTTGCGCCCGAAAAGCGCGAAGCCGTGGCGAAGGAAATCCAGGCCGACGTGAAGAAGTTTCACGACGAGATCGAGCCGGTGCTGCGCGACCGCGCCGTGAAGCTGTCGCAGCCCACGCTGGGCCCGCTGCTGGAAGAGAAGTTCACCGAAGACGAGCTCAAGACCATCATCACGTGGCTGGAATCGTCGGCGATGAAGAAGTTCAGCCAGATCAGCAACGACATGCAGAACGCGCTGAGCCAGAAGCTGGTGGCCGACACCCGCCCGACGGTGGAGCCGAAGCTGAAGGCCCTGGAAGACAACCTGCGCAAGAAGCTGGGCGTGCCCGTTGACGCTGCCGGCGCCGCCAAGCCCGCCGCTGCCAAACCCGTGAAGAAGTGATCTGATCCGTGAGCACCACGCCCCTGCGCCCCTACAACTTCTCGGCTGGCCCGGCCGTGTTGCCTGAAGCCGTGTTGCGCACGGCCGCTGCCGAGATGCTGGACTGGCATGGCAGCGGCATGGGCGTGATGGAGATGAGCCATCGCGGCAAGGAGTTCACGGCGATCCACGCGGCTGCCGAACAGGATCTGCGTGATCTGCTGGCCGTGCCGGCCAACTTCCGCATCCTGTTCATGCAGGGTGGCGGCCTGGGCGAAAACGCCATCGTGCCGATGAACCTGTCGCGCGGCGGCATGGTGGACGTGGTGGTGACGGGCTCGTGGAGCAAGAAGTCGCTCAAGGAAGCCGGTCGTTACGCCGACGCCTTGGCGGTGGCCAGCAACGAAGCCGACCACCACACCAGCCTGCCCGCCCCGGCCACCTGGGCCCTGCGTGACGGCGCGGCCTATGTGCACGTGTGCTCGAACGAAACCATCGATGGCGTCGAGATGGGCGAACTGCCCGACTTGGCCGCCCTGGGCAGCCGTGCCCCGCTGGTGGTGGATTGCTCCTCGCACATCCTCTCGCGCACGATTGACTGGAGCCGCGTCGGCCTCGCCTTCGCCGGCGCACAGAAGAACATCGGCCCGGCCGGTGTGACGCTGGTGTTCGTGCGTGAAGACCTGCTGGGCCACGCCCTGTCCATCTGCCCGTCGGCCTTCGACTACAAGACGGTCGCCGACAACGGCTCGATGTTCAACACGCCACCCACCTACGGCATCTACATCGCCGGCCTGGTGTTCCAGTGGCTCAAATCGCAAGGCGGCGTCGCCGAGATGGAACGCCGTGCCATTGCCAAAGCCGACCTGTTGTACGGCTACCTCGACAACAACGGCGGTTTCTACCGCAACCGCGTGGCCACCCAAGCCAGATCGCGGATGAATGTGCCCTTCTTCCTTGCCGACGATGCGCTGAATGACGCGTTCCTGTCGGGCGCCAAGGATGCAGGGTTGCTGCAGCTCAAGGGCCACAAGTCTGTGGGCGGCATGCGTGCATCGATCTACAACGCCATGCCGCTGGAAGGCGTGCAGGCGCTCGTGAACTACATGCAGGACTTTGCCCGCCGCCATGGCTGACGCCCCCTCTGATGCCCCGAAGTCCGCTGCCGCGGACACGCCCCCTGAATTGCTGGCCCTGCGCCACCAGATCGACGCCCTGGACCGCGACCTGCTCGAGTTGCTGAACCGCCGCGCCGGCCTGGCGCTGGCGGTGGGTGAGTTGAAGAAGAAGGAAGGCTCGGTGGTCTTCCGCCCCGAGCGTGAAGCGCAGGTGATTGATGGCCTCAAGGCCGTCAACCCCGGCCCGCTGAAGAAGGACAGTGTGGCGCCCATCTGGCGCGAGATCATGTCTGCCTGCCGCGCGCTGGAAACGCCCACCCGCGTGGCCTACCTCGGCCCGGCCGGCACCTTCAGTGAAGAAGCCGCGCTTGGCTTCTTCGGCGCCTCCATCGTTCGCGTGCCCTGCGCCAGCATCGACGAGGTGTTCCACACCACCTCGTCGGGCGCGGCCGATTTCGGCGTCGTGCCGGTGGAAAACTCCACCGAAGGCGTGGTGGCCCGCTCGCTCGACATCTTCCTGACGACGCCGCTGTTCATCATCGGCGAGACCAGCCTGTTCGTGCGCCACAACCTGCTGCGCAAGGAAAATGCGCTCGAAGGCATCGAAGTCGTGTGCGCGCATCCGCAGGCGCTGGCCCAGTGCCACGGCTGGTTGTCGCACCACCTGCCGAACGTGGAACGCCGTCCGGTGTCCAGCAATGCCGAAGGCGCACGCCTGGCTGCGCTGGACCCGCGTCTGGCCGGCATTGCCAGCGCCCGCGCCGGCAGCGAATACGGCCTGCACCTGGTGGCCCCGGCCATCCAGGACGACACCCACAACCGCACCCGCTTCGCCATCGTCACCGACCCGCACCGGCACCCGGCACCCAAGGCGTCGGGCCACGATTGCACCAGCCTCATCGTCTCGGTCACCAACCGTCCGGGCGCGCTGCACGACATGCTGGTGCCGCTGAAGCGCCATGGCGTCTCGATGACCCGCTTCGAGTCGCGGCCCGCACGCTCGGGCCAGTGGGAGTACTACTTCTACGTCGACCTGCAGGGCCACCCTGACGAGCCGCATGTGCAGTCCGCCATGATGGAACTGCGCGAGGTGTGCGCTTTCTTCAAGGTGCTGGGCACCTACCCCATCGACGTCAAATGATCGCAGTACGCATTTCCGTGTGCCATCGCCACGCCGGCCCGCGCCGCGCCGAGGGCTGAGATGGCGGCCATGTTCAAGCAACTCGGCCTGATCGGCTGCGGCCTGATGGGCGGCTCCTTTGCACTCGCACTGAAGCAGGCTGGTCTGGTGGAGCGAGTCATCGGCTACAGCAAGTCGCCGTCGACCACCGAAAAAGCCCGCCAGATGGGCGTGATCGACCAGACGGCTGAATCGGCCCTGCTGGCCGTGTCAGGCTCCGACATCGTGCTGATCGCCGTGCCGGTGGCCGCCACTGACGCCACCTTCCGCGCCATCCGGCACCTCGTCACGCCGAACACGCTGTTCATGGATGTGGGCAGCACCAAGCGCGACGTGGTGGACGCTGCCCGCCGCGTGCTGAAGGAGCGCTCGATCGCCTTCGTGCCCGCGCACCCGATCGCCGGCAAGGAGCACTCGGGCGTGCAATACGCCGACGCAGCGCTTTACCGTGATCGCCAGGTCATTCTCACCCCGATCGCGCAAACCTCGCCCGAACTGGTTGAGAAGGCCAAGGCGGTGTGGTCGGCCGTGGGCTCCAGCGTTCGCGTGATGACGCCCGAAGCGCATGACGCGGCCTTTGCCGCCGTCAGCCACTTCCCGCACCTGCTGGCGTTTGCCTACTTCACCGGCATTCTTCAGCAGGCTGACAGCGAACAGTTCCTGTCGCTCGCCGGCCCGGGCTTCCGAGATTTCACGCGCATTGCCGCCAGCGACCCCGCCATCTGGCGCGACATCCTGATCGCCAACCGCGAAGAGGTGCTCAAGCAGTCTGAGCAGTTCCGGGGCGCGCTCGGCATCCTCGAACAGGTGCTGCGCGACTGCCAGGGGGAATCGCTGGAAGCCTTGGTCAAGGGTGTCTCCACGGCGCGCAGCCAGTGGCGCATGGGCTTGCCCCGCGGCAGCGCCAACACCTGATCGCCCGAAGGAGTCGGTGCGCCCTTCCAGCGCGCCGGACTCCGCTTTCGACTTCATTGCCGTACAGGCCCATCGCCATGTATTCGACCGCTTTCCTTGATCTCCCGCCGTTCCAGTCGGCCGCCGGCACCGTGCGCCTGCCCGGCTCGAAGAGCATTTCCAACCGGGTGCTGCTGCTGGCTGGCCTGGCCGCCGGCACCACGGTGGTCCATGACCTGCTGGATTCCGACGACACCCGCGTGATGCTGACCGCGCTGGAAACGCTCGGCTGCACCCTGCGTCGTGACGGCAGCGCCCTGCACGTCACCGGTCTGGGTGGCCAGCTGCAACAGCGCAACGCCAAGCTCTTCCTTGGCAATGCCGGCACCGCCATGCGCCCGCTGACGGCGGCTTTGGCCGTGCTCGCAGCCACGCAAGGCGGCCAGTTCGAACTCTCCGGCGTGGCCCGCATGCATGAGCGCCCCATCGGCGACCTGGTGGACGCCCTGCGCCAACTCGGCTGCCCCGTCACCGACCTGGGCCAGCCCGGCTTCCCGCCGCTGCGCGTGGGCGACAGTGGCCAGCATGCGCTGCACACCGAGCGCACGATCCGCGTGCGCGGTGATGTGTCGAGCCAGTTCCTCACGGCGCTGCTGCTGGCACTGCCGCTCGTCACCGAGCAAGGCCCGGTGACCATCGAGGTCGACGGCGAGCTCATCTCGAAGCCCTACATCGACATCACCCTGGGCCTGCTGGCGCGCTTCGGCATCGAAGTGCAACGCAGCGACTACCAGCGTTTTGTGCTGCCCCAGGGCTCGCAATACAAGTCGCCCGGCAGCATCCACGTGGAAGGTGACGCCTCGTCCGCGTCGTATTTCGTGGCACTGGGTGCTCTGGCCGGCATTGATCAGCCCGTGCGCATCGAAGGCGTGGGCTTTGACGCCATCCAGGGTGACATCCGCTTCGTCGAGGCCGCCCAGGCCATGGGCGCGGCCGTCACCGGCGGCCCGGGCTGGCTGGAAGTGCGCCGCGGCGCCTGGCCGCTCAAGGGCATCACGCTCGACTGCAACCACATCCCCGACGCCGCGATGACGCTGGCCGTGATGGCGCTGTATGCCGACAGCCCGACCCGGCTGAACAACATCGCCAGCTGGCGCGTGAAGGAAACCGACCGCATCGCCGCCATGGCCACCGAACTGCGCAAGCTCGGCGCCACGGTCGAAGAAGGCGCCGACTACATCGTGGTGCAGCCGCTGCAGCATTGGCAGGCCGCCACCATCCACACCTACGACGACCACCGCATGGCGATGTGCCTGTCGCTGGCCAGCCTGAACGTGCTCGCCGGCGCACAGCCGCCCTGCACGGTGCGCATCGAAGACCCGAAGTGCGTCGCCAAGACCTTCCCGGACTACTTCGACGCGCTGTTCAGCCTGGTTGAGCCGGTGGCGGGTGCCGTGCCCGTGCTGGCCATCGACGGCCCGACCGCTTCCGGCAAGGGCACGCTGGCCACGGAATTGGCGGAACGTCTGGGCTACCACCTGCTTGATTCAGGCGCGCTCTACCGCGCCACCGCCCTGGCTGCGAAGGACGCCGGCATCGCCCTCGATGACGGTCCGGCGCTGGCCGCCATGGCCGCGAACCTCGATCTGCGCTTCACCGGCCACGACGTGTTCCTGAACGGCCGAGAAATTACCCACCCGCTGCGCCTGGAATCGACCGGCGGCATGGCCTCGCAGGTGTCGGTGCACCCGGAAGTGCGCCAGGCGCTGCACGCGCTGCAACTCGGTTTCCGCCGCGCGCCGGGCCTGGTGGCCGACGGCCGCGACATGGGCACCGTCGTTTTCCCCGACGCACCGCTGAAGGTCTTCCTGACCGCCAGCGCCGAGCAACGGGCGGCCCGCCGGTACCGCCAATTGATCGAAAAGGGAAATTCGGCTAATATCGACAGTCTTCGCATTGACCTCGAAGCTCGTGACGCACGCGACAAAAACCGCGCTGTGGCACCTTTGAAGCCGGCAGAAGATGCTGAGCTGCTCGACAACTCGCAGCTGTCCATCGAGGATTCGGTGGTGCAGGTGCTGAATTGGTGGCAGCAACGCCAACCGTTCTGAGGCGTTCGATCAGATCGAACGCTGACGAGCCTGGGCCCACCGCCCTGCCCTCCAGATGCGCAAAGCATCGTTCAGGGCGGTGATCTCGCAACCTCAACCCCGTGACACGCCTTGTGTCACAGCCAACGTCGGCTGTTCAAGCCGACACAGGAAATTTCCATGTCCCAAGACTCCTTTGCAGCGCTTTTCGAGGAATCCCTGAAGAGCGCCGACATGCGCGTCGGTGAAGTCATCTCCGCCGAGGTGGTTCGCATCGAGCACAGCCACGTGGTGGTCAACGCCGGCCTGAAGTCCGAAGCGTACGTGCCCATCGAAGAATTCAAGAACGACCAGGGCGAAGTTGAAGTCCAGGTCGGCGACTTCGTGTCGGTGGCCATCGACGCTGTCGAAAACGGCTACGGCGACACCATCCTGTCGCGCGACAAGGCCAAGCGTCTGGCCTCGTGGCTGTCGCTGGAAACCGCTCTGGAGTCTGGTGACTTCGTGACCGGTACCGTGTCCGGCAAGGTCAAGGGCGGCCTGACCGTCCTGGTCAACGGCATCCGTGCCTTCCTGCCTGGTTCTTTGCTCGATACGCGCCCTGTCAAGGACATGTCGCCGTACGAAGGCAAGACCATGGAGTTCAAGGTCATCAAGCTCGATCGCAAGCGCAACAACGTGGTGCTGAGCCGCCGCGCTGTGGTGGAAGCCTCGATGGGTGAAGAGCGCGCCAAGCTGCTCGAAACCCTGTCGGAAGGCGCGATCGTCAGCGGCGTGGTCAAGAACATCACCGAATACGGTGCGTTCGTTGACCTCGGCGGCATCGACGGCCTGCTGCACATCACCGACATGGCATGGCGCCGTGTCCGTCACCCGAGCGAAGTGGTGACCGTGGGCCAGGAACTGCAAGCCAAGGTCCTGAAGTTCGACGCTGAGAAGAACCGCGTCTCGCTGGGCATCAAGCAGCTGGGCGACGACCCGTGGATGGGTGTGGCCCGCCGCTACCCGAACAGCACCCGCCTGTTCGGCAAGATCACCAACATCGCCGACTACGGTGCATTCGTTGAAATCGAGCCGGGCATCGAAGGTCTGGTGCACGTGTCCGAAATGGACTGGACCAACAAGAACGTTGCTCCTTCCAAGGTCGTGACCCTGGGCGAAGAAGTCGAAGTCATGGTCCTCGAGATCGACGAAGACAAGCGCCGCATCTCGCTGGGCATGAAGCAGTGCAAGGCGAACCCGTGGGAAGAGTTCTCGGCCACCGTCAAGCGCGGTGACAAGGTCAAGGGCCCGATCAAGTCGATCACCGACTTCGGCGTGTTCGTGGGCCTGGCTGCCGGCATCGACGGCCTGGTGCACCTGTCTGACCTGTCGTGGCACGAAACCGGCGAAGCTGCCGTGCGCAACTTCAAGAAGGGCCAGGAAGTTGAAGCCCTGGTGCTGGGCATCGACGTCGAGCGTGAGCGCATCTCGCTGGGCATCAAGCAGCTGGACGGCGACCCCTTCGCCACCTTCACCTCGGTCAACGACCGTGGCATGCTGGTGAACGGCGTGGTCAAGACCGTGGATCCGCGCGGCGCTGAAGTTCAGCTGGCCGACGACGTCCTGGGCTACCTGCGCGCTTCCGAAATCAGCCGTGACCGCGTCGAAGACGCACGCAACGTGCTGAAGGAAGGCGACGAAGTCTCGGTCATGATCGTCAACGTCGACCGCAAGACCCGCAACATCCAGCTGTCGATCAAGGCCAAGGACCAAGCCGACCAGCAGGAAGCCATGCAGCGTCTGTCGCAGACCAACGAGCGTGAAAACGCCGGCACGACCAGCCTGGGCGCCCTGCTGCGCGCCAAGCTGGACAACTCGAACAGCTGATCTGCGAACGCACCGCGCTGACACCCCATGACCCGTTCCGATCTCGTGGCACGACTGGCTGAGCGTTTCGCCCAGCTGACGCAACGCGACACCGAGTTCGCGGTCAAGACCATGCTTGATGCGATGTCTGATGCCCTCGGGCGCGGGCACCGCATCGAGATTCGGGGTTTCGGCAGCTTCTCGATCAACCGCCGGCCGCCGCGCGTGGGGCGCAATCCCCGCAGCGGCGAGCAGGTCACGATCCCCGAGAAGCTGGTGCCGCATTTCAAGCCGGGCAAGGCACTGCGCGAAGGCGTGGATGCCAGCCTGCCGACCGATGAGGTCGGCCAGACCCCCAAGGTCTGACGTTCTGCCAGCAAGTACACCGACAGGGCCCTTTTCAGGGCCCTGTTTCTTTTTTGGCGCCGCGCACCCGGGCGGGCTCGCAGGCTTCCGTAAAATCGGCCCACCACTGGAGTTCCGATGCGATTCCTGATCCGGCTCTTTTGGGCCTTCCTCTTCTTCTGCCTGTTCGCCTTTGCGCTGAACAACCAGCAGGCCGCCACGGTCAACTGGTTCTTCGGCCTGACCTGGCAGGCCCCGCTGGTCATCATCGTGCTCGTCACCTTCGTGGCTGGCACCGTGTTTGGCGTACTGGCCATGACGCCCGCCTGGTGGCACCACCGCCGCGTGGCGAAGCGCCAGATCGCCGCAGCCACGCCGGCTGCCGGCCCGGCTGCCAACCCCGACCAGACTCCGGTGATTCCTGATGGACTTTGATTTCCAGTGGGTGTTGATCGCCCTGCCGCTCGCGTTCGGCGTGGGTTGGCTGGCCTCGCGGCTTGACTTGCGCCAGGTGCGCCGCGAAAGCAGCAACTCGCCCAAGGCCTACTACAAGGGCCTGAACCTCCTGCTGAACGAACAGCAGGACAAGGCCATCGACGCCTTCATCGAAGCCGTCCAGCACGACCCCGACACCACCGAGCTGCACTTCGCGCTCGGCAACCTGTTCCGCCGGCGCGGTGAGTTCGAGCGCGCCGTGCGCGTGCACCAGCACCTGCTGGGCCGGGCTGACCTTGGCGCCACCGAGCGTGACCGCGCCCAGCACGCCCTGGCGCAAGACTTCATGAAGGCCGGTCTGTTCGACCGCGCCGAGCAGGCCTACAAGGCGCTGGCCGGCACGCCGTTCGACACCGAATCGCGCCTCGCCCTGCTCAACCTCTATGAGCGCAGCCGCGACTGGCGCGCCGCCGCCGACACCGCCGCCGCACTGGAAAAAACCGGCACCGGCGCCTTCGGCACCCGCATCGCCCACCACTGGTGCGAGCTGGCCATGGAAGCCGATGGTCGCGGTGATGCAGCCGGCGCCGCCAGCGCCCTGGCCAAGGCCCGTGAAGCCGCCCCGCAGGCCCCGCGCCCCTTGCTGCTGGCCGGCCAGCAGGCCTGGCGCGCAGGTAGCGCCACCGCCGCCCTGCAGCACTGGAACGAACTTCGCCTGCGTGATCCAGCCAGCTTCCATCTGGTGGCCGCTGATTACGCCAGCGCCGCCATCGCCGCCGACCAGGTCGAAGCTGCTCGTGCCGCGCTCGACAAGGCCTACGCGCAAACGCCGGGGCTCGACTTGCTGCGCGCGCTGGCTCAGCTGGCGCAGCAACCGCTGGGCAGCTCGGCCGGGCTGCTGCCGCACCTGCAGGCCCACCCGACGCTGTCGGGCGCACAGGCGCTGCTGGAGCGCCCTGCCAGCGACTGGACCGAAACCGACGCCGCCGCCGTGCGCACCGCCGTGGCCAAGGCCGCACGGCCGATGCAGCGCTACCGCTGCGCCGCCTGCGGCTTCGAAGCGCAGCGCTATTTCTGGCAATGCCCGGGCTGCCTCGGCTGGGACAGCTTCCCGCCGCGCCATCTGGAAGAACTCTGAGAACAACAAGGCCCGCATGACCTCGACGGCGACCACTTCCATCCCGGCATCGGCCAACAGCGCTGCCAGCCCGTTCCCGCCCAGCCACCCGGACGACCGGGTCATCATCTGCATGAAGTGGGGCACCAAGTACGGCCCCGAGTACGTCAACCGCCTCTACGCCATGGTGCGCCGTCACCTGCGCGGCGAGTTCCGCTTCGTCTGCCTGACCGACCGCAGCGAAGGCATCCGGGCCGAGGTGCAGTGCCTGCCGATTCCGCCGCTGGCCTTGCCGCCGGGCATCCCCGAGCGCGGCTGGACCAAGCTGACCACCTTCAGCCCTGACTTGCACGGCCTGCAGGGCACCGCCCTGTTCCTCGATCTGGACGTGGTGATCGTCGACGACATCACGCCGTTCTTCGAAGTGCCCGGCGAATTCCTCATCATCCACGACTGGAAACGGCCGTGGCGCATCACCGGCAACTCGTCGGTCTACCGCTGGCGCATCGGCGCCCACGACGACGTGCTCAGCGAATTCCTGGCCACCCAGGAAGATGTGCGCCAGCGCCTGCGCAACGAGCAGGCCTTCCTGTCCGAAGTGCTGCACCGCCAGGGCAAGCTCAGCTACTGGCCGGCCGACTGGTGCGCCAGCTGGAAGTACCACTGCATTCCGCGCTTCCCGCTGAACTTCGTGCAGCCGCCGCACATTCCGAAGGGTGCCCGCATCCTGATCTTCCACGGCGTGGTCAACCCACCTGACGCGCTGGCGGGCCGCAGCAACGGCAACTGGCGCAAGGCCCGGCCGGCGCCGTGGATCGCCGACCACTGGCACGAGTGACCCGAGGCACCCCATGAGCATGCCCCGCGTTCTGCATGTGGTGACGGGCGGGTTTTCCGGCGCCACCCAGGTGGCCATCGACCTGGTGCGCGGTGCGCGCGCCAGCGGCCGCAACCAGCCCTTCCTGGCCCTGCGCCGCAAGTCAACCACCAGCCCGGAACGGGTGGAGGCGCTGCGCGACGAAGGCATGGACGTGACGGTGCTGCCAGGCTGGTCGCACCTCGCCACCATCGTGGCGCTGCGCCGCCTTTGCCAGCGCATCAAGCCCGACGTGCTGGTGGCACACGGCTTCCCTGAACACCTGCTGGGCCGCCATGCCGGTCGCTGGGCTGACGTGCCGCACCTGGTGCAGGTGGAACACAACTCCCGCGAGCGTTACAGCGCCTGGCGGCTGGCGCAAACCCGTTGGCTGGCGCCGCACACCGACCGCATCGTCGGCTGCTCGGAGGGCGTCAAAGGCGCGCTGCTGGCCCAGGGCCTGCCCGAAGATCGGGTGATGGCCATCCCGAACGGCATCCGCCTGGAGCCCTTCGCCCAGGCCGATGCCCACCCCTGGGCTGCGCGCGTGCCCGGCCTGGTGATGTGCGCCCGCTTCGCCAGCCAGAAAGACCACGCCACGCTGCTGCAGGCCCTGGCCCTGCTGCGCCAGCAAGGCCTGCGCCCGCCGCTGCTGCTGGCTGGCAGCGGCAGTGCGCGCCACCGCCGGAAGGTGGTGGACCTGTGCGCTGCGCTGGGCCTGAACGATCAGGTGCAGTTCCTCGGCTTCCAGAAAGACATTCCGGGCCTGCTGATGCGTCACCAGGTGGCCGTGCTGAGCAGCCATTACGAAGGCATGCCACTGTCGCTGGTGGAAGGCATGGCCGCCGGTTGCGTGGCGGTTGGCTCGAGTGTGCCCGGCATTGAAGAGCTGTTGAATGACGGCGTGACTGGCCGGCTCGTGCCGCACGCTGACGCCGCTGCGCTGGCCCGCACCCTGGCCGACGTGCTGCAGCAACCCGAGGCCTCGGCCCGCATGGCCGCAGCCGGCCGCGCTGCCGCCTTGCAGCACCACTCACTGGGGTTGATGACGGCCCGCTACGACGAACTGTTTGACGTGCTGGTTGACCCGGCACTGGCCTGAAGCTGCAACCCATGAGCCACCCCTGCCCGGTCTACCTGATCAACCTGCCGCGTGACCATGAACGCGGCGAGCAGATGCGCCAGCAGATCAGCGCGCTGGGCCTGGAAACCCGCCGCGTCGACGCCGTGTACGGCAAAGACCTGCAGCCGCATGAACGTGATGCGCTCTACAGCCCCGCGCTGAACTTGGCCCGCTTCCACAAGCCGATGAGCCCGGGCGAGATCGGCTGTTACGCCAGCCACCTGCGTGTGTGGGAAACCATGCGCGACGACGCCGCGCCCATGGCCCTGGTGCTGGAAGACGACGTGGCGCTTGGCCCTGAATTGCCCGCCCTGCTGGCCGCCGTGGCCCAGCTGCCGCCGCAGTGGGACATGATCAAGCTGGTGGGCCGCGACCGTGAACGCGTGTGGCGCAGCTGGCCCCTGCTGGAGCGCTGGCGCGTGGTGCGCTACCGCCGCGCCCCCAGCCTCACCGGCGCCTACCTGCTCAGCCGCGAAGGTGCTGCCAAGCTCGCTGCCGCCCGCAAGCCCTTCTACCGCCCGGTGGATGTGGACCTGCGCTTCTGGTGGGAAACCGACCTGCGCCTGTACGGCATGCTGCCCTACCCCATCCAGCTGGCCGAAGCCTCGTTCGTGTCCAGCATCGGCCAGCGCGAACAGGTCGGCGGCTTCATGTACCGGTGGCGCAAGTTCCGCAGCCAGGTGATGTATTCCTGGGGCTCGCTGACCTCGAACTTCCGCACCCGCCACGACACGCCCACGGGCCACTGACCGCACACCATGTCACTGACGCCCCACCGACCGCTGGTTCTCATTTCCTGGAACGGCAGCGAAGCCCCGCTGCGCTGCCTGCTGGCTGACACCACACCGCAATTCGACATCGTGGTGTTCGACTACACCGCCCGCTGGGTGGGCACGCACAACGCGCCACACGCCCTGCCCAACACCCTGCTGAGCGAGCGCACGCAGTGCAAGGGCGACATCTACCAGGCCCTCGCCCGGCACCTGCAAGCCACCGGCCTGCAGCCGAGCTTCATCAGCCTGATTGACGACGATGTGCTGATCAGCGTCAGCGACATCAACCGCCTGCTGCACCTGGCCAGCTACCACGGGCTGCATGTCAGCTCGGCCGCGCTCAGCCATGACAGCCACTACACCCACCGCTGGTCGCTGCGGCAGCCCAACCGCGTGCTGCGCGAAGTGGACTGGGTCGAGGTGATGATGCCGGTCTACAGCGGCGAGCTGTTCGCCGCCTGCGCGCCGCACTTCGAAGGCAACGTGTCGTCGTGGGGCATCGACAAGTACCTGGTGCCCACGATGCAGCAGCTGACCGGCCTGACGCACACGGCCATCGTCGACGCCGTGATGGCCAGCCATGTGCGCCCCATCACCAGCGGTGACACGGTGTACCGCAACGGCCTGACTGCCGGCCAGGAGCGCGACAAGATGAGGCAGCTGTGCCTGGGCCTGATCGACCAGCACAAGCCTGAGCTGCGGCTGACCGACTGGTTCCGCCGCATCTTCCAGCAGCGCCATGTGCGCACGCGTTGGCAGCAACTGGCCTACGGCCTGGGCCGGCCAATTCGCCGCTGGCTTGATCAAAGCACCTGAGCGAATTGACGATGCGCTGCTTGACGCTGGCAGTCGTACTCATGTGTGCATTGAGCCTGCCGGGCGTTGCCGCAGCCACCGAGCTGAACACCGCCAACCAGGCCGAGCTGGAGATGATCAAGGGCGTCGGCCCGCAGTTGTCTGAGCAATGGCTGGCGGCGCGGCAACAGCGGCCGTTTGCCAGCTGGGCACAGTTCATCGAACGAACGCCCGGTGTGGGCCCGGCGCGGGCCAAGCGCCTTTCAGACGCCGGCTTGCGCGTGAATGGCTTGGCTTATTCGGCCACGCCGGCGACGTCAACCTCAGTCGCCAATTCAGGCGCTACCTCGGCCAACGCCGCAGCACCTGCCGCACCAGCTGCACCATCACCCGCCGAAGCCGCCCGGCGTTGAGCGGCCCGCGGCGGCAAGCCCTGGCCCGGCTGCGGCCACACCACCGGTTCGGGCCAGCCGAAGAAGCGGCAGACCTCGGCCTTGCGGGCCATGGCATCGGCCTCACCCAAGGCCATCAGCTCACGCGTGAAATCGGCTTCAAACAGCAGATAGCTGGCCAGCGCCGAGCCACGCGCACCCGTGGCCGCATCAGCGCCTGACACCCCCACGCCGCGCAGCAGCGCGCGCACCGGCAGCGGCAGGGCCTCAAGATGGCGGGCGGCAATGTCGTCCAGCCGCTGTGACGGCGCAATCACCAGCACATCAATCGGGCGCAGTTGCGACTGTGCCCGCGCCTCGTCGGTCAGCAGGCCCAGCGTGCGGTTCACCCGCTGCAGGCGTTCGATGTCCACGGCCAGTGCGTCGAGGAAGATGCTCGACATGGCATGGCCCGCAATCTGGGCCATGGTCGGATAGTCTTGGTCGACGATCACGCGGCCACCGCCCGGCTCCTGCAGCCGCCCGGCGCCGATCACCAGCACACGTTGCGCGCCGAGGTGAACGGCCGGCGAGATGGGCGCCACCTGGCGCATCGAGCCGTCACCGAACCACTGCAACTCCTGATCAAGCAGCAGCGGCTGGGCCGAAAACACGAATGGAATGGCCGACGACGCCAGCAGGTGCGGCATCGTGATCGGCGCAGGCACGGCGCGCCGCTGCGAGCGCACCCACGGCTCCACCTCTTGGGCAGATTGATAGAACGTGACGTGCTCGCCCGAGCTGTAGCTCGATGCGCTGATGGCCAGCGCCTTCAGGTGCCCGCCCTCCAGCATCGCCGGGATGCGGTCGAGCGGAATCATCTGTTCCAGCAGGCCTTCGAGCGGCGTGTTGTCGAGCAACGAGCGCGGCTTTTGACGGCGCCAGCGCGCAATCACCCAGCCAATCGACATCATCGTCAGCCAGCGCGCGCCGGTGCGAATCACGCCAATCGAATCGGTGCGGTAAACCTGGTCGGCATGAAAGCCGCGCCACACCGCCGCCAGCCGGGCCAGCGCCAGATCAAAGTCGTCAGCGCCCGCAGCCAGCGCGGATGCATTGAGCGCGCCGGCTGATGTGCCGGCGATCACCTGAAACGGGTTGCCGCGGCCGTGTTCATGCTCGGCGCGGATGCGGCCAATGGCCCGCAGCACGCCCACCTGGTAGGCCGCCCGCGCACCACCGCCCGTCAGGATCAAACCGGTGACGGGGCTATCCGCAGCGGCCTGATGAGGCAGCGGCGAAGTGGGCGAGGCCGAGCTGGCGGCAAACTTGTCGGCGGACATGGCGCTGCCAGTCTAGGCCTGCACCGCGCGGCGCATGGTGGGCAAATGCGCGCCTTTTGTCGCACAGTTCGCCGCGCTGCGAGCAGCGCTTGGCTCAACCCGCTTCGTACACGATGCGCGCCTGCCCGTCTTGCGCCAGCGCCTTCCAGCGCGCCAGCGCCTCGTCGCTGGGCCAGAACTTGGCGCGTTCGCCCAGGTCCAGCTCAGCCTGTGCGGTTGGGCGCAGCACCTTCAGCCGCACGCTCAGGCCTTGCGGCAGGTCGCCCTGCTCGGTGGCCTCAATGCGCGGCGGGTGGGTTTGAACCAGCTCGGCGATGGGCGGCACACCCGGCTGCGGCACCACCGCCAGGTAGCGGCCAAAGCGCGCGCGTGCTGCGGCCAGGCTCCACACCTGCGTCACGTTCAGGCGCAGGCCGCCGCTGAAGCGGTCGGGCTGCACCTTGCCCTGCACGATGATGAGCTCATCCTCGCGCAGCGTGTCCTTGTTGGCGTCGAGCAGTTCCTCGTTGGCCACGGCCTCGATCGGCTCGCTGTTGTCATCAACCTTGAAGATGCCCACCCGGCCGCGCTGGCCGTTGATGACGCGCATCTCGCTGACGATGCCGGCCAGCAATTGCGGCTCGCGTGAATCAATCAGGTCAGCCACCCGGCGCTTGCAGAACTGCCGCACCTCGGCCTCGTCCTGGTCAAAAAGGTGGCCCGAGAGGTAGAAGCCCAGCGCCGTCTTTTCAAGGCTGAGCTTTTCGCGCACGGTCCAGCCTTCAGACACCACCACCAGCGGCGGCTCGGTGGTGTGGCTGCCGTGGCTGTCGCCGTCGTCAAAGTCAAACAGGCCGCCCTGGTTGGCGTTCGCGGTCTGGGTTTCGGCCCAGTCGAAGGCCAGGCCCACGCTGGCCAGCGTGGCGGCGCGGTCAGGGTGCAGCTCATCAAACGCGCCGGCCTTGATCAGGGCCTCCACCACGCGCTTGTTGACCTTGCCCTTGTCCATGCGGCTGCAGAAGTTGAACAGGCTGGTGAAAGGGCCGTCGGCCGTGCGTGCGGCCACCATGGCCTCGATCGCGCCCTGGCCCGTGCCCTTGATGGCGCCCAGGCCGTAGCGGATCTTGCGGCGCCCTTCCAGGCCCGGCATCGGCTCGAAGCGGTACACGCCACGGTTCACGTTCGGCGGCTCGAACTCGATCTTGAAGTTCTTCACCGCGTCGTTGAGCAACACCTTCAACTTGTCGGTGTCGCCCATTTCATTGGTCATGTTGGCCGCGAAGAACTCGGCCGTGTAATGCACCTTCAGCCAACCCGTGTGATAGGCCAGCAGGGAGTAGGCGGCAGCGTGCGACTTGTTGAAACCGTAGCCGGCGAACTTCTCCATCAAGTCGAAGATTTCGTCGGCCTTGTCCTGCTCGATGTTGTTCGCCGCGGCCCCCTTGCGGAAGATCTCGCGGTGCTCGGCCATTTCCTCGGCCTTCTTCTTGCCCATCGCGCGGCGCAGCATGTCGGCGCCGCCCAGGCTGTAGCCACCCAGCACCTGGGCGGTCTGCATCACCTGCTCCTGGTAGACCATGATCCCGTAGGTTTCCGACAGCACCCACTCCACCATCGGGTGCGGGTACTCCACGGTTTCACGGCCGTGCTTTCGCGCCACGAAGCTGGGGATCAGGTCCATCGGGCCCGGGCGGTACAGCGCATTCAGGGCGATCAGGTCTTCCAGCCGGCTCGGCTTGGCGTCGCGCAACATGCCCTGCATGCCGCGCGATTCAAACTGGAACACGGCTTCGGTCAAACCGTCCGAGAACAGCTTGTAGACCTTGGCGTCGTCCAGCGGCAGCTTCTCGAAGGCGAAGTCCTTCTGGTCGGGGTAGCGCTCGACGATGAAGTCTTTGGCCAGCTCCAGAATGGTCAGCGTGGCCAGACCCAGAAAGTCGAACTTCACGAGGCCGATGGCCTCCACGTCGTCCTTGTCGTACTGGCTCACCGCTGAATCACTGCCGGGCTGCTGGTACAGCGGGCAGAAGTCGGTGATCTTGCCCGGCGCAATCAACACACCACCGGCGTGCATGCCGATGTTGCGAACCATGCCTTCCACGCGGGTGGCCAGGCTCAGCAGCTCGGCCACTTCTTCTTCGGCCTTCTCGCGCAGTTCCAGCTCGGGCGCTTCCAGGCGGGCGTAGATCACGCCCTTGTCGGGCTCGGCCGGCACCTTGGCCAGCGTCACGGTTTTGCCCGGGGGCGCCGGAATCAGCTTGGCGATGCTGTCGACCTGGCCGAAGCCCATGCCCAGCACCCGGCCGATGTCGCGCAGCGCCGCCTTGGCCGCCATCGTGCCGAAGGTGGCGATCTGGCTCACGGCCTGGCGACCGTACTTGTCTTTCACGTAGTCGATGACGCGATCGCGGTTGCCCTGGCAGAAGTCGATGTCGAAGTCAGGCATCGACACCCGCTCCGGGTTCAGGAATCGCTCGAACAGCAGGTTGTATTGCAGCGGGTCGAGGTCAGTGATCAGCAGTGCATAGGCCACGAGCGAGCCAGCGCCCGAACCCCGGCCCGGGCCGACCGGGCAGCCATTGTTCTTCGCCCACTTGATGAAGTCCGACACGATCAGGAAGTAGCCGGGGAAGCCCATCTTCAGGATGGTGCCCAGCTCGAATTCCAGCCGCTCGACGTATCGGGCGCGCTCGGCCTCACGCTTGGTGGCGTCAGGGAAGATCTGCTGCAGGCGGTATTCCAGGCCGGCGTAACTCTCTTCGCGGAAGAACTGCGCGATGGGCATCGACGTGCCATCGGCCAGCAGCGGCGTCGGGAAGTTCGGCAGCTGCGGCTTGCCCAGCACCAGCGTCAGGCTGCAACGCGCTGCAATTTGCACGCTGTTGGCCAGCGCACTGGGCAGGTCGGCAAACAGCTCGGCCATCTGGGCCTGCGTCTTGAAATACTGCTCGCGGCCAAAGCGCTTCACGCGCCGCGGGTTGGCCAGCGTTTCACCCTCGGCCACGCACACGCGGGCCTCGTGGGCTTCAAAGTCATCAGGTGCCAGGAACTGCACCGGGTGCGTGGCCACCACCGGCAAGCCCAGGCGCGCGGCCAGCGGCACCGTGGCGCGCACCAGCGCTTCGTGGTGCGGCAAGCCGCCGCGCTGCACTTCCAGGTAGAAGCGGCCAGGGAACAGCTCAGCCAGTTGCAGCGCTGAAGACTCGGCCCGCGCTGCGTCACCCGCCATCAGGGCGTGGCCCACGGCACCAAACTCGGCACCAGACAGGCAGATCAGGCCGTCGCCCAGCTCGTTCAGCCACTCCCAGGTCAGCCAGGCTTGCGCCTTCTGCACATTGCGCGTCCAGGCGCGGGCGAGCAGTTCGCTCAGGTTCAGGTAGCCCTGGGTGTTTTGCACCAGCAGCAGCAGGCGCGTGGCACCGCCGCCGGTGCCCTCCATCGGCTCCACCCACACATCGGCGCCGATGACCGGCTTGACGCCCTTGCCCCGGCAGGCCTTGTAGAACTTGATGGCGCCAAACAGGTTGGCCAGGTCGGTGATGCCCAGTGCCACCATCCCGTCAGATTTGGCGGCGCCGGCCGCATCGTCGATGCGCAAGGTGCCGTCAACAACAGAGAACTCGGAGTGGGTGCGCAGGTGGACAAAACTCATGGGCCGATTGTAAGGAGCCCTCACCCCGCCACGACGCCCACCGCCTGACATGACCTTGATCAAGACCGGTGCAGGCGCGCCACGGGCCAGCGCCCATGCCCCGCCCGGCAACGCCTAAAATCGCGGCCATGACTGGCGCCTTCCTCAACATCTCCACCTACCGCTTCGTTCCGCTTGATGAACTGGAAGCCCTGCGCGAGCAGCTGCACGCCGAAGCCGCCAGCCGGCAACTCACCGGCACGGTGCTGATTGCCGAGGAAGGCATCAACCTGTTTCTGGCCGGCCCGGCCGAAGCCGTGCGCAGCTGGCTGGAAGCCGCCGGCCGCATCGACGCCCGCCTGGCCAACCTGGCGCCCAAGGAAAGCTGGTCAGACACCCAGCCCTTCAAGCGCCTGAAGGTGAAGGTCAAGGCCGAGATCATCCGCATGAACATGCCCGCCATCCGGCCGGCTGAAGGCCGCGCCCCGGCCGTGCCGCCGCGCACGCTGGCACGCTGGCTGGCACAAGGCCATGACGACGAAGGGCGCGAGGTGGTCACGCTCGACACCCGCAATGACTTTGAAGTGGACGCGGGTGCCTTTGAAGGCGCCATCGACTGGCGCCTGCGCAAGTTCAGCGAGTTTCCGGCGGCCCTGGAGGCCCACCGCGACGAGCTGAAAGACAAGACCATCGTCAGCTACTGCACCGGCGGCATCCGCTGCGAAAAGGCGGCCATCGTGATGCAGCAACTCGGCCTGAGCCACACCTACCAGCTCGAAGGCGGCATCCTCAAGTACTTCGAGGAAACCGACGGCGCACCGCACTGGCGCGGTGGCTGCTTCGTGTTCGACGAACGTGAAGTGCTCGACGCCAGCCTGCTGCCCACCGAAGACACCGCCGGAGCCTCGGCATGCTGACCTTCCTCTGGCGCGCCTTCGGCGTTCTGCTGATGTTGAGCGCCTTGGCGCTGCCGCTGCTGCGCGCGCCCGACCGCACGGTGGACACCCTGGTGGCCCGCTGGGCACCGCCGCCGTCTGATTTCATCGACCTGCGCGGCCAGCTGGTGCACGTGCGCGACGAAGGCCCCCGCTGGGACCCCACGCCGCTGGTGCTGATCCACGGCACCTCATCCAGCCTGCACACCTGGCAAGGCTGGGTGGCGGGCCTGAAGGAACGCCGGCGCGTCATCACGTTCGATCTGCCCGGCTTCGGCCTGACCGGCCCGTTTGCCGGCAGCTACACGCCCGACGACTACAGCGGCGACGCCCTCGCCCGCTTCACCCTTGATCTGATGGACCGCCTGAAGGTGCGCCGCGCCGTGATGGTGGGCAACTCGCTCGGCGGTGAAGTGGCCTGGCGCGTGGCCAGCCTGGCGCCTGAGCGCGTGGCCAGCCTGGTGCTGGTGGACGCCTCTGGCTACCGCTTCACGCCCGATGATTTGCCGCTGGGCTTTAGGCTGGCGCGCAACCCGGCCATGGCCTGGATTGGCGAAACCCTGCTGCCGCGCAGCGTGATCGAGCGCACCGTGTACGGCGTGTACGCCGACCCGCGCCGCGTGACGCCCGAGGTGATTGACCGCTACTACGAGCTGACGCTGCGCGAAGGCAACCGCCGCGCTCTGCGCCTGCGCCTGGCCGGCCTGGAAGCCGATCTGGAGCCAGAGCGCATCCCCAAGCTGCGCGTGCCCACCCTGGTGCTGTGGGGCGGCAAAGACAAGCTGATTCCCCCGGCCGTGGGCGCGCAATTCGCCCGCGACATCATCGGTGCCAAGCTGGTGGTGCTGGACGAACTGGGGCATGTGCCGCAGGAAGAAAACCCGGAGCGCAGCCTGGCGCCGGTGAGGGAGTTTCTTGGGGTGAGGTGAGGGGCGGCTGCCAGCGGAGCCGGTCAGCCTGAATGAGCCTAGGCCGCGCCCACCGATGGGTGACGACGCTTGATCTCTTCAACTGACGCCAAAACCAAAGCCTCCAACACAGCCGCGTCCAGATCGGCAAAGCGCTTGAAGTAAAGACAAGCCTTACCCATCTTGTGTTTGCCGAGCTTGGCCAGCAGCGCCTGCTGTTCCGCACCCTCGGCAACGAGGTAGACCACCAGTTCCTTGCCACGCACGGCAAACCCGGTCAGACATGACTCGCCGGTTCGACCGCTCTCGTACCTGTAGGCATAGCTGCCGTAGCCCACGATGCTTGGCCCCCACATCTTGGGCGCCTGCTTCGTGACCTTCTTGAGCAAGGCCATCAGCGCTTTGCAGTCGGCCAGTTGCTCGGGGCTGGCCTCGGCGGCGAGATAGTCATCTACGCTGGCCGCCGTCGGCTTGGTCTTGGCTTCAGCCATGAGCAGAACCCCTTTGTGGCCACAAGCTGCGGCCGTGGTGTGTTTGAAATGCCAAGCTCACCGTACGGCTGCTGAAGGCCAAAGTGGCTTGATCTGGTGCAGCTTCCTCAAGTATGGAATGTGGACCAGCAAATCCAGGCGCAGGTTGAAGGTGCCCTGTGAAAGGGAATAAACCATGGTCAACAGGCAGATCGCTACCCCACCGTAGCCCGTGACCAGACAAGCGTTCACCCCCCACGGCTTTCCAAAAAGCAGCCCATAAGCCGACACCGCCAGCGACACCAAGATGGCCGCGATGACGAGCGCCATCGGATGAAACGGTGACCCGTGATATCGAAGGCCGAAAACTTCATACGAAGCTGGCTGCCCAGTTACCGCGGCGAAGACGGCGAGCAGCGGGATCACAACCCCCATCGCCAGGAACATCCAGCCGAACACCTTGATCCAGAGTGGGATGAGGTTTTTGCGGGTGCCCGCTGACTCGGCGGTGTCGGGAATGTCAGCCACGCTGGCTGACGGTGCGGCATACAGATTGGTATTCGATCGGGTCTTGGGAGGTGTGGTGATGCCAAGGCCTTTCAGAAACTAGAGGGCTTGAGTTATAGGTGAGAAGAGTGAAATTCCCGATGCAATTTTTGGCAAGGTCGTGCGCCTACAAATCCGAACCCGCCCACACAAAAATTGAGCCCTTAATTACACCAGTGAGCTGTCAGGCTTCGGCTGCCTGCAACACGCACCACTGTGTTCGCGCACGGAGAATTCTTGCAGCATCACTTTACGGAACCTCACTGGCTTGTTTAAGGCACTTACATTTAATGCCATTCCTCGCGCCACTCGCCGAATTTTATCTTGGTTTTCCTCAATGAGGGCATTAGCCAATTGCCAACACTCGGTTTGAACTTCTGCTAATTGCCTCGATTCATCAATGGTAATCCTCCCCGGAAAACGGACACCTCTTAAAATCTGAAGGAGTTCATTTGCGCTTCTCGCATCATCGATACCGTTCGTTTTCAGCAACTCCCTTGCCGTAAACTCATTTCTATTTTCAATGGCAATGGACTCTGAAATTACACCAGAAAACAACACCACAATTCGCTTTACCAAATACTCTTCAACCGCCTCGACGGATTTTATCTCGAGGCGCGGGAATACGGTCGCCGAACCTGATGCTGTAATGTGCTTACCATCTTTAAATAACGTAACAGTAATATCATCTACCTCAAAACCCACTGCCTGGGCGATCACCCAATGTCCCGCCTCATGATGGCATATTTCTAGTTTTCTCTGATCTGACTGCATAGCTATCCGTGTGACACAACTAACCTAGGCGATGACTAGTACCGGAGCCGAAATTAGTTAGGACTATAACTGACCAAGAACTCAATTTCGCCATAGCTGATGTTATCCCCACACTCGAAGAAGAGCTTGACATTTATTTAATCCGGCACACCACTATGCAATCTTGAGTCGGTTGATAATTGCGTAATGAGAGAGTTTTAAAATGTGATAAACATAGGCAACACTTGCCGCCAGGTTCTCTCGACTAGGCTTTAAATTATTGTTTCTCGCCCAGCTAAAAGCTGACTTCGGCGATTTTATTATCGATGAAAAGATCTTACCGACTTCATCACCCTTTTCGCCGTAGTAGTTTGACTGGCTGTAATTCCAAGTATTCCTTACCGTGCTAGGCGTTTCCCAGCCAGAATTCCCCGCTGAGACTATTGACTGCAGCAAAGTTAGGTACGTCAGTCGCTCGTCGGTTATCTTTATTTTCCCTGCTATCTGGCTAAAATTTGACCAAGCGATTTGGTGCGGTTTTGGGGAAGACTTCTTGAGCGTCAATACAATTTCCCCACTCATTTGCCCATGCTCAGCAATTACGAAAAATGGATTATTAGCCTCGACAGTCACACCGTTTTGAAGCGAGGGCTGCTGAGCTGAGAGTATCCCGAGAAAATCCGCCTCACTCAAATTAATAATAAATCTCCCATTTACTTTAGAGATATCATTCGCCATAAAATATGCCGCATAATACGCGGTAACCAGTATCCAGGCTGATTGCGCATTTGAATCAAGCAGGCACTCTATATTCCGACACTGCTGATTGATGCGCTGACTACCAAAATATAAATCATTAAATATTGCCTCCGTGTACTCGCCAGCTGCAATTGTGATTTGAAATAGATTCGGACCAATAAAGGACACTTCGCGATGGGCACTCGCATCGCTTAGTATACTTTTCACTGTATGACCGTATCTGTATTGTTGAGGCTTATCCTCCCCCCGCAGGCCAATCGCTGACAGGTGACTCAAGGACACGCTCAAAATATCGGCCTCAAGCATTTCAAAGCAAGTCCGAAGGGGTGCCCAGCTTTTGGCTATGCAACTCAAGTAGCGTTGACAACTCCAATGCTAGCTCGTTAATTGCGGCTTGATTCGAGCCCGTGTGCCTGGAGAGATCCACACCGACAATTCCATCCATTATTTTGCTCATGGAGGCGAGCGAGTAATTTTTGTTGTGCATGATTGAAAGGTGACAAACCTTATCGAATATCTTAAATATCGCCTGAAAAAATGCTGAGGTCGTTAGTCGATTCGATCTTTCCTCCATCTTTTCAAGCGAAGCCTCCACCGCCGATAGAAAATTAATCAAGAGCTTTCTTTTATCATCGTAGGTGAATTGACCCAGTATGTCACCATTTAACAACGGATCAATTGCAGCCTGAAATGGAACCAACGACAGCCGACCTGGCGCAGAGCTGGTCGCACTCATGCGCTCATAAAGAGGCGATTCAGGGCTTTCGTTCAGATCCTTAAAGAGCCGATTTCTTGTTGCATCAATTGAGTCTGGCTCGGAAAGGAATTTCATCAACTCAATCCGAAGAGTCTTTGGCACGCCTTTTTGTGTTGAATTGATGTCGATGAAATACTTCACTTCAGCTGCATGATCTAACCCATCTAGAATGCATACCGGAAGGCTGATGTCCTCGTTAGCCATCTCCGAACCGTAAAGACGATGCTGGCCATCAATTACAAAAAATGAGCCCGGAATCAAATTTATGGTGAGCTTCCCGTTCGCAAACTCGAGATCGGCATTTTTTTGAGCACTAAGTATTATCGCTCCAGGAATTATATTCCCAGAGTTAAGGTATTCCGCGATGGATTCGGCCCGCTTTTCACTCAGGAAACGTTGATAACCAAGCTTCGGATCCTCGTCGACTCGGGAGACTTTTGAGAATGCAAAAATCTCTCTCGCGGTCATTACGGTGACATAGTAGTCAATCGAATCATTCCCGATGCTGAACGCTTGCTTTTCTATCGTACTCATATGTTTGGTCGATTGGTATTAATATTTACAAGGGAGCGCGTCATTAGTGGATGACGTGGGAAATACAAAAATTATCGGCCATCGGCGCTGTGCACCCTTGTGGCGCATTACCGATGCCCGTTAGATCATGCGCAGTTCTGCATGACAGCAACATCTAGGGCCTCCATATAGAGCTGCTCTCCGGGCAAGAACGCGGTTGCCAACTTGTGCATATCATTTACGTCGAGTTCACCATCGAGTCGAAAGAACTTCTGATAATGGCTTCCCTTTACCTTTTTAGTTTCGAGAAGCAAAGTATCGAGATCACGCCCGGAATACTGGATCGTTGCACCATCAAGGTGAACGATCAGCGACTGAAAGTTAGTCGACATAGCGTGCAGGTAATAAGCAAAATCACTTCCAGGCTTGTACTGCCACGCCTCCAACTGAAGGAGCTCCCCCCTCTTGTCATCGACTTTGCGCAAATGAATAAGCAAAGACTCATACCCTCCGCCAGTGTGCGCGTTTGGGAGAAAATACTTGGACTTTGTATAACCTTGCTTTAGCGCAATTTCGACAGCGCGTTGAAATGGCACTCCAAATATTGGCGCTGATCCCCAGACAGATGGGCGGTAAGTTAGACGAATTGCGGCCTGCCTCCACAGATCAGGACGATTAACAAGCGCATCGGCCACGACGTTAGATTCGGGCACGGGAAAAACCTCGATATCTGGATTTTCGGCGAATGCCAGATCATAGCCGTCGGCTGTACATCGGATAATCAAGCATTGGCACGGAATAAGGCCGTCTTCGGTTTGATGCCTAGCGGCAATAATTTCGAAAGGCTCTTTCCTTTGAAGGTATTCACGCATCGTGCGATGAAGGAACATTGGCTTACGGCGCATAATTTTCGGGCTCCACGTCGACGCGTTACGTCATCCGTTGCAGCGGAAGATACCATACAATTACTACAGACCAAGCAGCTCAGGCTACTGACTGGTCGAACGCGAAGGTATACAGGGCCCATTCTGCAGCCACCTCTATGTCGCGAAAAAGGCCCTTCCGCGTAATCTTCACTCGTCTAGTTATGTCCGCCACGGAGCGCGACGAGCCAGAAATCTCATTATTCATAAACATACATTTTTAGATTTCCTGCCCAGTTGCTAGACCGCGCAACAATGCCCACGTGAACTAGTTCTGCGCGAATAGCACCGGTCACATAACTTGGCAGTCTGCCCTCTAAAACGAATAAGGTGGGTGTAGCCAAGTACCCGTCAATTCAACAGCTTCTTCGTTGCGGCTGGGTGTCTAGCCGCAATTATCCTACCGTGAACGGCAGCACGATGTTACAAGTTCTCTCGCTTACCGGCGAGTCCTTACATCGAACTGTTCAACACGCTACGCCCATCGGTATTTCTGGCAAGAGTCAGCAGTCCAAGCGAGCCAAAGACCGGTTGCTATCGCTGTTCAAACCTTTAACGACCGTACTTTCCATACGCGACGGTCACCCCCCACCCCGAACTAACCCGCCAAGCCATCGCATTTCCGGCCACTGCCCCCAGGCCGCTTTGCCTACGATCACCAGACCCTGACCGCGTCTGTCTGATCCATGAGCTCGTCTGCACTCACCGCTGCGCTCCGCCCCGCCAAGGGCGCTGGCATTGCCACGCTGCCCGTGCGCGAGCCCGCGAACGAGCCCGCCACCAACGCCCTGCCGCTGGCTGAGCTGCTGGAAGCTGCCCAGCGCCTGCAAGACGCCGGGCAGGCTGACGCTGCTGTGCAGCTCTACCGCAACTGGCTGGACGGCAACACCTCGCCGCTGCGGCATGTGGCCTGGTTCAACCTGGGCACGCTGCTGGGCAGCCGCCAGGCCGACGCCGAGGCAGAGAAGGCCTACCAGGCCGCCTTGACGCTGTTTCCCGCCTTTCCGCAGGCCCGGCTGAACCTGGGCCATGCGCTGGAGCGCCGTGGCGACGGTGACGGCGCCCTGGCCCAGTGGCTGGCGGTGGTGGAAGACACGCCAGACACACCCGACAACCAAGCGCTGCGCCTGCACGCCATGAACAACCTGGCGCGGCTGAACGAGCAGCTGCGCCGTCTGGACACCGCCGAAGCCTGGATGCGCCGCAGCCTCACGGCCAAGGCCGCGCAGTTCGACGTGCTGCAGCACTACGTGCACATCCGCCAGAAGCAATGCAAATGGCCGGTCTACCAGCCGGTGGGCCGGGTCACGGCCAACCAGCTGGTGGTGGGCACCTCGCCACTAGCCATGCTGAGCATGACCGACGACCCCGCGCTGCAGCTGATGGCCGCCCAGCGCTTCGTGCATGAACGCGTGGTGAAGCCGCCCGAGGTGCCGCTGCACGCCAGCGGCCCGGCACGCAGCGGCCGCATCCGCATCGGCTACCTGAGTGGTGATCTGTGCATGCATGCGGTCGGCCTGCTCACGGCCGAGCTGTATGAGCTGCACGACCGCGAGCGCTTCGAGGTGTATGCCTTCTGCTGGAGCAAGGACGACGGCTCGCCGCTGCGCCAGCGGCTGGTGCAGGCGATGGACCACCACATCCGCATCGGCGGGCTGGACGACACCACCGCCGCCCGCCTGATCGCCGGCCTGGGCATTGACGTGCTGGTTGACCTGCAAGGCCTGACCAACGGCGCCCGCCCGAACATCCTGGCGCTGCGCCCGGCCCCGGTGCAGGTGAGCTACCTGGGCTTTCCGGGCACCTGCGCCCTGCCGGGTGTGGACTGGATCGTGGCCGACCGCCAGGTGATGCCCGAGGCGCTCACGCCCTACTGCACCGAGCAACCCCTGTATGTGCCCACCTGCTACCAGGTGAGCGACCGCCAGCGCGACATCGCGCCCCGCCCTACCCGCGCCCAATACGGCCTGCCGGAAGACGCCTTCGTCTACTGCTCGTTCAACAACACCTTCAAGTTCAACGAAGGCCAGTTCCGCGGCTGGATGCGCATCTTGCAGGCGGTGCCCGGCAGCGTGCTGTGGCTGCTGGCTGACAACGACTGGGCCCGCGACAACATGCGCCAGGTGGCCGCTGAGCACGGCGTAGCGCAAGAGCGGCTGATCATTGCCCCGCGGGTGGCGCCGCCCGAATACCTCGCCCGCTTCCAGCTGGCCGACCTGATGCTCGACACCTTCCCGTACAACGCCGGCACCACCGCCAGCGATGCGCTGTGGATGGGCCTGCCGCTCATCACCTGGTCGGGCCGGACCTACATCTCGCGCATGGCGGGCAGCCTGCTGAACGCCGTGGGCCTGCCTGACCTGATCACCGAATCGCTGGCCGACTACGAACGCCTGGCTGTGCAGCTGGGCCAACAGCCCGCCCGCGTGGCCTCTTACAAGCGCTATCTGGCTGAGCATGGCCGCCAGTCACCGCTGTTCAACGTGCCGCAGCTGGTGCGTGATCTGGAGGCCGGTTTTGAGCAACTGGCCCTGGCCAGCCGACCCGCCTGAACATCGGCCCCTGAAGTACCGTGCCAACCGCCCCTCGCGCCACCCCGCCCCCTGCCGACGCCCTGCCGCCCGGCGGGCCGGACAACGACGCCCTGCTGCAATCGCTGGTGTGGCTGAGCCGCCACCACGGCCGTGAGCGCTCGGCCGCGGCGCTGCTGGCCGGCATCCCGATCACCGGCGGCAACCTGCTGCCCGACCAGGCCGTGCGCGCCATGCAGCAGGCCGGCTTTCACGCCAGCATCCTCAGCCGCCCGCTGGAGCAGATCAGCCCGCTGATGCTGCCCGTGGTGGTGCTGCTGCGCGACGGCGACGCCTGCGTGGTGACGCGCCGCATCGACACGCCGCAACTCGGCGGCTGCAGCTTCGAGATCGTGCTGCCAGCCGCCCGCAATGCCACCTGCCTGGTGCGTGCCGATGAACTGAGTGAAGAGTATTTGGGGCACCTGCTGGCCGTGTCGCCGCAGGTGGCGCTGCCGCAAGGCGGTGGTGAACTGCTGGGCCACGGTGGCCACTGGCTGTGGGGCACGCTGCGGCGCTTCGTGCCCTACTACCGCGCCGCGCTGCTGGCCGCACTCGTCAGCAACGTGATGATGCTGGTCAGTGGCCTGGTGAGCTCAGTGGTGTTCGACAAGGTCATTCCGCACCAGGCCTTCGTCACGCTGTGGACGTTGGCTTCCGGCGCCGCACTGGCCCTGCTGGTGGACCTGGCTGCGCGGCAACTGCGCGCCTACCTGATCGACATCTCCGGCCGCAAGGCCGACCTGATCATCGGCTCGCTGCTGTTCAGGCAAACGCTGGGCGTGCGCATGGAGCACCGGCCCACGTCCTCAGGCGCCTACGCGCACCACCTCGCGCAGATCGAAACCGTGCGCGACTTCTTCGCCTCGGCCACGCTGGCCACCTTGTCTGACCTGCCCTTCATCGCCATGTTCGTGGCGATGACCTTCATCGTCGGTGGCCCGCTGGGCTGGGTGCTGGCCTTGGCCATCCCGGTCATCCTGACCATCGTGCTGGTGATTCAAGGCTCGCTCAAGCGCAGCATGAACGCCGGCCTGCAGCACCAGACCGACCTGCAAGGCGTGCTGGTGGAAGCGGTGGACGGCCTGGAAGACCTCAAAACCTGCGGCGCCCAAGGCCGCTTCCTGCAGCGCTATGAAGATGCCACCGCGCTGGCCGCCAGCTCGGCCCTGCGGGCACGCTCGATCAGCAGCTGGTCGAACAACCTGTCGTCCACCGCCCAGCAGGCCGTGACGCTGGTGATGCTGGTGTGGGGCGTGTATTTGATCCGCGACGGCGTCATCACCGCCGGCGCACTCATTGGCGCAGTGATGTTCGCCGGCCGCGCCATCGCCCCGCTGGGCAGCGTGGTGAGCCTGGCCAACCGCTACCAGGGCGCCCGCGCCGCGATGACCGCGCTCGACCGCCTGATGACCCTGCCGCTCGAGCGCGAAGAAAACCGCAACTACCTGGTGCGGCCGCAACTGCAAGGCGGCCTGGCCCTGCGCAGCGCCGGCTTTGCCTACCCACCCACCGGCAGCGACACGCCGCCGAAGGTACTGAACGACATCAACCTGCAGTTCCGCCCCGGTGAACGCGTGGCGATTCTGGGGCGCATCGGCAGCGGCAAATCCACCATCCTGCGACTGCTGGCCGGGCTCTACCAGCCCACCGAAGGCCGTGTGGAAGTCGACGGCATCGACCTGCGACAGATTGACCCCGCCGACTACCGCGACCAGATCGGCTTCGTGGCGCAAGACCCGCGCTTGTTCTCGGGCACCCTGCGTGACAACGTGCTGCTCGGCCGCGCCAGCGCCGATGCCCAGCGCCTGCAACTGGTGGCCCAGCTCACCGGCCTGGACCGCCTGGTGAGCAGCCACCCGCTGGGCTGGGACTTGCCGGTGGGTGAACGCGGCGCGTTGCTCTCAGGCGGGCAACGCCAGCTGGTGGCGCTGGCCCGTTGCCTGGTCACCGGGCCGCAGATGCTGCTGATGGACGAGCCCACCAGCTCGATGGATGCGCAATCGGAAGTGATGTTCCTGCAGCGCCTTGCCGCTTCCGCCGGCCCGCGCACGCTGATCATGGTGACCCACCGCCCTGCCGTGCTGGAACTGGCCCAGCGCATCGTGGTGGTGGACGCCGGCAAGGTGGTGATGGACGGCCCGAAAGCCCAGGTGCTGGCCGCCCTGCAAGGCCAGGCACCGCGCCCGCCCGCGCCTGATGGCACCGCGCCGCAAGGCTCAACAACCCCGGCTGCTGCCAGGCCTGCAGTGCCTGCTGCCGGTGCACCCGGCGCCCCCGCCCGCGGAGCCACCGCATGAGCCGCCCATCGGGCAACAACGCCGATGTGTGGCGCTGGTTCTCCGTGCCGCCTGAGCGGCAGCGCGCGGTAGAGCCCACCTTCGCCGCCAACGACCCGGCCCCCATTGAGGCCGCACCGCCGGCCCGCCAGCGCTGGGCCGCCCAGCCCGCGCCCGCTTCATCTGGCAACAGCGCAAGCAGAGGCGCCGGCAAGCGCGGCAAGAAGCGCGTCGCCTTGCAACCCGGCGACGAGGCCTTCCTCAGCGCGGTAGACGCCGCTCAAAACGTCGAAGCCCACCCGGCCGTGAACGGCGCCATCTGGCTGATGCTGATCAGCATTGCGCTGGCCGTGGCCTGGGCTGCCAACACGAACATCGAGCAGATCACGCGCGCTGATGGCCGCGTGGTGCCGGATGGCCGCGAGCAGGTCATCGCCAGCCTGGAAGGCGGCATCCTGCGTGAGTTGATGGCGCGTGAAGGCACGCGTGTCACCGTGGGACAACCGCTGGCCCGGCTTGACCCGACACGGTTTGAATCACAACAGAACGAAGGCCAGGCGCGCCGCTTGGCGCTGATGGCCAGCATCGCCCGGCTGCAGGCCGAAGCCAATGGCCGGCCGCTGGTATTTCCGCCTGACGTGCTGACCGAGAAGGCCGTGGTGGCCAACGAAACCGAGGCCTACCAGGCCCGCCGCCGCCTGCTGGAAGAAGCCGTGGGCGCGAACCAGCAAAGCATCGGCCTGGTGCGCCGCGAACTGGATGTGGCGGCTGGCATGGCCGCCCGCGGCTTGATGTCGGAGGTGGAGGTGGTGCGGCTGCGCCGCCAGATCAACGACATGCAGCAGCAGATGCTGGAACGGCGCAACCGCTTCCGGCAAGACGCCAGCACCGAGTTGCTGAAAACCCAGACCGAACTCACCCAGCTGAATGAGCAGATGGTGGCGCGTGAAGACGCGGTGCGCCGCACGGTGCTGGAATCGCCCGTGGACGGGCTGGTGAAGAACGTGCGCATGAACACGCTGGGCGGCGTGGTGAACGCCGGCGCGCCGATCATGGAGATCGTGCCGATCAGCGAAGAGTTGCTGATCGAGGCGCGGGTGAAGCCGGCCGACATCGGCTTCGTGCATGTCGGGCAGGCGGCCGAGATCAAGTTGTCGGCCTATGAATACAACCTCTACGGCGGCCTGACCGGCGTGGTGGAGTCGATCAGCCCCGACGCGCTGGGCGACACCGAACGGCAAGGCAATGGGCCAGACAACACGTGGTTTAAGGCTCTGATCCGGGTAAAGCAGAACCACCTCAAAAAGCATGATCAGGTCTTGTCGGTTCTCCCAGGGATGACCGGCACGGTCGAGATCAACACCGGCGAACGCACGGTGCTGGATTTTGTGTTGCGCCCCCTGCTGAAAGCCCGCGAGGCCTTCCGGGAGCGCTGATCGCCCCGAAGGAGTCCCGCATGGCTCACGCACTGCGCCCCTGCCAAGAATTCGCGAAGTTTGTAGCGGCCCGCCAGGTGGGTTTGAAGCAGGCCCCAGGGCTGCTTTCAAACGCTGTTTCAGCCACTGTCGCAGCCGCTTTTGCAACGCTCACGCCAGCACTGGCCACCGCCGCGCCGCAAGGCTGCGAAGTGCCCGCCGCGCTGGCCAGCAACGCCGCCACCGATGCCGCCGCACCGCGCCTGTCGATGCTGAACCTGCTGCAGCTGGCCGAGCAACGCAGCAAGGCCGTGGGCGCCGCCCGCCTGCTGGCCGACGCCGCCGCCAGCGACGCCGAAGAAACCCGCGCGATGTCGCAGGCCCAGGCCTCGTTCAGCATGCTGGCCGGCGCCACCGGCACGCAAGTGCGCGACAGCGGCCTGAACAACAGCACCGTGCTGCGTCCGTCAGTGCAGATCGGCGCTTCGCTGTACGACGGTGGCCGCCAGGACTACCTGAACCGCTGGCGCGAGCAATTGATCGAAGCGGCCAAGATGGGCCAGCTCTCAGCCGCCGAACAAGTGCAGCTGCAAACCGTGAGCCTGGCGTTCGATCGCAGCCGCTTCCGCCTGCAGGCGCAGGTGTGGCAGCAATACACGCAGAAGGTGTGCGGACTGGTCAGCTCACTCGAGCAGATCGTCACCGCCGACAAGGGCCGCAGCAGCGAGCTGGTGCAGGCCCGCAAGACCCTGCAGCAGGTCCAACTCTCGCGTAGCGCAGCACTCACGCAAATGCGGCTGACCGACTCTCGCCTGCGCCGCCTGGTGGGCGACCAACTGCCCGACGTGCCCAGCATGGCCGCGCTGATGCTGGACACCCCGCCACTGGCCCAGCTGACCACGCAAGCCGTGCGCGCCGCCGACATCGTGCAACTGGACGCACAAGCCGCCGCCGCCGACGAGCTGGCCCGCGCCACCAGTGCCAGCCAGAAGCCGCAGGTCGGCTGGTCTGCCTCGCTCAGCAAGAACGTGGTGGGCGACCGCAACGCCGTCTGGCAAGCCGGCATCACCCTCGCCGTGCCCTTGATGAACCCGGGCGCAGCCCCCGCTGAACGTGCCGCCCGCCAGCGCGCAGACGCCGCACGCATGCAGCGCGAAGACGCGCTTGAATCACTGCAGAACCGGCTGGCCCAGGTGCATGAACAAGCCGGTGCCGCCTTCACCCGCGCCCGCGACGTGGTACAGGTGCTGAAAGACAGCGAACGCGTGCGCGACGACACACTACAGATGTGGCAACAACTCGGCCGCCGCTCCCTCTTCGACGTGATGTCGGCCGAGGGCGACCACTTCAACCTCCGGCTGTCCTACGTCGACGCCCTGCACGACGGCCAGCAGGCGGTGGCGCTGCTGTGGTCCTTGGCCGGTGGCGTGGCGCAGCCGTTGCGGTGACCTCACCCCGCTCCGCCTTGCCCCGGATCACATCACCTCAAGGCTGATCCAGATCCCTCGCCAGCTTGACGCGGTCGATGCCGACGCTGGTGGCCAGCAGGCGCATCAGCACTTCGCCCTGGTGGCTGGCGCCTTGGGCGGCTTGCATCACCAGCGCTTCTGATTGCGCGCCGAGCTGGGTGGTCAAGGCCTCGTGCAGGCGGGCCAGCCAGGCTTGCGCCAGGGGCGATTCAGCCCAGGCTGACGGCGCGCTGGGCGCGGCTGCCCCGCCCACCGGCGTGGGTTGGCTGGCGCCGAACCAATGCACGGGCAGCGAGATCTGGGTGTCTTCCAGCCCCTGGTCTTGCGCCACGGCCACTTGCAGGGCCTGGCGAAACTCCACTGCGCTGAGAAAGCGCTGGGCCGGGTCACGGGCCAGGGCGCGGGTCATCACGGCGTCGTAGCGGCGCAGGCGCGGGCGGTCCAGCACCGCGCTGGGCAGCGGCGGCACCTGGCTGAAGAGCTGTTCCTTGATGTCGTCGGCGCTGCCGGTGAAAGGCGCCTTGCCGGTCAGCAGGCGGTAGAACAGCACGCCGGCGGCGAACAGATCAACGCGGTGATCGGCTGGTGCTTCAAGATATTGCTCGGGCGCCATGTAGCCGGGGCTGCCCTGCACCGAGGGCGGCACCCCGGGCTCAGAGTCACCGCCGTCGATGCGGGCGATGCCGAAATCGGTCAGCTTGAGGCGCCCGTCCGCGGTGATCAGCAGGTTGGCGGGTTTCAGGTCGCGGTGCCACACGCCCTGGGCGTGCGCGGCGTCCAGCGCGTCGAGCAGCTGGCCCATGATGGCGACGGCCTCGGCCTCCGGCATGCTGGGCGTGGTCGACAGCACCTGGTCGAGGTTGCGGGCATGCACCAGCTCCATCGCCATGAAGGGCTTGCCGTCATGCTCGCCAAATTCGTGGATGGCCACCACGCCGGGGTGCGCAATGCGCCCCACGGCCCGGGCCTCGTTGCGAAAGCGTTCTGCCGCACGGGCCACATCGGCCAGGCCGGTGGCGCCGTCCGGGCGCAGCGTCTTGATGGCCACGGCGCGCTCGATCAGCGGGTCGAAGCCGCGGTACACCACGCCCATGGCGCCGTAACCCAGCACGCCGGTGATGCGGTATTTGCCGATGCGGACGGGTGCGGTGCTCATGCGGTGCCCTTCAGTGCCGGGCAAGCTGCCAGCACCGTGCCCCCGCCAGCGAGGGCGGGTTCCGTGAACAGGACGTGATTGAGCAGCAGAACCATGGCGCGCCTGACAACAAAACGGAGGCAAACAAGCCCGCTATTGTGAAGGCGCCCGCAGCAGATCGCCGATCTGGCCGTATTTCAAGTTGCAACTTTCGCGCTTGTGTTCACGCACGCCCGCCTATGCTCGGTCACGATTCCAGGAGTGATCCGCGTGCGACGCCTCATTTACGTCAGCCCAGACAGCAACAGCCCGACCGGCGGCATCAAGGTCATCTACCAGCATGTGCAGATGCTGCGCAGCATGGGTTTTGATGCCCACGTGATGCATTTCGCCGAGGGCTTCCGCTGCGACTGGTTCCCGAACACGGCGCCGATCATCCCGCTGTCTCAGTTGCGCAGCACCGACATCGTGATGGTGCCGGAGATCATGACGCAGTTCGCCCTGACCCTGCATGAGCAAGGCATCACCTACGGCATGTTCGTGCAGAACGGCTACCTGGTGCTGCCCACGGCCGATACCGACACCCTGCAGCGCTGCTACCGGCATGCGGTGGCGGTGCTGTCGATTTCTGACGACACCAGCGGCCTGCTGCAGTCGGTGTTCCCGGACGTGGCCGCCAAGACCATCCGCGTGACCTACTCGGTCGACGCCGCCAAGTTCACGCCAGAGCCCAAGAAGATGCTCGTCACCTACATGCCGCGCAAGCTGCCGCTGCATGCCAACAACGTGGTGCCGTGGCTGCGCCTGGCTTTTCCGCAGTGGCAGTTCATGGCCCTGCACGGCATGAGCGAAGACCAGGTGGCCGCGGCCATGCGTATCTCGGCCGTGTTCCTGGCTTTCAGTGATTTCGAGGGCTGCCCGGTACCGCCCATTGAAGCCGCGTTGGCCGGCAACCTGGTGCTGGGCTACCACGGCTGGGGCGGCCGCGAATACTGGCGCGAGCCCAACTTCCGCAGCGTTGACATGGGTGATGTGCGCGACTTCGTCCGCAAGTTCCACGAGGTGGCGCACTTCGTGAGCCAGCCGCAGGCCCAGTCGCAGATGGCCCCCGGCATCGAGCGCATCCGCCAAGATTTCAGCCCCGCCACCGAACGCGCCAATCTGGCCCGGGCGGTTGAGCGCCTGAACGCCCTGATCAGCTGACACACCGAACCGGGCGCCCTGCCCGCCCATGAAACAAGGCCCCGGCGGTGCGTGTGCATCGCCGGGGCCTTGGTTTTGGGGGCTCAACTGAAGCCCCCTGCAGCCCCTTTCGGGGCCGTGTGTTTACAGCAGCGGAAGGTTGCGTTGCTCTTCGTCGATGCCGCGGTGGGCCGTGAAGGCAGCCGTGGCCGCCGCTGCAGCGTTCACCGCCACGTTGGTCACGCCGCTCGACAGCAGGTCGGTGGCCAGCGTCGTCGGTGCGCTCAGCAGATCAGACAGGGCCGGCAGGGCTGCCGTGCTGGACGCGTCTGAAGCCGAAGCATCCACTGCCCTGGTGAACCACACGTCAGCCGCCGCGTGGGTGCCGCCGTCAGTGCCGGTATAGCTGCCCACCAGGCCCAGCAGGTTGCCGTTGTCCGACTCGCTGCCCGTGGTGTGCGCCAGGCTGATGCTGGCCACGCCGGCTTCCGTCAGCGTCTTCAGCTCACCCGCATCGGTCTTGCCGTCGTGGTTGGCGTCGACCCACACACGCAACTTGTCGAAGTTGGTGTCCAGCGCACTCAGCTGGCCGTCGTGGTTGCTGTCTTGCAGGGCCATGGCGGCGTAGCCGTTGCCGGCGCGGTGTCCGCTGGCGTCCAGCGTGCCCGCACCAAACAGCTCGGTGCCGTTGTTGATGAGGCCGTCGCCGTTCACGTCCATCGCCAGCAGGCCGTCATGGCCACCCACCCAGCCGGTCTGGCGTACCGTGCCCGTGCCGTTCAGATCGAAGCTCACGCCGTTGGCCGCCGAGATGGTCTGGATGCCGTTGCCGTCCAGGTCCAGCACGATCGGAGTGACCGCGAAGAACGCGTCCAGCTGCGCGGCATTCATCACCCCCACGTCTTCCGCCTCGAAGGCAGCGACCTGGGTCGACGACATCGCAGCGATCTGGGCAGTGCCCAGCGAGCTGATCTGGTCGGTCGTGAAGGCGGCGATCTCGGCCGTGGTCAAGGCGCGGGCCTGGGCCACCGTCAAGGCGCCGATTTCAGTCGAGGTCAACGATGCGAACTGCTCAGTCGTCAGGGCCGCGACATGGCCGGTCGACAGGCCACCGAAGCGGGTGCCCAGCGCCTGGATGTCGTCGGTGGCAATCGCCACGATCTGATCGGTGGTCAACGCGTTCAGCGAGGTCGTCGTCAGGGCCGCCACTTGCGCGGTGGTCAGGGCGTCGATCTGTGCGGTGCTCAGGGCGCGCAGCGAAGCGGTGCCCAGCGCCACCAGGTCCGGCGTTTCGATCGCGGCAATCTGCAGCGTCGACAACGAGGCCACTTGCGCGGTGGTCAGCGAGGCGATCTGGCTGGTGCCCAGCGCAGCGATGTCGTCGGTGCCGAAGGCGCCCAGCGCAGCGGTGCTGAGGGCACGCAGGTTGACCGTGTTGAACGCTGCCAGGTCGGCGGTGCCCAGGGTGTCGATCTGGGTGGTCGTCAGGGCGGCCGCCTGCGCCGAGGTCAGCGCCGCGACTTGCGTCGTGGAGAGCTGGTCAATGTTCGCCGTGTCGAGTGCCGCGATGGCCGCGGTGCTCAGGGCGCGCAGGTTCAGCGTGCCCAGTGCGGCGATGTCACCGGTCTCGAGTGCTGCGGCCTGGGCCGATGTCAGCGCTGCCGCCTGGGCGGTGGTCAGCGCCGCCACCTGTGCGGTGCTCAGCGCCACCACGGCGTCGGTGGTCAGAGCTGCGACCTGGGCGGTGCCCAGGGCACGCAGGTTGACCGTGCCGATGGCGGCCAGGTCTGCCGTGTCGAAGGCGGTGACTTGCGCCACCGTCAGAGCGGCCATCTGGGTGCTCGTCAGGGCGCCGATCTGGGCGCTGCTGAAGGCGTTCAGCTCATCCGTGCCCAGGGCCGCCACTTGCGCGGTGGTCAGCGCTGCCACCTGGGCATTGCTCATCGCCGCAAAGTGCTCGGTGCCGAGTGCGGTGAGCTGTGCGGTGCTCAGGGCGCGCAGGCCCGCGGTCGGCAAGCCGGCCACGTCGGCGGTTTCCATCGCAGCCAGTTGTGCGGTGGTCAGGGCTACCACCTGCGCGGTGCCGAAGCTCGCCAGCTGGGTCGAGCTCAGCGCGTTCAGGTGGGCCGTGTCCAGGCCAGCCACTTGCGCGGTGGTCAGGGCCACGGTCTGGCCGGTGCTCAGCGCAGCCATCTGGCCGGTGGTCAGGTTGTTGAGCTGACCGGCGCTGAAGGCGGCGATCTGGGCGCTGCCCAGGGCGCGCAGATCGGCCGTTTCGATGGCCGGCAATTGCGTGCTGGTCAGGGCCTGCAGCTGCGACGTGGTCAGCGAGGCGATCTGGTCGCTGCTCATGGCGGCCAGGTCGTCGGTGGCCAGCGCAGCCACTTGCGTGGTGCTCAGGGCGCGCAGCTGCACCGTCGTCAGGGCGGCCACCTGGGCGGTTTCAAGCGCCACCAGCTGGTCGGTGCTCAGGGCGCGCACGGCGGCGGTACCCAGCGCACGCAGGTCGCCGGTTTCCAGTGCCGCGATCTGGGTGGTGCTGAGTGCAGCCACCTGGGCCGTCGTCAGGCCAGCCACCTCGGCGCTGGTCAGGGCAACGATCTGGGCGCTGCCCAGGCCAGCCAGGGCGCCGGTGGTGACAGCCGCCAGGCTCGCCACGCTCAGCGCAGCCAGGTCAGCGGTTTCGAGTGCAGCGACTTGTGCAGAGCTCAGCGTGGCCGTTTGCGCGGTGGTGAGCGCCGCCGCCTGGGTGGCCGTGAGGGCCGCCACGGCGTCGGTGGTCAAGGCCGCGATGGACGCGGTCGTCAGCGCCTTGAGGGCGTTGGTGTTCAGCGCGGCCACGTCAGCGGTTTCCAGCGCGGCCACCTGGGCCGTCGTCAGGGCGGCGGCTTGTGCGGTGGTCAGCGCATTGAACTGCGCGGTGGTCAGGGCGTTCAGGTTGCCGGTGGTCAGCGTTGCCACCTGCGCCGTGGTCAGCGATGCCACCTGCGCAGTCGCCAGGGCCGCCACCTGGGTGGAGGTCAGCGCGTTGAGTTGATCGCTGCTCATGGCGCGCAGGCCCGTCGACGAAATCGCACGCAGATCGGCGGTCTCGAAGGCAGCGACTTGCGTGCTGGTCAGTGCGGCCAGGTTGCCCGTCGTCAGGCTGGAGACCTGGGCGGTGGTCAGCGCCACGATGGCGTCCGTGGCCAGCGATGCCAGCTGGGCCGTGCCCATGCCGTTCAGGGCAGCGCTGGTCAGCGCGGCAGCGTTGGTGCTGCTCAGGGCTGCGGCCTGCGCCGTGGTCAGCACGGCCGTCTGGGCGGCGGTCAGTGCAGCCACCTGCGTGGTCGACAGCGCATTCAGCGCGTCGGTGCTCAGGCCAGCCACCTGGGTGCTGCTCAGGCCGATGATCTGGCTGGTGGCCAGGGCGGTGAGCTGGGCCGTGCCGAGTGCATTGAGCTGGTCAGCGCTCAGGGCGCGCAGCGAGGTGGTGGACAGCGCACGCAGGTCCACCGTTTCGATGGCGGCCACTTGCGTGGTCGTCAGCGCCGCCAGCTGGGCGGTGGTGAGCTGGGTGTACTGGCCGGTGGTCAGGGCGGCGATGCCGTCGGTGCCCAAGGCCGCCAGGGCTTCGGTGCCGATGGCACGCAAAGCGGCGGTGCCCAGCGCGGCCACGTCAGCCGATTCCATCGCGGCCGTCTGGGCACTGGTCAGGGCCGCGGCTTGCACGGCGGTGAGGTAACCCATCTGCGACGTGGTCAGCGCGTTCAGCGCGGCGGTGCCCAGGCCAGCCACCTGGGTGCTGGTCAGTGCAGCCACCTGGCCGCTGGTGAGCGCAGCCACCTGGCCGGCAGTCAGTGCATTCAGCTGCCCGCTGCCCAGGTTGGCCAGGGCGGCGGTGCTGAGGGCGCGCAGATCATCGGTCTGCAGCACAGCCACCTGTTCGGTGGTGAGTGCCGCGGCCTGGGCGCTGGTAAGCGCGCCCGCCTGCGCGGTGGTCAGGGCCACCACGCCAGCGGTCGACAGCGCGGCCACCTGGGCGGTGCCCAGGGCACGCAGCGCGGTCAGGCTGAGGGCGGCCACGTCGGCCGTCTCCAGCGCCACCAGTTGCTCGGTGGTCAGGCCCGGCACTTGCGCAGCGGTGAGCGCGGCGAACTGGGCCGAGGTCAGCGCATTCAGCGTGGCGGTGGTCAGGCCGGCGATCTGGGTGGTGTCGAGCGCCGCCACTTGCGTGGCTTGCAGGTTGGTGAGCTGGGCGGTGCCGAGGGCGTTGAGCTGGTCAACACCCAGGCCGCGCAGCTGCGTGGCCGACAGGGCACGCAAGTCATCGGTGCTGATGGCGCCGACCTGGTCGGTCGTCAGAGCAGCCAGCTGGGCGGTGCTCAGGGCCACGACCTGGCTGGTGGTCAGGGCGCGCAAGGCGGCGGTGTCGAGTGCCGCGATCTGGTCGGTCAGCAATGCACCCAGCTGGGTCGTCGTCAGGGCTGCGGCTTGCGCCGAGCTCAGTGCAGCGACCTGCTCGGTGCCCAGGCTGCGGATAGCCGAAGTACCGAGGGCGCGCAGGTCCACCGTTTCAATCGCACGGATCTGGTCGGTGGTGAGTGCGGCCACTTGGGCCGTGCTCAGGTTGGCCGATTGGGCGGCCGAGAGTGCAGCCACTTGCGCGGTGCTCAGGCCAGCCAGGGCAGCGGTGGTGATGTTCGACAGCGTGGTGTTCGACAGACCGGCCAGCGCAGCGGTGCTGAAGCCGGCGAGTTGTTCGCTCGTCAGGGCAGCGGCCTGCGCGGTGGTCAGGGCGTTGGCCTGCGCGGTCGTCAGCGCGCCGAACTCAGCCGAGGTCATCGCCACGATCTGGTCGGTGCTCAGGGCGCGCACGGCGGCGGTGCCCAGGGCAGCCACGTCGGCCACTTCCAGGCCGGCCACCTGGGCCGTCGTCAAACCAACCACCTGGGTGGAGGTGAGCGCCGCGAACTGGGCCGTGCCCAGCGCGTTCAGCGTGTCGGTGGTCAGGCCGTTGATCTGGGCCGTGCCCAGTGCCGCCACCTGCGCGGTGCGCAGCGCAGCCACTTGTGCCGCACCCAGGGCGTTCAGCTGGTCCACACCGAGGGCGGCCACCTGGGCATTGGTCAAGCCTTGCAGGTCAGCGGTTTCCATGGCCGCGATCTGGTCGGTGGCCAGGGCCGCCACTTGCGCGGTGGTCAGGGCCGCGGTCTGGGCGCTGGCCAGGGCCACCAGCGTGGCCGTCGACAGCGCGGCGATCTGGCCGGTGCCCAGGGCTTGCAACTGCACGTTGGTCAGTGCGGCGGCTTGGCCGGCGGTCAGGGACGCTGCTTGTTCGGTGGTCAGCGCAGCCATCTGGGCGCTGGTCATGGCGCGCAGGTCGGCGGTTTCAATCGCGGCGACCTGGTCGCTGGTCAAGGCGGCCACCTGGGCCGTGCCCAGGCTGGCGACTTGCGCGGTGGTCAGTGCGGCCACCTGGCCGGTGCTCAAGGCCGCCAGGGTGGCGGTTTGCAGCGAAGCCACCGCCGCATTGCCCAGGGCAGCCAGCTGGGCAGTGCCCAGGCTGCCAATCTGGTCGCTGCCCAAGGCAGCGACTTGCAGCGAGGTCAGCGCAGCGGCCTGGGCACTGCCCAGCGCGGCCACGGCCGACGAATCAAGGGCGGCGATGCCGTCGGTGCTCAGGGCACGCAGGGCGGCGCTGGACAGCGCAGCCACATCGGCGGTTTCAAGCGCCGCGACCTGCTCGGTGGTCAAGGCGCCGACCTGCAGGGAGGTGAGGCGGCTGAACTGGGCCGTGGTCAGCGCGTTCAGGTTGGTGGTGCTCAGGCCGCTGATCTGCGCGGTGCCCAGCAGGGCCACCTGGCCCGAGGTAAGCGCAGCCATCTGGGCGGTGCTCAAACCGTTCAGCTGGCTGGCACTGAAGGCCGCCAGCTGGGCGGTGCCCAGCACCGCTAGATCAGCCGTTTCCATCGCGGCGATCTGGTCGCTGGTGAGCGAAGCCACCTGGGCGCTGGTCATGGCCGCGAACTGGGCCGTGCCCATGCCCACGACCGCGGCGGTGGACAGGGCCTGGATCTGGTCGGTGCTCAGGGCACGCAACTGGGCCGAACCCAGCGCGGCCGCCTGCGCGCCGCTCAGGGCAGCAATCTCTTCGGTGCCCAGCGCCTGCAGCGAGGCAGTGGTGATGGCACGCAGGTCAGCGGTTTCAAGCGCCGCGACTTGTTCGGTGCCCAGGCCAGCGGCTTGGGCGGTGGTCAAGGCGGCGGCTTGCGCGGTGGTGATGGCGGCCAGCTGGGCGCTGGTGAAAGCGGCGAGCGCGTCTGCCGACAGACCGGTGAAGGCCGAGGTCGAGAAGGCCGCGATCTCGCTGGTTTCCAGGGCAGCGATCTGGTCGCTGGTAAGTGCGCCGATCTGGGTCGAGGTCAGCACCGCAGCCTGGGCGGTGGTCAGCGCGGTGACACCGGCGGCCGACAGCGCGCCGATCTGGTCAGCGCTGAGCGCACGCACGGCGCCGGTGCCGATCTGCTCGATCACGGCGGTCGACAGGGCCGCCACCTGTGCGGTGGTCAGCGAAGCGATTTGCACGCTGGTCAGCGCAGCCACCTGGCTGGAGCTGAAAGCGTTCAGTTGAGCCGAATCCAGCGCCGACACCTGGGCGGTCTGCAGGGCCGCCACCTGGGCAGCGCTCAGCGATGCGATCTGTGCCGAGTCCAGCGCATTCAACTGGTCACCGCTCAGGGCACGCACGCCGTTCACGCCCAGGGCGCGCAGGTCTTCGGTCTGCATCGCCAGCATCTGGTCGGTGGCCAGCGCCGCCACCTGGTCGGTGGTCAGAGCGGCCACTTGCGCGGTGGTCAGTGCCACCACGTTGGCGGTGCCAAGCTCGGCCACCTGGCTGGTGGACAGGGCCTGGATCTGGGTGGAGGTCAGTGCACCCACCTGGCCCGTGCCCAGAGCCAGCAATTGCTCGCTGCTGAGGGCTTGCAGGCTGGCGTTGCCCAGCGCGCGCAGATCGGCGGTTTCAATCGCGGCGATCTGGTCGGTGGTCAGGGCAGCCACCTGCTCGGTCGACAGCGCAGCCACCTGGCCGCTGGCCAGGGCGCCGATCTGGCCGGTGGTCAGGGCCGCGACGGCTTCGGTCGTCAACGCGCGCACGGCGGCGGTGCCCAGCAAGGCGATGTTGCCGTTGCTCAGGCCGGCCACTTGGTCGCTGGTGAGCGCGGCGGTTTGCACGGCGCTCAAGGCAGCAGCCTGGGCCGAGCTCAGGGCCGCAATGGCACCCGAGGTGAGCGCACCGATGGCGCCGGCATCGAGGCCACGCACGGCAGCCACGCTCAGGGCGGCCACGTCGGCGGTTTCAAGGGCGGCGATTTGCTCGGTGGTGAGGTTCGCCACCTGGCCCGAGCTGAGTGCCGCGAACTGCGCGGTGCTCAGGGCGTTCAGGCGGTCAGTGGCCAGCTCGGACAGCTGCGTGGTGCTGAGGGCGGCGAGTTGACCATTCGTCAACGCAGCCATCTGGTTGTCGGTCAGCGCGTTCAGCTGCTCGCTGCTCATCGCGGCCAGCTGGGCGCTGCCCAGCACGGCCACATCGCGGGTTTCCATTGCAGCCACCTGGTCGGTGGTCAGCGCAGCAACCTGGGTTGAGGTCAGGCCGGCGACGGCGGCGGTGTCGAGTGCGGCAATCGCGGCGGTGCTCAGGGCCTGGATCTGGTCAGTGCCCAGGTTGCGCAGGCTGGCCACGCGCAGGGCGGCGGCGTCGGCGGTGTCCAGGACAGCGATCTGCGCGGTCGTCAGGCCAGCCACCTGGGCCGAGGTCAGCGCAGCCATCTGGGCCGTGCCCAGCGCGTCCAGGTTGGCGGTGCTCAGGCCGGCCAGCTGGTCGCTGGACAGCGAGGCGATCTGCGTGGTCGTCAGCGCTGCCATCAGGCCGGTGCTGAGCGCATTCAGCTGATCAGTGCCCAGCTGCGCCAGTTGCGCCGTACTCAGGGCTTGCAGGTCGGCCGATTCGATCGCGCCCACCTGATCGGTGGTCAGGGCCACCATCTGGTCGGTGGTCAGGGCCTTGATCTGGGCGGTGCCCAGCGCAGCAAAGTTGGCCGTGCCCAGCGCCACGACCTGATCGGTCGAGAGCAGACGCACCTGGGCGTCGCTCAGCGCCGCCACCTGGGCTGTGCCAAGCGCGGCGAATTGTTCGGTCGACAAGGCGCCGAGGGCGTTCGAGCCCAGCGCGCGCAGGTCATCGGTTTGCAGGTGCGTGATCTGCTCGGTCGACAGCGCGGCCACCTGGGCGGTGCCCAGTGCGGCGACCTGGCTGCTGCTCAGGGCCACGATCTGGGCAGAGCCCAGCGCGCCCACGGCATCGGCCGCCAGGGCCTGCACGTTGGCGGTACCCAGCGCCAGCACATCGGCCGTGCTCAGGGCGGCGGCCTGGTCGCTGGTGAGTGCCGCGGCCTGGGCCGTAGTCAGGGCTGCGGCCTGGGCCGTGGTGAAGGCCGCCACCTGGTCGGTGGTCATGCCGGCGATCTGGGCCGTGCCCAGCGCGCGCAGCGCCACGGTGGCCAGCGCGGCCACGTCCACGGCGTCCATCGCGGCCACCTGGGTGTCTGACAAGGCGCCGGCTTGCACAGCCGTCAGGCCAGCCACTTGCGCGGTCGTCAGGGCGGCCAGCACATCGGTGCTCAGCGCGGCCATCTGCGAGGTGGTCAGTGCCGCCACTTGCGTGGCCGTCAGGGCCGCCACACGGGCCGCATCCAGCGCGTTCAGCTGGTCACCCGACAGGGCCGCCACCTGCACGCCGCGCAGGGCGGCCAGGTCAGCGGTTTCCATCACGGCGATCTGGTCGGTGCCCATGCCGGCGATCTGCGCGGTGGACAGCGCCGACACCTGCGCGGTGGTCAGTGCCACCACATTGGCGGTGGTCATCGCGGCCACGCGGTCGGTCGACAAGGCGGCCAGCTGGGCGGTGGTCAGCGCAGCGGTTTGCGGCGCCGTCAGGGCAGCGATCTGCTCGGTCGACAAGGCGCCGACGGCAGCGGTGGTCAGGTTGCGGAAGTCGCCCGACTCCATCGCCACGAGCTGGTCGGTCGTCAGGGCCGGGGTCTGCACGCTGGTGAGCGCGGCGACTTGCGTGCTGGTCAGGGCCACCACCTGGGCAGTGCCGAGGGCGGCGAGTGCGTTGGTCGTCAGCGCGGCCACGGCGGCCGGCGTGAGCGATTGCAGATCGGCGGTTTCAATCGCGGTGATCTGGCCGCTGGTCAGGGCGGCGGCCTGGGCCGTGCCAAGGGCGGCGAACTGGCTGCCACTCATGGCGGCCAGCACGTCGGTGCTCAAGGCTGCCACTTGCGAGGCACCCAGGGCCCGGATGGCGGTGGTGCCGAGGGCGGCCGCATCTGCGGTTTCGAGCGCGGCCACCTGGGCCGTCGTCAGGGCGGCAATCGCGGCCGTGCCCAGGCTGGCCATCTGGGCGGTGCTCAGGGCGTTCAGCGTGGCGGTGTCGAGTGCGGCCACTTGCGTGGTCGTCAGGCTGGCGAGCTGGGTATTGCCCAAGGCCACCACCTGGGCGCTGCCCAGGGCGTTGAGCTGGGCGGCACTCAGGGCCTGCAGCTGCGGGGCCGTCAGCGCGGCCAGGTCAGCGGTTTCCAGCGCGGCCATCTGCTCGGTGCCGAGTGCGGCCACCTGGGCGGTGGTCAGGCTGGCGGTCTGGGCGGTGTTCAGGGCACGCAGGTCAGCGGTTTCAAGCGCCGCCACCTGGGCAGTGCCGAGGGCACGCAGCTGCGTGGCCGTCAGGGCAGCCATCTGGCCGGTGCCCAGCTGCACGATCTGGTCGGTCGTCAGGGCGGCCAGTTGCGTGGTGGTGAGCGCAGCCACCTGGCCGCTGCTCAGGGCCGTCACGCCGTCGGTGCCGATGGCCACCAGCGCCGCGGTGCTCAGGGCACGCAGCGCATTGGTGTTGAGGGAGGTCAGGTCGGCCGAATCAAGGGCGGCCACCTGGGTAGAAGACAAGGCTGCGGCTTGCGCAGTGGTGAACGCAGCCACCTGGCTGCTGGTCAGCGCGGCCATGTGGGCCGTGTCCAGGCCCGCCACCTGGGTGCTGGTGAGCGCAGCCACCTGGGCGGTGGTCAGCGCGGCCAGGCCGGTGGAGGTCAAGGCGTTCAGCTGGGCCGTGCCCAGCGCGGTGATGACCGAGGTCTTCAGGGCCGCCAGGTCGGCGGTTTCCATGGCGGCCAGCTGTTCGGTGGTCAGCACGGCGACGCGGGTGGCGCCGAGCGTGGCGACCTGCGCCGTGGTCAAGGCGTTCAAATCAGCCGTCGACAGCGCGGCGACCTGCGCCGTGGTCAGGGTGGCGACCTGGGTGGTGCTCAGGCCGGCGATTTGCGCGCTGCCCAAGGCATCGATCTGGGCGGTGCCGAGCGCGGCAATGGCCACCGGCTTCAGGGCATTCAGCTGGTCGGTGCTGAGCGACGCCATCTGGTCGGTCGTCAGCGCTGCGGCTTGCGCGGTGCTCAGGCCTTGTACCTGGGCCGTGGTCAGCGCGGCCACCTGGGCGGTGCCCAGTGCAGCCACCTGCGTGGTGCTCAGGGCGGCCACGCTGGCGGTGCTGAGTGCCCGCAGGTCCACGGTTTCAAGGGCGGCCACCTGGGCAGTGCTAAGGGCCTGCAGCTGGCGGGTCGTCAGGCCAGCCACCTGGGCGGTGCCCAGCGCCTGGATGGCATCGGTAGCCAGTGCCTGCAGCGAGGCGGTGTTCAGGGCACGCACCGCCGTCAGCGACAAGGCGGCCACATCACCCGACTCCATCGCCGCGGCCTGCGCGGTGGTGATGGCGCCAGCCTGCGTGGCGGTCAGCAGGCCCATCTGGGCGGTGCTGAAGGCGTTCAGGTTGGCGGTGCTCAGGGCGGCGATCTGGGTGCTGGTCAGCGCCAGCACCTGGTTGTTGCCCAGCGCGCCCATCTGCACCGAGCTCAGCGAGTTCAGCTGGTCAGACGTCAGCGCCGCGATGCTGGTGGCCGGCAAGGCCCGCAAGTCTTGAGTTTCCAGCGCCGAGATCTGCGCCGTGCTCAGGCCCGCCAGCCGGGCGGCCGGAATGGCGACCATCTGTGCCGTCGTCAACGCCGCGATCTGCGCCGTTGAAAACGCGGCCCAGTCCTCCGTCGTCAGGCGAAAGATCGATGCCGTGGACAGCGCGGCAATCTGGGCCGTGGACAGATTCGGGATATAGGTCGCCATGAAAAACTCCAGTGTTCGTTTCTGCGACACGTGCTGAACAACAGCCTGTGTCGGCCACCGGGTCCGGAAATCGGGTGCGGGAATGCACCAGATCCGGACAAGGTGGGCGTCGAACCTTGTTTCGGCGACAGTTCTGAAGAGTTAAGCGATTTGGCGAATTGGCCGGAATGCAGCCGCTGTTCGGTGATTAACCGCACACTGTGCCTTCACGGACCCACGGCGCGCCAGCTCCATTTGGCACGTTTCCAATGGATTTGCGACTTTTATCATTTAATGCAGGAAGTCCTCACCCGAGATCGACCGGGGCCTCCATCACGCCCCGGCGCTGCCCAACTCAACGCACCAAGCGCCTCAAACCGGCGGGCGCGGGTCCAGCAAGGCCAGCACGTCAGAGTGGAACTCGCGGCGGAACAGCACCCAGACGACAGCCGAGGCGCCCGCAATGAAGGCCCAGGGCGAGAAGAACCAGCACACCAGCGCGAACGACATGTAATAGGCTCGCAGGCCGTCGTTGAAGGTTTCCGCTGCCAGCCCCATCACGCCGCCCGCGCGGTCGGCAAAGGCCTCGCGTTGTTCATCGGTCCAGGCGTCGTTCCACTGCGGTGCGGCGGCCACCAGCAAGGCGCCGAAGGTGTACTGGCGAATGCTCCAGGTGAAGCGGAAGAAGGCGTAGACGAACACGCCGGTCAGCAGCACCAGCTTCAGATCGAACACCAGCGCCGTGGTGCGGGCCGCGAACGGGATCTCACGCACCAGCTCGGCCGCGCGGTCGGTGCCGCTGAGGGCCGCCAGCAAGCCGCCGATGATCAGGATGGTGGTGGACGCAAAAAACGACGGGCTGGTGGACATGTTCTGCACCACGATGCCGTCGAAGACCCGGTTTTCACGGAAGGTGCTGCGCAGCATCCAGTGGCGGCGCTCGCGGTTGGTGGCCCCGAGGATGGACGCACGCGAATCGGCCCGGTGGGCTGCAAACAAGGCATAACCCACCCAGGCAACAAAAAACCAGGCCAGGGCCAGCCAATCGGCCAGGGGCAACAATCCCAGCGACGCCATCGAGAAATTCATGGCGTCACTTTAGCGCCCCGGGCGCCCTGGCGCGTCGGCAAGCGTGGCTCAACGGGCCAGATCGAACACCAGCACCTCGGCACCCTGGCCCTGCTCCACCCGCACGCTGGCCTCACCATCAAGCTTGAGTGCATCACCCGCCTTGAGGGCGTGGCCATTCACCACCAGCTCGCCGCGCGCCAGGTGCACATAACCCAGTCGGCCAGCGGGCAGCGCCACCTCGGCCTGCTCATCGCCATCGAACAGGCCGGCCCAGATGCGGGCATCGGCGTTCAGCGTCACCGCCCCGCCCACGCCGCCCGGTGCCGCCACCAGGCGCAGCGCGCCCTGCCGCTCTTGTGTGGTGAAGGCCTTCTGCTCGTAGCCGGGCGTCAGGTCACGTTGCTCGGGCAGCAGCCAGATCTGCAGGAAATGCGTACTGCGGCCTTCGGCGTGGTTGAACTCGCTGTGGCGCACACCCGAGCCGGCCGTCATGCGCTGCACCTCACCCGGGCGGATGGCGGCGCCGTTGCCCATGCTGTCCTGGTGGGCCAGCTCGCCGTCCAGCACGTAGCTGACGATTTCCATGTCGCGGTGGCCATGCATGCCGAAGCCGGTGCCCGCGGCGATGGTGTCGTCGTTGATGACACGCAGGTTGCCGTAGCCCATGTGGGCCGGGTCCTGGTATTCAGCGAACGAGAACGTATGGAAGCTGCGAAGCCAGCCGTGGTCGGCAACTCCGCGGTCTTTGGCGGCGCGCAAGGTGATCATGTTCGGCTCCTGGTGTGGCTTGTGGCGATGGCTTGACTGTAGACAGCCCGCCGGGGCACGGGAGCGAGGCCCCTTGAAGCGTGCTTTCAAATAAGATGAAGCCGCCGCCACGATCTGTGGTGCCTCGGCACCTGCTTGACCACCATGTCCTTTCGCCGCAACGCCCTGACCCCCGACGCCCTGGCCATGATGGACACCATCGCCCGCACCGGCAGTTTTGCCGCGGCTGCCCGGGAGCTGGGCAAGGTGCCGTCCGCCCTGACCTACAGCGTCCGGCAACTGGAAGACGCGCTGGACGTGCTGCTGTTCGACCGCCGCTCCCGCCAGGCCGAGCTCACCGCCGCCGGCGAAGAGCTGCTGAACGAGGGCCGACGCCTGCTGGCCGAAATGGAAGCCGTGGCCAACCGCGTGCGACGGGTTTCCACCGGCTGGGAAGCCCAGCTGACGATTGCCATTGACGACGCCTTGTCACGCCGCACCTTGCTGGAGCTGAGCGAGGCGTTCTACGCCCTGCGCCCCGACGGCCACCCGCAAGGGCCGGGCACCCGGCTGCGCCTGCGCGCCGAAGTGATGGCCGGCACCTGGGAGGCGCTGGTGTCGGGCCAAGCCGATCTGGCCATCGGCATCCCGGGCGAAGTGCTGGGCTCGCCTGGCATCGAGATGAAACCGCTGGGCGAGCTGCAGTTCGTTTATGTGATGGCGCCGCACCACCCGCTGGCCAGCCTGCCTGAGCCGCTCGATGACCTGCAGATCGTGCAGCACCGGGCGGTGGCGGTGGCCGACTCTGCCCAGCGCCTGTCGCCCCAGACCGTGAACCTGCTGTCGGGCCAGGACGTGCTGACCGTGCCGACCATGCAGATGAAGATCGACGCCTTGCTGCGTGGCCTGGGCGCCGGCTTTGTGCCGCTCTCGATGGTGCATGACCACCTGGGTGCCGGCCACCTGGTGAGCCGTGAGGTGCAGCGCCAGCGCCGCCACTCCCGCACGCATTACGCCTGGCGCAGTGCGGCCGTTGGGCACCCGCGCAAGGCACCGCAGGGCCTGGCGCTGCAATGGTGGCTGAACCAGCTCGAAAGCCCGGCCACCCGGGCCGCGCTGCTGGAGCGCCCGAGCGGGCTGCCCACGTGCCCTTGAACCCTGAGCCCGGCACCGCGGGCTACGTTGGTCGCTTTGCCCCCTCCCCCACCGGGCTGCTGCATGCCGGCTCGCTGGTGGCGGCGCTGGCCAGCTGGCTCGATGCCCGCGCCAATCAGGGCCGCTGGCTGGTGCGCATCGAAGACGTCGACCACCCACGCTGCATCTCGGGCGCTGACACGGCCATCCTCGGCCAGCTGGCCGCGTGTGGCTTGCTGCCGGACGAGCCGCCGGTGTGGCAATCACAGCGCAGCGCCCCGTATGAAACGGCATTGCAAAGGCTGGCAGCCGCCGGGAAGGTGTACCCCTGCGCCTGCAGCCGACGGGACATCGAGCTGGCCCTGGCCGCCAGCGGGCAAACACCCGACCGCCACGGCGAGCGCGTGTACCCGGGCACCTGCCGCGACGGGCTGCACGGCCGCATCGGCCGGGCCTGGCGCCTGCGCACCACCGGCGTTGGCGGTATGCCCATGCACATCACCTGGCAAGACCGGCGGCTGGGCAGCCAGCAACAAGACTTGAGCACCGAGGTCGGCGACTTCGTGCTGAAACGGGCTGACGGCCTGTGGGCCTACCAATTGGCCGTGGTGGTGGACGACGCCGCCCAGGGCATCACCCATGTGGTGCGCGGTGAAGACCTGGCCGACAACACCCCCCGCCAGATCCACCTGCAGCGCCAGCTGGGCCTGCCCAGCCCGAGGTGGTTGCACACGCCGCTCGTGCTGGCCGGCGATGGCCAGAAACTCTCGAAACAGAACGGCGCCCAGCCGCTCGATCTGAAAGAGCCGCTTCAAGCCCTGCAAAAAGCCGCCGCCGCACTGGGCTTGCCGCCGGCCACCGCCACCTCGTTGCCCGACTGGCTGGCCGAGAGCGTGCAGGCCTGGGCCACGCTTTACCCCCTACCCGAGCAGACCGTGCCGCCGCTGGTGGCATGATGCGCGCCTTGTGACACCGTGGCGGATGCCTGATCTGCCCCGGTGAACCGACTGTTTCACACCTAGCCACAGGAAGACTGACCCATGACCACCACCCCCAGCGGCCTGCAAATTGATGATGTGGTGCCCGGCACCGGCGCTGAAGCCCAGGCTGGCCAGAGCGTCACCGTGCACTACACCGGCTGGCTGCATGACGCAGCCGCGCCCAACGGCCGTGGCAAGAAGTTCGACTCCAGCAAGGACCGCGGCGATCCGTTCGAGTTCAATCTCGGCGCCGGCATGGTCATTCGTGGCTGGGACGAAGGTGTGCAAGGCATGAAGGTGGGCGGCACCCGCGTGCTGACCATCCCGGCAGACCTGGGCTACGGCCCGCGTGGCGCTGGCAGCGTGATTCCGCCGAACGCCACGCTGGTGTTCGAAGTGGAGTTGCTGCCGACGCCGGAACGGCCGGCCCTGCAGATCACCGACGTGGTGGTGGGCAGCGGCGCTGAAGCCGTGTCGGGCAACAGCGTGACGGTGCACTACACCGGCTGGCTGTTTGACGCCGACGCGCCAAACCAGCGCGGCCGCAAGTTCGACTCCAGCAAGGACCGCAACGACCCGTTCGAGTTCGATCTGGACGCCGGCATGGTCATCCGCGGCTGGGACGAAGGCGTGCAAGGCATGAAGGTGGGCGGCACCCGCGTGCTGGTCATCCCGGCACACCTGGGCTACGGCGCCCGTGGCGCTGGTGGCGTGATCCCGCCGAACGCCACGCTGGTGTTCGAAGTGGAACTGCTGGGCGTCTGACCGCGCCATGACCACCCCGGCACCGGCCCTGGAAGGCATGACCAGTCCGTTCGTGGCGGTGCGCCTGCGCACCACCGACACGGACGCCGCTGGCCACTTCTACGGCCGGGTGCTGGGGCCGGGTGCCCGCGCGCTGATCGACGCCATTCCGGCCGATTCAGCCGCGCGCGGTGCCCGTCCGATCTGGCTGGGGGTGGTGGGCACCACCGACCCCGGCGCCACCGCCGCGCAGCTGCAGGCACTGGGCGCGATGCGCCTGGGGCCACCGGCCAGCGGTGCGGACAAACAAACCGTATCGCTGTGGCGTGATGCTGGTGGCGCCGTGTTCGGCCTGGCCGGCAGCGCAACTTCAACACCCGCTGCAGGAGCCGCAACGCCTGCCGAGGCCTCGGCAATGCCGCGCCCGGTCTGGCAGCACCTGAACTGCCCGGTGCCGTCTGCTGCATCGGCCATGTACCGGGGTGCCTTTGGCTGGCGCATCGCGCCATCGCTGGAGCGCAGCAACGGTCTGTCCGTCTGGCCGATCTGTGCCCGCGACGGCGCTGCACCGTTTGCCTCGCTGGTGGACGTGAGCGGCTTGCCCGACGTGCACCCGCACTGGCTGTTCCACTTCGAGGTGCCGGCGCTGGACGCGGCGCTGGCCATCGTGCGGGCCGAGGGCGGCGGGGTTGGCCGCGTCAATGCGCTGCCGAACGGCCACTGGCTGGTCGTCTGCGACGATCCGCAAGGCGCCTCGTTCGGCCTGCAGAGCGCGCAGCGCTGATCAGGGGCGCGGTGCCGCCACCGGCACCGCGAAGTAAAGCGCTCAATGCGCCTCGTCCCAGTTGGCGCCCACGCCCACCTCGGCCAGCAAGGGCACGCTCAGGTCGGCCACACCAGCCATGAGGCGCGGCAAGGCTTCGCGCACCCAGGGCAGCTCCGCCTCGGGCACTTCCATCACCAGTTCGTCGTGCACCTGCATCACCATGCGGCTGGCGCGCTGCGCGGTGTCCAGCGCAGCCTGCACGGCGATCATCGCCAGCTTGATCAGGTCGGCCGCCGTGCCCTGCATCGGCGCATTGATGGCCTGGCGCTCGGCACCTGCACGGCGCGGGCCGTTGCCGCCCTTGATTTCCGGCAGCCACAGGCGACGGCCAAACACGGTTTCCACGTAGCCACGCTCGGCGGCCAGCGCGCGGGTTTCATCCATGTAGCGCTTCACGCCGGCGAAACGGTCAAAGTAGCGGTCGATGTAGTTCTTCGCCGCCTTCTGATCAATGCCCAGGCTTTGCGCCAGGCCGAACGCGCCCATGCCGTAGATCAAGCCGAAGTTGATGGTCTTGGCATAGCGGCGCTGCTCGCTCGTCACCTCAGCCGGCGGAATGCCGAACACCTCTGAGGCGGTGGCGCGGTGCACGTCCTGCCCTTCCGCGAAGGCGCGGGTCAGGCCGGGGTCACCGCTGATGTGGGCCATGATGCGCAGCTCGATCTGCGAGTAGTCAGCGCTGACGATGACATGGCCCGGCGGCGCAATGAAGGCCTCGCGCACCTTGCGGCCTTCGGCCGTGCGGATGGGGATGTTCTGCAGGTTGGGGTCGTTGCTCGACAGGCGGCCGGTCACGGCCACGGCCTGCGCGTAGTTGGTGTGCACCCGGCCGTCCGCCGGGTTGATCATCAGCGGCAGCTTGTCGGTGTAGGTACCCTTGAGCTTGGCCAGGCTGCGGTGCTCCAGCAGCTTGGCCGGCAGCGGGTAATCGGCGGCCAGCTCCTGCAGCACTTCCTCGTCGGTCGACGGCGCGCCGCTGGCGGTCTTCTTCTTCACCGGCAAACCCAGCTTGCCGAACAAAATTTCACCGACCTGCTTGGGCGAGCCCATGTTGAAGGGCTGGCCCGCGATGGCGTAGGCCTCCTGCTCCAGCGACACCATGCGCAGCGCCAGCTGCTGGCTCTGCCCGGCCAGGCGGCTGGCGTCGATCAGCACCCCGGTGCGCTCGATGCGCTCCAGGATGACGGCCACGGGCATCTCGATCTCTTCGTACACGCGGCGCAGGCCGGCGTCAGCCTCGATCTGCGGCCACAGCACCTGGTGCACCTGCAGGCACATCTCGCTGTCTTCACCGCTGTAGGTGGTGGCGCGTTCCACATCCACCTGCGAAAAGCCAATCTGGTTCACGCCCTTGCCGCACAGCTCTTCATAACTCAGGCCACGGCGGCCGAGGTGGCGCTCGGCGAGGCTCTCCAGGCCGTGTGGCTTGTGGGCCTCCAGCACGTAACTTTCAAGCAGCGTGTCATGCACATAACCACGCACCGTGATGCCGTGGTTGGCAAACACATGCAGGTCGTACTTGATGTGCTGGCCCAGCTTGTGGGCGCTGGCATCCTCCAGCCAGGGGCGCAGGCGCTCCAGCACCAGCGCCAGCGGCAATTGCTCCGGCGCGCCGGGGTAGTCGTGGCCGGTGGGCACATAAGCCGCGCGGCCAGGCTCCACGGCGAAGCTGATGCCGACGATGCGGGCTAGCATCGCGTCGAGCGAATCGGTTTCGGTGTCGATGGCCACCAGCGGTGCGGCGCGCAGCTTGTCCAGCCAAGCGTCCAGCTGCGGCAGCGTGGTGACGCAGTCATATTCGCGGGCCAGCGGCTGGGTGACGGCAGCCGGCAGCGGCGCGGCGTCAAACAGGCCGGGCGTCTCGCCAGGGGCGGTGGCTTCCGTCGCCGCAGGCACGCCCAGCTCGGTTTCCAAGTCACGCCGCCAGGTCTTGAAGCCGTAGCGGCCGAAGAAGTCGAGCAGACCCGGGCGGTCAGTCTCCAGCAAGGCCAGGCTGTCGAGCGTCGGCCAGTTGCTCACGTGGGCGCTGAGGTCGCAGTCGGTCACCACGGTGATCAGGCGGCGGCCCTGCGGCAGCCAGTCCAGGGCCTTGCGCAGGTTTTCGCCGGCCACGCCCTTGATGCTGTCGGCCGCAGCCATCACGCCATCCAGACTGCCGTGTTCGGCCAGCCACTTCACGGCGGTCTTGGGGCCGACCTTTTCAACGCCCGGCACGTTGTCGACCGTGTCGCCGATCAAGGTCAGGTAATCGATGATGCGGTTCGGTGGCACGCCGAACTTGGCTTCCACGCCGACCACGTCCAGCGTCTCGTTGCTCATGGTGTTGATGAGCGTGACGTGCGGGGTCACCAGTTGGGCCAGGTCCTTGTCACCGGTGGAAATCACCACGCGGCGCCCGCTGGCCTCGGCCACCCGGGCCAGCGTCCCGATGGCGTCGTCTGCCTCGATGCCGGGCACTTCCAGCACCGGCCAGCCGAGCAGGCGCACCACCTCGTGGATCGGTGCGATCTGCGCGCGCAGGTCATCAGGCATCGGCGCGCGCTGGGCCTTGTAGGCGGGGTACCACTCGTCACGGAAGGTCGGGCCCTTGGCGTCGAACACGCACACGGCATGCTCGGCGCCGATCTGGTCGCGCAGGCGCCGCATCATCGCCACCATGCCGTGGATGGCACCGGTCGGCACGCCGCCCGGGCCACGCAGGTCCGGCATGGCGTGGTAAGCCCGGTAGAGATAGCTGGAGCCATCCACCAGCAGCATGGTTTTGTCAGACACGGTCGTGGTCAGGGTCTCGCTCATGGGGCGCGATTGTGCCGGGAAAGGCTTCTCTTCAGGCCCGCCAGCCCGCCCGGAAGCCCCGACAGCGGCTCGACTCAGCGGCTTTTTCGGCCAGGCCCTCGCCGCATCCGTAAAATCAGGAGATGAACGCTGTTTCCCGGTCCCGCGCACCCTCGTCGCTGCGCCCTGCTTTGCCCTCTGGTTTGCTCCATCTGCTGGCCACCTGTCTGGCCCTGGCCATTTGCAGCCTGACGCTCCCGGCGGCCCATGCCGTGGCGCTGCGTGCGCCCGACGCCAAGCCGGCTGATTTCCCGATCGAGCCCCAGGTGCTGCAACAAACCACCGAAGACGACCAGGTCCGGATCGACGAAACCCGGGTGGGCGGCGCGACGCGTAAGCTCACCGTGCAGCCGAAGATCAAGGGCATGCCCGCCTACGAGATCGCCACCCCCACGCCAGGCCGCCCAACGGCCCAGGACCCCAAGGCCGGACAACGCGTCTGGCTGAACATCGGCTTCTGAACAGGCACACCATGGCGGTCTATACCGAAGTGAATGCCTCTCAGGCAGGTGAGCTGGCGGCTGCGCTGGGTCTGGGTGAGGTGCTGGCGCTGCGCCCGATCAGCAGCGGCATCGAGAACACCAACTATTTCCTCACCACCTCCAGCGGCGAGTGGGTGCTGACGCTGTTCGAGCGCCTGCGCGCCGACCAGCTGCCTTTCTACCTGCACCTGATGCAGCACCTGGCCCGCGCCGGCCTGCCCGTGCCCGAGCCGCGCGGCAACCCGGCGGGTGAGCTGGTGCACAGCCTGGGCGGCAAGCCTGCGGCCGTGGTGAACCGGCTGAAGGGCGAGAGCCTCGACGCCCCCGACCTGCACCACTGCGCCCAGCTGGGCGGCGTGCTGGCGCGCATGCACCTGGCGGTGGAAAGCTTCCCGCTGCACCAGCCCAACCTGCGCGACATCGATTGGCGCGAGCAGGCCGCCCCCGTGGTGCGCCCTTACCTTGATGACTCGGCCGGCGCCCTGCTGGATGCCGAGATGGCCTTCCAGCACCACCTGGCGCAAAGCCCGGCCTACCGCGCCCTGCCGCGCGGCGCCGTGCACGCCGACCTGTTCCGCGACAACGCGATGTTTGACGGCCTGCCGGGCCGCGAGCAGCTCTCCGGCGTGTTCGACTTCTACTTCGCGGGCGTTGACACCTTCACCTATGACATCGGCGTCGTGATCAACGACTGGTGCGTCGACCTGGACACCGGCCGGCTGGACGTGGCCCGCGCCGAGGCCCTGTTGCAGGCCTACCAGGCCGTGCGCCCCCTGGCGGGTGATGAGCTGCGCCTGCTGCCGGGCCTGCGCCGGGCGGGCGCGCTGCGCTTCTGGCTCTCACGCCTGGGTGACTGGCACCTGCCGCGCGACGCCAGTCTGCTGACGCCCAAACCCCCCCTGCATTTCGAGCGCGTGCTGCGCGACTGCATCGAACAACCGTGGCACCCTGCGCAATGACCTTCGTACCCCCATGGCACTGATCCTCAAGACCGTCTCCGCCTCGCAAGGCCTGCGCTGGGTGCGGCTTGGCCTGCAGGAATTCATGCGGCACCCGCTGCCCTACTTCGGCCTGTTCGGCACGTTCCTGCTGGTGAACCTCGGCATGGGGCTGATTCCGCTGCTGGGCGAGTGGCTGATGATGATGACGCCCCCGCTGCTGCTGCTGGCCTTCATGCTGGCAGCCATGGCCAGCCAGCGCGGGCACCGGCCTGACCTGGCCGCCTACCTGGCCCCGTGGCGCTCGCCCGATCTGAACCGCCGTCGCAGCCTGCTGACGCTGTGCCTGATGTACGGCGTGGCCTGCATGGTGGCCCTGCAGATTGGCCGCTGGGTCGACGGCGGCGCGCTGGCCGCGCTGATGGACGGCATGGCCAAGCAGGTGACGCCGGAAGAGATGGAGACGCTGCTGCAGGCGCCGGGCCTGGTGGCCGGCATTGCCTGGCGCATCGGTCTGATCGCGCTGGTGAGCCTGCCGTTCTGCTTCGCGCCCGCGCTTGTGTTCTGGGTCGGTCAGGCGCCGCCGCAGGCGCTGTTTTCCAGCGCCCTGGCCATCAAGCGCAATGCCACGCCGTTCGCCTTGTTCATCGGGCTGTGGCTGGGCTTGACGGTGGTGGTGAGCCAGGTCACGGCCATGCTGGGACAGGCCGTGGGCGGCAGCTTCGGCATGATGCTGCTGCTCGGCGTGTCCACCTGCGTGAACTGCGCGGGTTACGTCTCGCTGTACTTCGCTTTCCGCGATTGTTTCGGCCAACCGGAAGGCACGGAGCCGCCGGAAGCGCCGAAGACCGAGGTCTGAAAACTCGCCGATCAGGGCTTGATCAAACCCGGCTGCGCACGTCCATCGTGACCTGGCCACGCGCACGCGCCGCGGCTACATCCTGCTCGATCTGCGCCAGCTCGCTGGTCGTGCGGGCCTGGCAGTCGCGGATGCACACCCGGCGGTCGCGCCCGGCGTCCTTGCCGATGAACAAGGCCAGGTCGACCAGGTTCAGCGCCTGCTCCCAGCCCACCGCCACCTGGTGCGGCGGCAGCGGGAACGCCGCGTAACCCAGGCTGCCCGTCACCTGCAGGCTGCTGCCGTCTGGCAACAACACGGGTTCCGCCGAAATAGCGTCGAGCAGGCGCTGCGCCATGGCATCCAGCGCATCGCCATGCAGGTGCGGCGCAAAGACCAGAAACTCCTCACCGCCCCAGCGGCACACCAGATCGGCTTCACGCACGGCCTTGCCCAGGCGGTGGGCCACTTCCACCAGCACGGCATCACCGGCGTTGTGGCCGTGGCGGTCGTTGACGCGCTTGAAGTGGTCGAGGTCGAGCAGCAGCAAGGCGCCGTCAAAACGCGGCAGGCCGTTGGCGCGCGCCTTCAGCATGTCGCGCAGGTGGCGGCGGTTGGCCAGGCCGGTCAGCGGGTCACGCTCGCTCTGCAGCTTCAGTTGCACCTCGCTGCGGCGCAGGGCACGGTTGGCCTCACGCGCACGGCTGACCAGCACGCCCACGGCCGCGCTGGCCAGCACCAGCAGCAGCACGCCCAGGGCCCACACCCGATAGAGCAGGCTCTGGTTGTCGAGCTGGGTGGCCTTGAGGGCGTTGTCACGCGCCAGCAGTTCGAGCTCGCGCTGCTCGGCCTGCGCCTGCTGCTGCTCACGCAACTGCTTCAGCAACGCGTCGCGGTTGCTTTGCTGGATCTGCTCGCGCAGCGCCTGTTCGCGGTGGTACAGATCGAGCGAGGCATGCACCTCGCCACGCGCGGCCAGCGCTTCCGAATGCTCATGCAGGGCTTCCTGCATCCGCCCCCAGGCGCCAGCGGCCTGCCACAGGCGCAGCGCGGCTTCCAGATCAGCACGCCCCGCCGCCACCTGGCCAAGCGCCAGCCGCGCCAAGCCGCCGTTGTGCAGCAGCACGGGCTCGCTGCGCACATCGTGCACGCGGCGCAGCACGGGCAGCGCCTGCTCAATGGCCTGGAGCGCTTCGCGCGGGCGGCCACTGCGCATCAAGGCGTCAGCCAGGTTCACCCGGATCAGGGCCATCTGGCGCTCCATGCCGGCGGCACGGGCCTGCGCCAGGGCCTCTTCCATGAAACGCCGCGCCGTCGCGTCTTCGCCCTTGCTGGTGGCCAGCCAGGATTGGGACACCCGCACGCGGGTGATGGCCAAGGGGCCCGCCAGACGGCCAAGCGTGTCGGCCTGCGCCATCGCACGCTGGGCCATCACCGGGTCGCCCTGGGCCTGGTGCAACAGCGCCAGGTTGCTCAAGGTCAGCGACTGCAGCAGGTTGTCGGCATGGCGCACGGCCAAGTCAAGACTGCGCTGCTGGAAGTCGATGGCCTCGATCCGGGCGCCGCGGGCCTCCGCACGGCTGCCCTGCATGCGCAGCACCCGCCACAGGCTGCGGTAGTCGCAACCAGGGCGAGGCTGAGCGCCTTCACAAAATCGTTGATAAGCGTCGGCAGCGCGGCGGGCATTGAGCAGCGCATCGTCGAAGCGACCGAGATGCTCGTCCGACTGGGCCAGCACCATCAAGGCGTCCGCGGCTGCCAGCGGGTCCGGCTGACCATCCGTCTGGATGGCGAGCAGCCGCTTGTGCGCCTGCTGCACCTCCTCGGTCAAACCGGAACGCGCCGCCACCGAGCCCTTGGTGCGCCAGCGCAGGCGTTGCCACACCGCGGCAGAAACGCCTTGCGGCGCCGGCACCTGGTCCAGCCAGGCCAGCACGGCCACCGCCTGGTCGTCACCTTCAAACTCGAGGTCGACCAGCTTGGCTTGCAACTCGGCGTGGGTGTCCGGCAGGCGCAACTTGGTCAGGTCTACCAGGCCGGCCTCAGATCGACCCGCCATCAGGCCGATGGCCAGTGCCACACCGACCGGCAACACCGCGCACCGGCGCAGGCGGCGACTGACCAGGCGCAGCGTCAGAGCAAAGGGTTCACTCATGTCGCCACCTCCTGCACCGGGCCATACAGGGGCGTCAGCGTGACCTCGCCGTTTTGCCAGGCGGCGGCCAGATCACTCATGGCGTTGTCGAGCGCGAACATGTCACTCACCGGCAAATGCCGGATGCCGAAAGCCCGGTTGCGGCCCTGGGCCTTGGCCAGGAACATGGCGGCATCCACCAGGTTCACGGCCTGCTCCCACGTCAGCGTGGGGGCGTCGGGCGGCAGCGGGAAGTCGGCGAAACCGATGGAGGCGGTCACGTTCATGGAATGGCCTTCATGTCGCATCGGCACAGCGCCGATGGCGCCCAGCAAGCGCTGCGCCAGCGCTTCGGTCTGCTCACGGCGACGCGGCCCGGTCACGACAAGGAACTCTTCGCCACCCCAGCGCAGCACATGGTCCTCCTCGCGCAGCACGGCTCGCAGGCGTCGCGCCACATCAGCCAGCACAGCGTCGCCGGCGGCATGGCCGTGCAGGTCGTTGATGCGCTTGAAGTGGTCGATGTCGATCAGGAACAGGCTGCCAGAGACCGGCAGCGCCTGATCGCCGTCATGGGTCAGTCGCTGGAAGTGGCGGCGGTTGCCGAGGCCGGTCAACGGGTCCCGCTCGCTCTGTTCCAGCAGGCGCTGGTTGTTGTGGTGCAGCGCACGCTGGGTGCGGCGCATGCGGCGGTAGCCCAGGCTGAGCCAGCCGAAGCTGAACAGCAGCACACCACCGGCCAGGGCCCATTCGCGCAGTTGCAGGTCACGCTGGCGCAGGGTTTCGGCCTTGAGCTGGTTTTCGTCGAGCAGCACGGCCTTCTCATGCCGCCGCTTGTCCGCCTCGAACGAAGCCTGGAGCTCCAGCAACACCCGCTGCTGGTCACGGCGGTAGGCCTCGTACGACAGGTCTCGCTCCTTGCGATAGACCGCCAGCGCATCGGCGGTATAGCCGCCCAGTTCGAGGTACTTGCCCAGCTCGCGCAGGGCGTCCGATTCGTCCACGATTTCGTCGGCCGCGTGCATGCGGTCGAGCTCGGCCTGCACCAGCGGCAGGCCCTTGTCTTTCTGGCGCGAAGCAATCAGCGCCAGGCCCAGGTTCTGACGGGCCAGGCGCTCTGCGGTGGCATAGCGCTGGGCGCGTGCCAGCGGCAGCGCCTGCTCCAGCAGGGCCTTGGCGCGGGCGTAATCAGCCCGACGCAGGTAGTAGTCGGCCAGGTTGGCCAGGCCCAGCGCCTCTTCACGCGCGGCACCGGCCTGCTGTGCGTGGTTGAGGGCACTTTCCAGCGCGGCCAGCTCGGCGCTGCGCACGGCGCCAGCGCCGGCAATGCCATCCCCCAGGCCCGGCGACGGGCTGTCCGTCAGCAGAATGCTGCGAACGGCCTGCACCTGGGAAAGAGACAACCAATCCTGTGCAGCCTGACCAATCGACAGCGCCTCGTCGATCAGCTGTGTCGCACGCTCCACTTCACCGGCACGTGCCAGCGCGTAAGCCAGCGACGAGCGCAGCGGCGTGCGGCGCCACTGCGTCGGTTCACGGTCAGCGGCGCCCAGCGCCAGCTGGTAGAGCCGAACCGACTCACCGAATCGGCCCAGGCTGTCATTGATGCCGCCGAAGACCGCCAGGCAATACAGGCGCACCTGCAGGAGCTGGCCACGGGCGACCGCCTCCAGGGCTTCGTCCTGCAGGCGCAGGGCCTGGGTCTGGTTGGTGCTGGCGCGCAATTGGTCGGCCTGCACGCAGGCGCGGCTGGCCTGGGCATCGGCGCGCACGGCGGTGGGCACTTCCCGCCCGGCTTCCAGCGTCGCCAGCGCCGACATCGTGGCGTTCGCCGGCTGTTCCAGCTTGATCTGCAATTCGCCCAGCAGGCGCAGCAGGGCCACCCGCTGGCTGTCGGTCAGCGGCGCGCCGGATTGCAGGCGCTGCGGCAAGGCAGCCGCCACTTCCATCGGATTGGCCCGTGCCCGGCGCTCGATCGTGTCGACTTCGTCGGCCGCAACAGCCACCACGGCGGACGCCGGGGCCTGCGCACGAGCCAGGGACGGCGCCGCAGCCGGTGCTGCGCCGGACACGGCAGAACTTGCCACGGACACCAACAAGGCCGCCAGCAACGCAGCGCTCCGCGCGCACCGGTCGCGCAGGCGCTGCTGAAGGTGCCCAAACGGCATGCGGGCCAAAGCAGGCATCAAGCTCAGTCGACCAGCGTCAACTTGGCGATGGACAGCGCCAGCCACTTCGGACCATGACGGCCGAAACGAACCTGCGCGCGGGCGTCCTCGCCCGTGCCTTCGAGCGTGATGACCACGCCTTCGCCGAACTTGTTGTGGAACACGCCCTGCCCCACCTTCAGCCCATGGCCTGACGCCTTGGCCTGCGCTGCCACCATGGCTGCGGGGACAGGCGGCGGGGCCGGCGGCTGCCAGCCGTTGTTGCGCCCTGCACCCACCACCGAGTTCAAGCCGCTGCCGCGCTCCCAGGCCTGCTGGTACTCCCGTGCAAAGCCTGAGCCAAAGCCCTGGTTGCGCGGCGTCAGCCACTTCAGGGCAGATTCGGGCAGTTCATCGAAGAAGCGGCTCTTGACGTTGTAGCGGGTCTGCCCGTGCAGCATGCGCGTCTGGCAGAAGCTCAGGTACAGGCGCTGGCGGGCACGGGTGATGGCCACGTACATCAGGCGGCGCTCTTCCTCCAGCCCGTCGGCATCCGACATCGCGTTTTCATGCGGGAACAGGCCTTCTTCCAGGCCCGTGATGAACACCGCATCAAACTCCAGGCCCTTGGCCGAGTGCACGGTCATCAGCTGGATGGCGTCCTGGCCGGCCTGCGCCTGGTTGTCACCGGCTTCCAGCGCGGCGTGCGTCAGGAAGGCGGCCAGCGGGCTCATGATCTCGCCGGTTTCGGCGTCCGGGGTCAGGTCGACCGCGGCCACGGCGTTCGGCAGGCCGGCGGCTGCGCCGTCTGACAACTGGCCCGGGCCAAACTCGTCCACCGGCAAGGCCACGGCGTCCTTGCCAAAACCTTCCTGGGTGACGAAGGCCTCGGCTGCATTCACCAGTTCTTCCAGATTCTCGATCCGGTCGGCGCCTTCTTTTTCGGTGCGGTAGAAGTCGATCAGGCCGGAGCGCTCCAGCATGTGCTCGATGATCTCTCGCAGCGTCAGGCCCAGCGTGGCGTTGCGCATGCCGTCGATCAGCCCATTGAAGGCCACCAGGTTGGCGCCGCCCTTGCCACCCACCGCGCCCACGCTTTGCCACAGGCTGCGGCCGGTCTGGCGGGCAGCGTCCTGCAGTTGCTCCAGCGTGCGGGCACCGATGCCACGGGTCGGGAAGTTCACCACCCGCAGGTAGCTGGTGTCGTCGTTGCAGTTCTCGATCAGGCGCAGATAAGCCAGCGCATGCTTGACTTCAGCACGCTCGAAGAAGCGCAAGCCGCCATACACGCGGTACGGAATGCCGGCATTGAACAGCGCCGACTCGATCACCCGCGACTGCGCATTGCTGCGGTACAGCAGCGCGATTTCCTTGCGCGCCACGCCTGAGCGGTGCAGCTGCTGGGCCTCTTCGAGGATCCACTGCGCCTCGCTGAAGTCGCTCGCGTTTTCCTGCACCCGCACCGGCTCACCCGGCCCGGCCTCGGTGCGCAGCGTCTTGCCCAGGCGCCGGCTGTTGTGGCCGATCAGGTGGTTGGCGGAATCAAGGATGTTGCCGAAGCTGCGGTAGTTGCGCTCCAGCTTGATGACCTGCTTGACGCGGAACTCGCGCTCGAAGTCGGCCATGTTGCCCACCTGCGCGCCGCGGAAAGCGTAGATGCTCTGGTCATCGTCGCCCACGGCCAGCACCGAGGCGTCGGGCGCGGCAAACATCTTCAGCCAGGCGTATTGCAGTCGGTTCGTGTCCTGGAACTCGTCGACCAGGATGTGGCGGAAGCGGCGGCGGTAGTGCTCGCGCAGCGCGGCGTCGTCGCGCATCAGCTCATAGGTGCGCAGCATCAGCTCGGCGAAGTCGACCACGCCTTCACGCTGACACTGGTCTTCGTAGGCCTGGTAGATCTCGACCATGGTCTGGGTCTGGCCGTCGTGCACCGGCACGTCCTTCGGACGCTGGCCGTTCTCCTTGGCGCCAGCAATGAACCAGTTCACCTGCTTGGGCACGAAGCGCTCTTCATCGAGCTTCAGCGCCTTGATGACGCGCTTGACGGCGCTCAGGGTGTCGCCGGCATCCAGGATCTGGAAGCTCTGCGGCAGGCCGGCCTGCTTCCAGTGCGCACGCAGGAAGCGGTTGCACAGGCCATGGAACGTGCCGATCCACATGCCGCGCACATTCACCGGCAGCATGGCCGACAGGCGGGTCAGCATTTCCTTGGCCGCCTTGTTGGTGAAGGTGACGGCCATGACGCCACCGATGGAGACCTGCGAGGTCTGCAGCAGCCAGGCGATGCGGGTGGTGAGGACGCGTGTCTTGCCGGAGCCGGCGCCCGCAAGGATCAGGGCCGCTTCGGCCGGGAGCGTGACAGCAGCGTATTGCTCGGGGTTCAACCCTCGCAGCAGGGCGCTGCCGTCGCCCATCAGGGGAAAGCCGGCAGCGTCGGAAAGGGGCGGGGTGTGCATCCATCCATTTTAGGGACCCCGGCGCCCTCCGTGACGGTCTTCACGCACGGGTACTTCGCTGGCTGGAGTGAGCGGCGGCGAAGATGCGTAGAATCAGTCACCGGGCCCAAATTCTGTCGCCCGGTTTTTTGTGCCTGCTCCACCCGCCCCTGGGTGGCTTCTGCGGCACCTCACCGGGCACAGGTCAAGCGCTCGCAGCCCTGCGGCGGCGCACTGCGTTCAACGCGCCGCCAGTGTTTTCACTGGAGCCTGTGAGATGGAAATCTTTGACTACGACAACGTCCTGTTGTTGCCCCGCCAATGCCGAGTGGAGAGCCGCGCCGAGTGCGATACCGGCGTCGACTTCGGCGGCCGCCGTTTCAAGTTGCCGGTCGTGCCGGCCAACATGAAGACCGTGGTGGACGAGCGCATCACCGAATGGATGGCCGCCAACGGCTATTTTTACGTGATGCACCGCTTCGACCTCGACAACGTGGCCTACGCCAAGCGCATGCGCGACCTGGGCCTGTATGTGTCGATCAGCTCGGGCGTGAAGCCCGCCGACCGTGACGTGATCGACCGCCTGGCGGCCGAAGGTGTCGGCGCCGACTACATCACCATCGACATCGCGCACGGCCACGCCGAAAGCGTGCGCCAGATGATCGCCTACATCAAGCAGCGCCTGCCGAACACCTTCGTCATCGCCGGCAACGTGGGCACGCCTGAAGGCGTGATCGACCTGGAAAACTGGGGCGCTGACGCGACCAAGGTCGGCATCGGCCCGGGCAAGGTCTGCATCACCCGCCTGAAGACCGGCTTCGGCACCGGCGGCTGGCAGCTCAGCGCGCTGAAGTGGTGTGCCCGCGTGGCCACGAAGCCCATCATTGCCGACGGGGGCATCCGGCACCACGGCGACATCGCCAAGAGCGTGCGTTTCGGCGCGGCCATGGTGATGGTGGGCTCGCTGTTCGCCGGCCATGAAGAATCACCCGGCGCCACCGTGGAAGTCGATGGCAAGCTCTACAAGGAGTACTACGGCTCCGCCAGCGACTTCAACAAGGGCGAGTACAAGCACGTGGAAGGCAAGCGCATCCTCGAACCCGTCAAGGGCAAGCTGGGTGACACGCTGCGCGAGATGCAGGAAGACCTGCAGAGCTCGATCAGCTATGCCGGTGGTCGCCAGCTGAACGATCTGCGCCGCGTGAACTACGTGATCCTGGGCGGCGAAAACGCCGGCGAACACCTGCTGATGTAAGCCGCTGCAAGACGCCGGGGCAACCCTGAAAATGAGGCGGTCGGGCCTGCACTAACATGCAGGCCCAACACGGGTGCAATCGACACCTGCCGCACTTTTGAGGGAGTTCCGGATGAGCCAGCCACAAGACCCGTACAACAACCCGTTTGCACCGCCGCAAGCCGAGGTCGCCGATGCCGCCGAGCAGGTGCAGGCGGGCGTGCTGGCTGGCCGTGGCACGCGGTTCTGGGCGGCGATGATCGACGGCGTGCTGGTCGCCGCACTGATGTTCGGCGGCGCAAGGCTGATGGGCATCGACCTGCTCCAGCAGGCGGAAGACGGCGGCACCAATACCCTCGTGGCGTTTGCCATCGGCATGGTGGGCACGCTGCTGCTGCAGGGCTGGCTGCTCTACACCCGCAGCCAGACCATCGGCAAGATGGCATTGGGCATCCGCATCGTCAAGGTCGACGGCAGCCATGCGAATGTCGGCCGCACCATCGGTCTGCGCATCTTCGTGATGACCGCGCTCAACATGATCCCGGGCGTCGGCCAGATCATCGGCCTGATCGATGCGCTGATGATCTTCGGCAAATCACGTCGCTGCCTGCACGACCTGATCGCCGGCACCGTGGTCGTCAAGGCCTGAGTTGCCGGTGCCGGCAGCCGCCGCGCCGCTCGACACGCTGCGCCACACTGAAACGCCCGAGGGCGTGACGCTTCACCTGCGCCCTGCCGGTGCGCCGGCACGCGCGCTCGCCTGGGCCGTCGACTTCATCCTGCGCCTCGTCATGTTCAGCGTGCTGGTGGGCGCGCTCGCGCAGCTCAAGGGCTTCGGCATGGGCATGGCGGCCATCATCGCCTTCGTGCTGGAGTGGTTCTACCCGGTGCTGTTCGAACTGGCGCCGGGCGCGGCCACACCGGGCAAGCGGCTGCTGGGCCTGCGCGTGGTGATGGCCGACGGACTGCCGGTGACGCCCAGCGCCTCGGTGCTGCGCAACCTGCTGCGCGCGGTTGATTTCCTGCCCTTCCTGTACCTGCTGGGTGGCCTGACCATGCTGGCGCGCAGTGACTTCCGCCGCCTCGGCGACCTGGTGGCGCAGACGCTGGTGGTGCACCAGCCGCCCGAGTGGCGCTCAAGCAGCCTGCCGGCCGGCCCTGCGCTGGCCCCATCCCGGCCACTCACCCTGGCCCAGCAGCGTGCCGTGCTGGCGCTGGCCCAGCGACATGCCGTGCTCACCGCCGCCCGCTTCGAGGAAATGGCCCGGCCGCTTGCGGCCTGGCTGCCCGCCACCGACACCCTGCCCGGCGCGATGACGCCATCGGGCGCGCCTCAGGCTGAAGCGACCGAGCGCCTGCTGGCACTGGCTCGTCACCTGCTCGGCCAACGCGACGAGGCCCAGCGATGACCCCGGCGCAATTCGACCAGCAACACCAGCCAGTGTGGGACGAGCTGCAAGACCTGCTCGACGCCCTGGAGCAAAGCCAGCGCCTGCTGCCCTCGGGCTGGAAACTGCCCTGGCGCCGTGGAAAGAAAAAAGCCGAAGGGGCGGTTCTGCCACCGACGGCCGCAGCCCCGGCGCGCGCCCTGCCTGCCCATGACCCTGCCCGCCTGGCGGCCCTGTACCGCCGCAGCTGTGAACACCTGGCGCTGGCCCGCAGCCGGCACTACCCGGTGTCGCGCGTGGCCGCGCTCGAAACCCTGACCGCACGCGCCCACCAGGCCATCTACCGGCACCAGGGCAACCCGCTGCGCGGCGTAGGCCAGCTGCTGCGGCACGGCGTGCCGGCCTGCGTGCGCCAGCACCGCACCCACGTGCTGCTGGCCCTGGCCGCTTTTGGGCTGCCCCTCGTGCTGATGCTGGTGGCCTGCTGGATCAAGCCGACGCTGGTGCTGACCGTGATGGGCGCCGACCAGGCCCGTGGCATGGCCCAGATGTACGCGCCCGAGGCCGAGGTGATCGGGCGACAGCGCGGCGCCGGGGACGACGTGGCGATGTTCGGCTTCTACATCGCGCACAACATCGGCATCGCCTTCCAGTGTTTCGCCAGCGGCCTGCTGATGGGGCTGGGCGCGCTGTATTACCTGCTGTTCAACGGCGCGATGATCGGCGCGGTGGCCGGCTACCTCACGGTGGGCGGACAAGGCCCGCAGTTCTGGCCCTTCGTGGTCACGCACAGCGCTTATGAGTTGACCGGCATCGTGTTGTCAGGCGCCTGCGGGCTGCGACTCGGGCAGGCGGTGCTGATGCCGGGCCGGCAGCGCCGCCTGGATGCGCTGGCCACCGCCGGCCAGCAGATCTGGCCCTTGCTGGTGGCCACCACGGCCCTGTTGCTGGTGGCCGCTGCCGTGGAGGCGTTCTGGTCGAGTGCCGCGTGGGTCGAGCCGCGAATCAAATTCACCGTGGGAGCCTTGAGCTGGTGCCTGGTGATGGCCTGGCTGAGTGGCTGGCTCAGCGGTGGCCGCAGCCCGGAGGTGCGTGATGGCCGCTGACACCGCCCACGGCGGCCTGCAACTGGCGCTGCGCAGCCGCTCGATGTTCGAGGCCCTCGACCTCGGCACCCGCTTGGCCTGGCGGGAATGGCCGGGCCTGCTGCGGGTCTACGCACCGGTCGCCTTGTTCGTGGCCATCATTGCCCTGGCGAGTGGCCTGTTGAGCAGCTGGGCACCCTGGATCGTGGTGTGGTTCTGCAAGCCCTGGCTCGACCGCGTGCTGCTGCACTTCTACGCGCGCCGGGCGTTCGCCCAACCGTGCACCCTGGCTGACGTGCTGACCGGCCCGGTGCTGTTCTCGCCCCGGCTGTGGCCGCAGCTGCTGGCTGCGCGCTTGTCGCCCTGGAGGGCGATGGTGCAGCCGGTGATGCAGCTGGAAGGGCTGCGCGGCCCGGCCCTGGCCGCGCGCAAGAAGGTGCTGCTGGGCGGTTGCCGCGGCGCAGCTGCGATGGCGCAACTGGCCTGGGCACACCTGGAAGCCTGGCTGGCCTGTGCGCTGGCCATCGCCTACTTCTGGGCTGACCCGTTCAGCCCGATGTCGCAACTGATTCCGTGGATTTCTTCGGAGGAAGGCAGTGCCCCGGTGGTGCTGGCCATCTGCCAGGTGCTGGCCGCACTGGTGCTGGAGCCTTTGTCGCTGGCCGGCGGTTTCATGATGTACCTGAACCGGCGCGTGACGCTCGAATCCTGGGACATCGAGCAGGAGGTGCGCGATGCGTTCGCAGCCTGACATCCTGCGCGCCCGGCCCGACTTGTTGCGACGGACCGCCATGCGCCTGGCTCTGGTGGTGAGCCTGTGGGCGGCGTGGCCTGCGGCCCTGTTGGCCAACCCGGCTGCCGCCCCGGTGGCGACGCCTGCCGCCACATCTGCCCCCGTCACATCTGCCCCCGCCAGCGTCTTGCCGCTGGAACGCGTGCGCGCCGCGGCCAGTGCCGTGTCCGCCGACCCGCTGCTGGGCGGCGAGCGCATGCAGCGCACCTTGAAATGGGTGAACGACGACAAGAAGAAGGACAAGGACAAGCCCGATGACACCGCGGCGTGGCTGAAGGGCCTGGCCGAATGGCTGGCCGACGCCGGGCGTTTGCTGGCATGGCTAGCCTTTGCCGTGGCGCTGGCCTTGCTGGCCGTGCTGGGTTGGCGGCTCTGGGGACGTCGCCCTGTGGCGGCCATCGCCGAGGCTTTGCCCACCCACGTCGGCCAGCTCGACATCCGCCCGGACAGCCTGCCCGAGCCGGTGGGGCAAGCCGCCGCCGCACTGTGGCAGGCCGGTGACGGCCGCGCCGCATTGGCGCTGCTGTACCGCGCCGCCCTGTCTCGCCTGGTGCATCGTCACCGCGTGCGGGTGCGCAGCGCCAGCACCGAACAAGAGTGCCTGCAACTGGCCGCCCCGCACCTCACCGCTGATGCGAACGCCTTCCTCGGCATCCTGATCGACGCCTGGCTGCGTTGCGGCTATGCCCACACCCTGCCGTCGAACGACACCATGGCCGTGCTGTGCGCCCGCTTCGACATCCAACTGGGCCGCCCCACCGAAGACGCCCCGCAAACTCAGTCGGGGGCCGCCGCATGAAGCCCTGGCTCAGACCGTTGACCTGGGTGCTGGTGTTGCTGCTGCTGGGCGGCGGTACCTACTGGGTGGCACAGAACACCTACTGGGCGGAAGAGCCAACCCGCACGGCCCGGCGCGGCGCCGCGCTCACTGATCACAACTACGTGCTGCGGCAATGGTTGCAGGCACAGGGCAGCAGCCTGACCGTGGTGGCCCAGCTGGACCCGCTGCCGCCCAAGGGCACGACGCTGGTGCTCGGATCTGACCTGTGGGACATGCAGCAGCAACGCCTGCAGGCCGTGCAGCAATGGGTGGCGCAGGGCGGGCACCTGGTCGTGATGGCCAACGTGCTGGTGGACCGGACCGCTGAGGACGCACCGGACCCGCTGCTCGCCTGGCTGGGCCTGAAGCTCGAGCGCCCCTGGGAAATCCGGCATCGCCAGAAGGTGGCGGCCAATCATCGAAACAAGGCGGCCTCTGCGCCGACGGACAACGACGATGAGGAAGACGACGAGGACGATGAAGACGCGGACCCAGTCACTGGCAATCACGACACCGCCCCCCCTTCTGGCGCAGACGACCGCGTCCTGCGCGACGTGATCAACCCGCGGGAAAAGGTGAAGTGCAACTGGTCCGTCACCGAGCCCGAGCCAGGCAGCGCGAACCTGGGGCCCGACTACGCCGCCCACTTCACCTCACACTTCCCCGGCCTGCGCACCTACGCGCTGTGCACTGAAACCAACGGCGTGCTGCGCACCACCCAGGCGCCCCGCTGGGGCCTGCAGGATGCACTGGGATGGCGGGTGCTGCGGCTGCCCGTTGGCCAGGGCCAGGTGACGGTATCGACCCAGTACCTGTTGCCGAACGATGTCAGCGAGCTGGAGCGCGATCACCCGGCGCTGATGGCCGCCACCCTGGACCTGCATGCCGGCGATGCCGTCTGGCTGGCCGAGACCGAGGCCATGCCCGTGCTGCCGCTCTGGCTTTGGCAGGTGGCGCCGGCCACCTGCGCCTTGCTGCTGCTGGCGGCCGCCACTGCCCTGTGGCGCGCGGTGCCGCGTTTCGGCCCGCTGCGCCAGCCGGCGCCTGATCGCCGTCGATCACTGACGGCGCAGGTGGAAGGCACCGCCGCATTCCTGCTGCACCAGCGCAGCCCCTTGCTGATGCAGGTGCAACTTCGTGCGCTGCGTGAGACCTGGACACGCCACGGCACGGCTTCACCGGCCATCGCCGTGGCTGCCACCTGGCCGGAACTGGCACGCGCCATCGCCCACGCCACCGGGCTGGAGGCGGCCGCCCTCACCGCAGCCGGCAACCCCACGACCAAGCCGCGCACCGTGCGGCAGCTCCTCCACGACCTGCGACTGCTGGAAACGGCACGCAGGCGCATTCTTGCGGCGCCACGGGCGCCCACCTCGACAGGACCTCAGCCATGAGCATTGACGCCACCGACCTGCACCAGGCGCGCCTGGACCTTTCCAGCCTGCGTGACCAGATCGCCCGCGCCCTGGTGGGCCAGACCGCCGCCGTCGAGCAAACCGTGATGGCCCTGCTGGCCAGCGGCCATGTGCTGCTGGAAGGCGTGCCCGGCCTCGGCAAGACGCTGCTGGCCCGCGCCCTGGGCCAGGCTCTGGCACTCGACTTTGCACGCGTGCAGTTCACGCCTGACCTGATGCCCTCCGACATCACCGGCCAGACCGTGCTGGAAGGCGGCGAGCTGCGCGTACGCCAGGGCCCGGTGTTCACCCACCTGCTGCTGGCCGACGAGGTGAACCGCGCCCCCGCCAAAACCCAGAGCGCGCTGCTGGAGGTGATGCAGGAAGGCCAGGTCACGCTGGAGGGTCGATCGATGGCGCTGCCCCGGCCCTTCATGGTGCTGGCCACGCAGAACCCGGTGGACGCCGAAGGCACCTACCTGCTGCCCGAAGCGCAGCGTGACCGCTTTCTGCTGAAGATCGACCTGGACTACCCGGATGCGCGCGACGAAGCCGCCGTGGTGCACCGCGCCACCGCCGGCAGCGCGGGCGACGCCCTGCCCTTGAACGACGTGCAACCCTGCCTGAGCCGCGACCGCGTGCTGGCCTTGCAGAACATGGTGGCGCAGGTCACGGTGGACGCCGCCGCGCTCGATTACGCCGTGCGCATCGTGCGTGGCACGCGGCAACTGCCGGGTTTGTCCAGCGGCGCCGGCACCCGTGGCGCCATCGCGCTGGTGCGTCTGGCGCGGGCGGCTGCCCTGATGGGCGGCCGCGACTTTGTCATTCCCGACGACGTGAAACAGCATGCCGTGGCCGCCCTGCGCCACCGGGTGCAGTTGTCGGCCGACGCCCAGCTGGACGGCCTGCGTGTGGACAGCCTGCTGGCCGACTGGCTGGAACAAGTGGAAGCACCCCGCCAGTGAGCACGGCCCAGCCAACCGGGATGGCCGCCGCGCAGAAGGCGCAGGCCAGCCCGGCCACCCCACCTGGCCAGCAAGCCGGCAACCACCCCACCGTGCGCCTGCTGCCCGGGCGCACCTTGCCGCGCTGGCTGCTGGCTCTGGCGGCGGCGCATCTGGCGCTGGCCTGGCTGGCTGCACCCGCCACCTGGCCGCATGCCCTGCTCGCCGTGGCGGTGGTCGCCGGCGTCCTCTGGCTGGGACTCGACCTGTGGCGCGCCCGCCGGGCCTGGCTGCAGCACCCGCTGCAGGTGCACCGCCCCATGCCGCGCGTGCTGGCCCTGGGTGTGGCCCACACCGTGTCGATCCGCCTGAGCTTGCCGGCTGGCGCACCGCACGCCTGGCATGGCGAGTTGTTCGACGGCGTGGACGCCACCTGCGACAGCAGCGGCCTGCCGGCGAGCTTTCAGCTGGCGCCCGGTGAAAGCGTGACACTGAGCTACACGCTGTGGCCCCGGCACCGCGGTGCGGGCCGGCTGACGCCGCCGCAATTGCGCTTGCGCAGCCCGGCCGGCGGCTGGCAGCTGCAAGTGCAGGCCGGCGAAGGTGTGGCCTTCAAGGTCTACCCGAACTTTTCAGAGCTGGCCCGCTTCGCCTGGCTGGCCAGCGACCAGCGGCTGGCCGAGATGGGCATCCGCCAGGCCGCGCAACGCGGCAGCGGCACCGATTTCCGCCAGCTGGCCGACTATCAAGCCGGCGACCCCGTGCGGCACATCGACTGGCGCGCCACCCAGCGACGCGGCAAGCCGGTGGTACGCCAGTACCAGGACGAGCGCGACCAGCGCGTGATCTTCCTGCTCGACTGCGGCCGCCGCATGCGGGCTGACGACCGCACGGGCCCGCGCCAGGCCGAGCACTTCGACCAGGTGCTCAATGCCCTGGCGTTGACTGCCCACGTCGCCCTGAAGGCCGGTGACGAGGTCGGCCTGATGACCTTCGGCCATGCAACAGGTGAAGGCCGGCAACTGGCGCCCCGCAAGGGCACGGCGGCACTCGACCAGTTGCTGGAAAGCGTGCACGACCTGCAGCCCGGCACGCAGCACCCCGACTATGTTGACGCGGCCCGGAACCTGATGCGGCAATCGCCCCGCCGCGCGCTGGTGATCTGGCTGACCAACTTCCGCGACGACGATGTGTCCGAGCTGGCTCCGGCGCTGCGCCTGCTGCGTCAGCGCCATGTGACCATGGTGGCCAGCCTGCGCGAGCCGGTGCTGGCCGACCTGGCTGCGCAGCCGCTGCAAAACGGCCCGGCCGCCGCCGAAGTGGCCACCGCCCACTGGCTGGCCCAGGCCCGCGCCGATGCCTTCGCGCGGCTGCAGGACCGCCACGGGCTGATCGTGGACGTGCCCCCGAACGAGCTGGCCGCCGCCCTCGTCACCCGCTACCTCGCGGTGAAGCGGCAGCAGCTGCTCTGAGCCGGGCCTGAAACGGCCTGCCCGCTCAGGGCAGACCCTACAATCGGCCCTCCCCCGAAACAAGGTAACGCGCCGCTGCCCAGCTGCTGCGGCCGCCACAGGTTTGCCCCATGACTGAACTCGCCAAATCCTTCGAACCCGCTGCCATCGAAGCCCGCTGGGCCCCGCTGTGGGAGAACGCTGGCGTCTACAAGCCCACGCTCGACCCGGCCAAGCCTTCGTTCTGCGTGCAACTGCCGCCACCGAACGTGACCGGCACGCTGCACATGGGCCACGCCTTCAACCAGACCATCATGGACTCGTTGACGCGCTACCACCGCATGCAGGGCGCCAACACGCTGTGGGTGCCCGGCACCGACCACGCCGGCATCGCCACCCAGATCGTGGTGGAGCGCCAGCTGCAGGAGCAGAAGCTCAGCCGCCATGACCTGGGCCGCAAGAATTTCGTGGCCAAGGTTTGGGAATGGAAGGAGCAATCGGGCTCGACCATCACGCGCCAGATGCGCCGCATGGGCGACTCGGTCAGCTGGGAGCACGAGTACTTCACCATGGACGAGAAGCTCTCGGCCGTGGTCACCGAAACCTTCGTCCGCCTGTTCGACGAAGGCCTGATCTACCGCGGCAAGCGACTGGTGAGCTGGGACCCGATCCTGAAGTCCGCCGTGTCGGACCTGGAAGTGGAGAGCGAAGAGGAAGACGGCTCGCTCTGGCACATCCGCTACCCGGTGGAAGGCAGCAGCGACACGCTGGTGGTGGCCACCACCCGTCCGGAAACCATGCTCGGCGACACCGCCGTGATGGTGCACCCGGAAGACGAGCGCTACACCCACCTGATCGGCAAGCAGGTGCGCCTGCCCATCACCGGCCGCCTGGTGCCGGTGATTGCCGACGACTACGTGGACAAGACCTTCGGCACCGGCGTGGTGAAGGTGACGCCGGCCCACGACCAGAACGACTACCAGGTCGGCCTGCGCCACAAGCTGGCCATGCTCACCATCTTCGACCTGGAAGCCAAGGTCAGCGCCCACGAGGCCACCGAAATCCCGGCCGAGTACATCGGCCTGGACCGCTTCGTGGCCCGCAAGAAGATCGTCGCCCAGCTGGAGGCTGACGGCCTGCTGGTGGAGGTGAAGAAGCACAAGCTGATGGTGCCGCGTTGCGCCCGCACCGGCCAGGTCATCGAGCCGATGCTGACCGACCAGTGGTTCGTGGCCATGAGCAAGGCCGGCGCGAACGGCAAGTCGATCGCCGAAGAGGCCATCGAGGCGGTGGAATCGGGCGACGTGAAATTCGTGCCCGAGCAATGGGTGAACACCTACAACCAGTGGATGAAGAACATCCAGGACTGGTGCATCTCGCGCCAGCTGTGGTGGGGTCACCAGATTCCGGCCTGGTACGGCGAAGCCGGCGAGCTGTTCGTGGCGCGCAGCGAAGAAGAAGCCCGCGCCAAGGCCACCGCGGCCGGCTACACCGGCACGCTGACGCGTGACGAAGACGTGCTCGACACCTGGTACTCGTCGGCCCTGGTGCCGTTCAGCACCCTGGGCTGGCCCGCCAAGACGATCGAACAAGACCTGTTCCTGCCCAGCAGCGTGCTGGTGACCGGCTACGACATCATCTTCTTCTGGGTCGCCCGGATGATCATGATGACCAAGCACTTCACGGGTCAGGTGCCGTTCAAGCATGTCTACATCCACGGCCTGGTGCTCGATGCGCAGGGCAAGAAGATGAGCAAGAGCGAAGGCAATGTGCTGGATCCGGTCGACCTGATCGACGGCATCGAGCTGGCCCCGCTGCTGGACAAGCGCACCCAGGGTTTGCGCAAGCCGGAGACAGCGCCGAAGGTGCGCAAGGCCACCGAGAAGGAATTCCCGGAAGGCATTCCGGCCTACGGCGCCGACGCGCTGCGCTTCACCTTCGCGGCCATGGCCACGCTGGGCCGCAGCGTGAACTTCGACAGCAAGCGCTGCGAGGGCTACCGCAACTTCTGCAACAAGCTCTGGAACGCCACCAAGTTCATGCTGATGAACTGCGAAGGCCAGGACTGCGGCCTGAAGGAGCACAGCAAGGAAGAGTGCAGCGTGGGCGGCCCGGCCCACGGCTACCTGGCCTTCAGCCCTGCCGACCGCTGGATCACCAGCGAGTTGCAGCGTGTGGAGATGGCGGTTGAGCAGGCCTTCGCCGAATACCGCCTGGACAACGTGGCCAACGCCATCTACCAGTTCGTCTGGGACAGCTATTGCGACTGGTATCTGGAAATCGCCAAGGTGCAGATCCAGACTGGCACCGAAGCCCAGCAGCGCGCCACCCGCCGCACTCTGGTGCGCGTGCTCGAAACCGTGCTGCGCCTGCTGCACCCGGTGGCGCCGTTCATCACCGCCGAGCTGTGGGACACGGTGGCGGTGGTGGCCGGCCGCAAGGCAGCTGACAGCACCGACACCATCGCCACGGCGGCCTACCCGAAGGCCCAGCCGGAACGCATCGACCCCGTGGCCGACGCGTGGATGGTCAAGCTGAAGGAGTTTGTGGGCGCCTGCCGCACGCTGCGCGGCGAAATGAACCTGTCGCCGGCCGAGCGCGTGCCGCTGATCACCCTGGGTGACGCGGCGTTCATCACCGAAGCAGCGCCGGTGCTCAAGGCCCTGGCCAAGCTCAGCGACGTGCAGGTGCAGACCGACGAAGCCAGCTTCACGGCGGCCAGCGAACTGGCCCCGGTGCTGGTGCAGGGCGAGGCACGCCTGGCGCTGAAGGTGGAGATTGATGTGGCCGCCGAGCGTGAGCGCCTGGGCAAGGAGATCAAGCGCATCGAAGGCGAAGTCGTGAAGGCAGAGGCCAAGCTGGGCAATGAAAGCTTCGTGGCGCGTGCGCCTGAGGCCGTGGTGGCGCAGGAGCGTCAGCGCCTGGTGGAATTTGCCCGCACGCTGGACAGCCTGCGGGCCCAGCTCGGCAAGCTCCCCCCTGCCTGAGGGGGGCGCTTGTCGTGTGTCTGTCACGGATCTTGCAAAGGCCCGTGACAAAATGATTCAACACCCTACCGCCCCAAGGTCGTTCATGAAAATCAACAAAGCCATCTTCCCGGTTGCCGGTCTCGGTACCCGCTTCCTGCCGGCCACCAAGGCCCAGCCCAAGGAAATGCTGCCGGTGGTCGACAAGCCACTGATCCAGTACGCGGTGGAAGAGGCCTACTCGGCCGGCATCAAGCAAATGATTTTCGTGAACGGCCGCAACAAGCGCGCCATTCCGGACCACTTCGACACTGCCTTCGAGCTGGAGCATGAACTCGAAGCCGCCGGCAAGCAGGAACTGCTGGACCTGGTGCACTCGATCAAGCCCGACGACATGGAGTGCATCTACATCCGCCAGCCCAAGGCCCTGGGCCTGGGCCATGCGGTGCTGTGCGCACAGTCGGTGGTCGTGAACGAGCCCTTTGCCGTGCTGCTGGCCGATGACCTGATGGTGGGCAAGCCGTCGATCATGAAGCAGATGGTCGAGCAGTACAACGAATGGCACGCGTCCATCATCGCCGTGCAGGAAGTGCTGCCGGAGCACACCAAGCGCTACGGCATCGTCGCCGGCACGCCGGTGAACGACCGCATGATGGACCTGACGCACATCGTCGAGAAGCCGTCGCCGGAAAACGCGCCGTCGAACCTCGGCGTGGCGGGCCGCTACATCCTGAACCCGGGCATCTTCCGCGAGATCGCCAACCTGCCGCGCGGCGTGGGCGGTGAAATCCAGCTGACCGACGGCATCGCCTCGCTGATGCGTCGCGAGAAGGTGTTTGCCTACCGCTACGACGGCCGCCGTTATGACTGCGGCAGCAAGGAAGGCTTCCTGGAAGCCAATGTGGAACTGGCCCTGGCCCATCCGCAACTCGGCGCCGGCTTCCGCAGCTACCTCAAGACCCTGGATCTGTGAGCCACCTCACGGCACCATGACAAAGGCCCGCATCAAGCGGGCCTTCTTGTTTGTGGGGCTGCCGGTCTGTGTGCCGGCCAGCCACCGAGGCGGTGAAGAACTCAGCGCCGGCGCAGGAAGTGGATGAACTCGCCTTCCGCTTCCGATTGCTCGACCAGATCGTTGCCGGTCTGGCGGGCGAAGGCCTGGAAGTCGCGGGTCGAGCCCGGGTCGGTCGCCACCACCTTCAGCACATGGCCGCTGGGCATGTCTGCCAAGGCCTTCTTGGCCTTGAGGATGGGGAGCGGGCAATTCAGGCCGCGGGTGTCGATTTCCTTCTGCGCTTCCATGCGGGGGCTTCCTGTCGGGGGCAATACAAGTAGAGGCGACCAGCAGCTCAGGGCTTGGCCGGCCATTCGAAATAGCGGGGCTCAACCCCTTGGCGCCGCAGCCATTCTGCCAGCGCATGGCCGGTGCCGGAGGGCCAGCACATCACCTCACCGGGCGCAAACAGGCGGTAGTCCACCAGTTCCGGCGAGAGCCGGATCTCACCACGCGCCACCACATGGTAGGCGATGATGACCTGGTTCATGCGCTGGAAGTCCCACACGCCGATCAACTCGACGCGCTCGGCCACCAGATTGGTTTCTTCGAGCACTTCGCGGGCGATGCCGGCTTCGGGCGATTCACCCGCTTCCATGAAGCCGGTGATCAGCGCGTACATCTTGCCGGACCAGGCGGCGTTGCGGGCCAGCAGGAGTTGCCCGTCCCGGTCAGCGCACTGCACCACCGCCGCCAGCACCGGCGTCGGGTTGTTCCAGTGGGTGAAGTTGCACGCGCCGCAGCGCAGGCGCAGCGTCGGGCCGCCATCTTCCATCGCCTCGACCCAGCCGAGCGGTGTGGCGCATTGCGGGCAGAAGCGGTAGTCGGTGCTCATGGTGTCAGCCTGGAAGATGCAGCGAGGTGGCCTCAGGCCGGAAAGACGCCGGTGGACAGGTAGCGGTCACCGCGGTCGCAGACGATGAAGGCGATCGTCGCGTTTTCCACCTTGCGCGCGATCTGCAGGGCCACCCAGCAGGCGCCCGCCGCCGAGATGCCCGCGAACAGGCCCTCTTCGGCGGCCATGCGGCGCGCCATGTCTTCAGCGTCCGACTGGCTCACATAAACCAGCTCGTCCACCGCCTGCGGGTTGTAGATCTTTGGCAGGTAGGCCTCGGGCCACTTGCGGATGCCGGGAATGCGCGAGCCTTCAGCCGGCTGGGCGCCGATGATGCGCACACCCGGGTTCTGCTCCTTCAGGTAACGCGACACGCCGGTGATGGTGCCGGTGGTGCCCATCGCGCTCACGAAGTGGGTGATGCGGCCTTCGGTGTCGGCCCACAGCTCGGGGCCGGTGGTGGCGTAGTGCACCGCCGGGTTGTCGGCGTTGGCGAACTGGTCGAGCACCCGGCCCTTGCCGTCCTTCTGCATCTGCTCGGCCAGGTCGCGGGCCAGCTCCATGCCACCCGACTTCGGGGTGAGGATCAACTCGGCGCCAAAGGCCTTCATGGTCTGCGCGCGTTCGATCGACAGGTCCTCCGGCATGATCAGCACCATGCGGTAGCCCTTGATGGCTGCGGCCATGGCCAGCGCGATACCGGTGTTGCCCGAAGTGGCTTCGATCAGGGTGTCGCCGGGGCGGATCTCGCCGCGCACTTCGGCCTGCCGGATCATGTGGATGGCCGGGCGGTCTTTCACCGATCCGGCCGGGTTGTTGCCCTCGAGCTTGCCGAGGATCACGTTGCCACGCGCAGTTGCGTCAGCACCCGGCAGGCGTTGCAGGCGAACCAGCGGCGTGCCGCCAATGGCATCTTCAAGGGTCTTGTAGTTCGGCATCGATGCGATGTGCAAGAGGGAGGCAAGTGGGACGTTCGATGCATTATCGCGGGCATCCAACTTTTCGCCGCGGGGCGTCTGGATGCCCATGGCGCTCATGCCATAATCGGCCCCTCACCAGCAGTTGATCGTCTGTTGACCGTTGATTGCTGCACCTGCCCGCGTGACGAAATCGGTAGACGTAGCGGATTCAAAATCCGCCGCCGCAAGGCGTGCCAGTTCGAGTCTGGCCGCGGGCACCATTGCAGACCGTTCCACGGTCTGTTTTTCTTTCGGCCCCACACGTCGCGAGAGTCCATGCCGTCGCTGCCCCCTTACACCAAAGCCCTGTTGCTGATCTGCACGGCTGTGTTCTGTATCGAGCAGTTGCTCGGCGCCACACTGCCCCTGAAGCTGTGGTTTGCGCTCTACCCGATCAACAGTGGCGGCTTCCTGCCTTGGCAACCGCTGACCTACGCCTTCCTGCACGGCGATCTGGCCCACCTGTTCTTCAACATGCTGGGTCTGTGGATGTTCGGTGCTGAGCTGGAGCGCCTCTGGGGCCAGAAGCGCTATTCGCAGCTGCTGCTGGCCAGCGTGCTGACGGCCGCCGTTGCCCAACTGATCGTCACCCTGCTGCCCGGCCGCTTCGCGCCGACCGTGGGTGCATCGGGTGCGCTGTATGGCTTGTTGCTGGCCTACGCGCTGATGTTCCCGCGCCGCCAGTTCGACCTCGTCGGCTTCCTGCCGATGGTGCTGATGATGATGCCGGGGCAGATTTTCTACACCCTGGGCATCGTGATGATCGTGCTGTTGATGACCAACCGCCAGGCCATCCCCATCCCGCCGATCACCGTGCCGGCCAAGGTGATGGTGATGCTGTTCGGTGCGATCGAGTTGTTCCAGGGCGTGCTGTTCAGCAACTCCGGCATCGCCCACTTCGCCCACCTGGGCGGCATGGTTGGCGCCTGGCTGATGATCCGCTACTGGCGCGGCCAGCCGCCGTTCCCGAAGCGGCGCGGCTGGTGATCAGCCCTCGGCCAACCCACTGGCCACGTCCGGATGAAGGAGCTGCAATCGCAGCTCTTTTTTCATTCTGGTGTTCACCAGGCGACGCGACTCGCCCATGAAGCTCAGCTGCATGGGCGACAGCGTCTGTGCCAGCTCGGCCCGGCTGCGCCGCGGCGGGCGCGGCAAACCGTAGCGATCAGCCACGGCATCGAAGTGATCGCCCATGCGCAATTCGCTGTCGTCGCTGATGTGCAGCACGCGCTGCGGCAGACCACGATGCAGCGCTGCCACGCAGGCCCGCGCGAGGTCGTCGGCATGGATGTGGTTGGTGTAGACGTCGTCGTCCGCCACCAGCACCGGCGCGCCGCGCTCGACACGGTCACGTGGATGGCCGCCCACGCGATCAACGGCATAGATGCCCGGGATGCGCAGCACCGTGGTGCGCACACCCAGTGCGCGGCCAGCCCAGCGCACACGAGCTTCAGCGTCCACGCGGCGACGCGCCCGGTCGGTGGCGGGCGCCACGGGCCGGGTTTCATCAAAGCGCGCACCGCCGGCATCGCCGTACACCCCGGTGGTGCTGCCGTACACCAGGCACCGCGGCGCACGGCGGCGGGCCAGCGCGTGCAGCAAGGCGGCGGTGCGCGGGTCACTCGGCCCGTTGCCGGGTGGTGGGGCCAGATGCAGCACGGCATCGGCCAGGCCAGCCAGGCGGGCCAGCGTGGCCGGCTGGTCGAGGTTGCCAATCAGCGGCATGGCGCCTGCCGCGCGCAGCAGCTCAGCGCGCTCGGGCGAGGAGGTCAGCGCCAGCACACGCCATTGCGTGCGCACCAGCTTGAGCACGCGCATGCCCACATCACCGCAGCCCACGATGAGCAGGGTCGGGCGGCGAAAGGTGCGGTGGGGCAGTGACATGACACGAATGGGCGACAATCAAAAACTCAGTGTAGTGGCCCAGAGAATTTCGCCGTCATGACCTTCCGCATCACCCTCAAGCCTTCCGAGCGCAGCTTCGACGTGGCCCGCGACGAGCCCATTTTGAATGCGGCCATCCGCGACGGCATCGGCCTGCCCTACGGCTGCAAGGACGGCGCCTGTGGCTCATGCAAGAGCCGCCTGCTGGAAGGCCGCGTGATTCACGGCGCGCACCAGGCCAAGGCCCTGAGCCCGGCCGAGGAAGAAGCCGGCATGATCCTGACCTGCTGCGCCACGCCGCAGACCGACTGCGTGGTGGAAGCCCGCAGCGTGGCCGGCGCTGGTGAGTTCCCGGTGCTGAAGATGCCGGGCCGTGTGCTGTCGATGCAGCGCGCCGCCCCTGACGTCGCCATCATCCGCGTGCAATTGCCGGCCAACCAGAACTTCCAGTTCCACGCCGGCCAGTACGTGGAATTCATCCTGCGTGACGGCGCGCGCCGCAGCTACTCGATGGCCAATGCGACGCACAACCTGGGCACGCCGCCGTCGATCGAGCTGCACATCCGCCACATGCCCGGCGGCAAGTTCACCGACCAGGTGTTCAGCACGATGAAGGAAAAGGACATCGTCCGCATGGAAGGCCCGTTCGGCACCTTCTTCCTGCGTGAAGACAGCGCCAAGCCCATCGTGATGATCGCCTCGGGCACAGGTTTTGCGCCAATCAAGGCGCTGATCGAGCGCATGCAGGACAAGCAGATCAACCGCCCCGTGGCGCTGTACTGGGGCTGCCGCTCGAAGGCCGACCTCTACCTGCATGACTGGGCCGTGCAAGCGGCGGCCGACATGCCGAACCTGAGCTACACGCCGGTGCTGTCTGAGCCCCAGGCCAGTGACGCCTGGCAGGGCCGCACTGGCTTTGTGCATCAGGCCGTGATGGCCGACCTGCCGGACTTGTCAGGCCATCAGGTGTATGCCTGCGGTGCACCGGTGATGGTGGCCGCTGCCCAGCGCGAATTCACGGCCGCGTGCCACCTGCCGGAAGACGAGTTCTTCGCCGACAGCTTCACCTCCGAGGCCGACAAGGCCGCCTGAACCCGAGCCCCGGGCGCGGATGGCGATAGCCGGTCGCAGGGAATTCGCGCCTGAGGGATAATCCCGGGTTGCCGTGCAGCGCGACACGCGTTGCCTTTGTCTCTTTTTACCTTCGAAATTCAAGCATGAGTGCCTTCAACGAAGAGCGCGTGTTGAGCGTGCATCACTGGACCGACCGCCTGTTCAGCTTCACCACCACCCGCGACACCTCGCTGCGTTTTTCGAATGGCCACTTCACCATGATCGGCCTGCGCGTGGACGGCAAGCCGCTGCTGCGCGCCTACTCCATCGTCAGCCCGAACTACGAAGAGACGCTGGAATTCCTGAGCATCAAGGTCCAAGATGGCCCGCTGACCTCGCGTCTGCAGCACATCCAGGTCGGCGACAGCATCATCGTCGGCAAGAAGCCCACGGGCACGCTGCTGATCGACTACCTGCTGCCCGGCAAGCGCCTGTATCTGCTGTCGACCGGCACCGGCCTGGCCCCGTTCCTCAGCGTGATCCGCGACCCGGACACCTACGAGAAGTTCGAGCAGGTCATCCTGGTGCACGGCACCCGCGAGGTGAAGGAGCTGGCCTATCACGACTACATCACCCAGGAGCTGCCCAAGCATGAGTTCCTCGGCGAGATGGTCAGCAAGCAGTTGCTCTACTACCCGACCGTGACGCGTGAGCCCTTCCGCAACCAGGGCCGTCTGACGACCGCGCTGGAAGAAGGCCAGGTCGCCAAGGCGCTGGGCATTCCAATGCTGAACGCCGAGGAGGACCGCGTGATGATCTGCGGCAGCCCGGAAATGCTGCGCGACCTGAAGACCATGATGGAAGTGCGCGGCCTGAAGGAAGGCAACACCACCACGCCGGGCGACTTCGTCATCGAACGCGCCTTCGTGAGCCAGTAAGCCGCTGCAGCCCCGAGGGGCTGTCAGCGCGGCGCCCATCACCGCCCCACCGACAGCCACCAACAGCCACCTCCGGGTGGCTTTTTTCATGGCGAGTCGAAGCGCAGCCACCCATCGGGTCTGACCCTGAGCCCCGCAGCTTTACTTTACAAAGCAGTCCGAAATCGCTTTGCACACGGGCAGCAACATGCCTCCATCGCCGGCCACCAGTGCCGGCCTCATGGACCTTGCTGCATGCCCCGAACCCTTCCCCCAGCGGCCCGCTGGCTGCTTTGCGTGTTGTTTGCCACCGGCACGGTGGCGCAGGCCGCAGACACGCCACCATCAGTCGATCGCGCCCTGCAAGGCCTGCAGACGCCGGTGGAGGCCACGCACTGGCTGGAAGCCGGGCCGGCCACGGCAGGCACTGACGGCATCAGCGCCGCCTGGTGGGAGCAGTTCAAGGACGCCGACCTCACCCACCTCGTCACCAAGGCGCTGAGCGCCAATGCCGACGTGCGGCAGGCCCGGGCCAGCCTCGCCCAGGCCCTGGCCCAGCAACGTGCCAGCGAGGCCGGCCAGCAGCTGCAGATCGGCACCACGGGCTCGGCCAGCCGCCAGCGCAGTGGGGGCGTCAACAGCAACCAGGTGAAGGGCGTGCTGTCGGCGAGCTGGTCACCCGACGTGAACGGCACGCAGGCTGCCGAGCTCGACCGCGTGGCTGCGCTGGTGACGGCCGCACAGGCCAGCGTGGCCAGCACCGAGTTGCGCGTGGCGGCGGAGGTGACCGCCAACTACCTGCAATGGCGCGACACCCAGGCCCGCCTCGCCCTGACCGAACGCAGCCTGCGCAGCTTCGAAGAGACCCAGGTGCTGACCCAGTGGCGCGCCCAGGCCGGCCTGGCGAATGGGCTGGATGTGGACACCGCGGCCTTGAACACCGCGCAGACCCGCGCCAGCCTGGCGCCCCTGCGCACCCAGCTGGCCCAGTACGAACACCAACTCGCGCTGCTTGGCGGCCTGACGCCGCTGCAGTTGCACGGCAGCCTGGCGGTCGACCCGGCCTTGCAGATCCCCGCTGCTGCGCTGAACGGCCTCTCGGCGGGGGTGCCCGCCGACCTGCTGCGCCGGCGGCCCGATGTGGCCGCAGCGCAAGCCAATCTGCTGGCCCAGTGGGCAGCCACCGAAGGCACCCGCCGGGCCGCCCGCCCCAGCGTCAGCCTGACCGGCTCGATCGGCTGGCAGGCGGCCACGCTGGCCGGCCTGGGCCAGCCCGGCAGCGCCGTGGCCAGCTTGCTCGGTGCCGTGTCGTGGACGCTGTGGGACAACGGCGAGCGCCAGGCCTTGATCGACCGTGACGACGCCGCGCTGAACGTCCAGCGCGCGGCCTTTGATGCGACGCTGCTGAGCGCGGTGACGGACGTGGAAGACCGGCTGGTGGGCCTGCAGCAGCAACGCCTGCGCCTGCCCGCGCTGGAACAGGCCGCGCAATCAGCCGACGCCGTCTGGCAGGCCACGAAGCACCGGCAAGCAGCCGGCTTGACCGACGTGACCGCCCTGCTGGTGGCGCAGCGCAATGCCCTGTCCGCCTGGCTGTCGCTGCAATCGGCTCGCACCGACCTGCTGCTGGCCCTGACGGCCACGTGGCGCGCCCTGGGTGGCGGCTGGGCGGGCGTGAACGGCTCGGGCGCTTCCGCGCCGGTGGGCGCACCCGCCACGTGAGCCACGCCAGCCCCCACCAGCCAACACCCACACCCCAACGGTTTCCCACCTTCCCCCTTGCGCTTGCCGCGTGTCCACCATGCCTGCTGATCTGAACACCTCCCCCGCGGCCGAAGCCCTGCCCGCCTGGCTGCAACATGACCAGCGCCCGCTGTGGCGCCGGCCCGCCGTGCGCATCGGCGCCCTCACCCTGCTGGCCACCGTGGTGGCTGCCAGCCTCTGGCTGATGCGCAACGACGACGCAGCACGCCCGATCTTCGTCACCCAGGCCTTGACGCGCGGCGACGTGGCCCTGACCGTCAGCGCGAACGGCACGCTGCAACCCACGCGGTCGGTCAGCCTGGGCAGTGAACTGTCGGGCACCGTGGCCGAAGTGCTGGTGGATGTGAACGACCGGGTGCGCAAGGGCCAGGTGCTGGTCAAGCTGGACACGGCCAAGCTGAACGACCAGGTGACGCAGGCCCAAGCCAACCTGGGTGCTGCCGAAGCCACGCTGGCCACCGCGCGCGCCAATCTGAAGGAAATGAAGCTGGCCCTGGCCCGCCAGGAAGAAGCCCACCGGCTGTCTGGTGGCCGCGTGCCGGCAGCCACGGACCTCGACAGCGCCCGCGCCGCCGTCGACAAGGCCATCGCCAGCGAAGCCTCGGCCCTGGCCGGCGTGGACGACATGCGCGCCGCGCTCAGCACCAACCGCACCAACCTGTCGAAGGCGTCCATCCGCTCGCCCATCGACGGCGTGATCCTGACCCGCAGCGTGGAGCCCGGCAATGCCGTGGCCGCCTCGCTGCAGGCGGTCACCCTGTTCACGCTGGCCGAGGATCTGACGCAGCTGAAGCTCTCGGTGAATGTGGACGAAGCCGACGTGAGCCAGATCAGCAGCGGCCAAAGCGCCAGGTTCAGTGTCAGCGCCTGGCCGGGCCGCAGTTACCCGGCCAACGTCACGCGCGTGGCGTTTGGCTCCACCACCACCGACAACGTGGTGACCTACACCACCCAGCTCGCGGTCGACAACAAGGACCTCAGCCTGCGCCCCGGCATGACCGCCACCGCGCAGATCGCGGCTTCCCGCCACACGGGCGTGTGGGTGGTGCCGGTGAGTGCCTTGTCGTTCAGCCCAGCCGCCCCCGCTGGCGGCCCGCCCCCCTCAGGCGCCGCACCCAAGCGCAGCATGCTGGAAACGCTGATGCCCGGCCCGCCCGGTGGCGCCATGGGTCGCAAGCCCGCCGGCATGCCGGGGGCAGCCGCTGCCGCAGCCACCAACCGCACCGGCCGCCCTCAGCAGATCTGGGTGCTGGAAGACGGCGTGCCGGTGCCGATGCCGGTGAAGATCGGCCTGAGCAACGGGCAGCAGACGGAGATCAGTGCCGACGGCCTGCGTGAAGGCCTGGCCGTGATCACCGAGCAGCGCAGCGCTTCTGCCAAGCCATGAGCGCCAGCACCACAGCACCCCTGATCTGCCTGCGCCAGGTGGGCCGCACCTACGGTGAAGGCGAAGCCACCGTGCACGCGCTGCGCAGCATCAGCCTGGACATTCACGCCGGTGAATTCGTGGCGGTGATGGGGCCCAGCGGCTCCGGCAAATCCACCGCGATGAACCTGCTGGGCTGTCTCGATACCCCCAGCCGCGGCAGCTACCGCTTCAGCGGCATCCCGGTGGAGCAACTCGACCGCGACCAGCGCGCCCTGCTGCGCCGCCGGCACCTCGGGTTTGTCTTTCAGGGCTTCAACCTGCTGGCCCGCACCTCGGCACTGGAGAACGTCGAGCTGCCGCTGCTGTACCGCGGTGAGCCGCGCGAACAGCGGCGCGCAGCCGCCCGCGCCGCGCTGGCGCGTGTTGGCCTGGCCGAGCGTGAAAACCACACCCCGGCCGAATTGTCTGGCGGGCAGCAACAGCGGGTGGCGATTGCCCGGGCCATCGTCACGCAGCCCACGGTGCTGCTGGCGGACGAGCCCACCGGCAACCTGGACAGCGCCCGCAGCGCCGACATCATGGATTTGCTGAAAGACTTGAACCAGACCCACGGCATCACCGTGCTGATGGTGACGCACGAGCCGGAGATGGCCGCCTGGGCCAGCCGCGTGGTGCACTTCCGTGACGGCGCGATCGAGCGTGACGAGCAGCGGAGCGCGCCATGATGCTGATGTTCACGAGCAGCCTCACGCTGGCCTGGCGGGCGATCTGCCGCAACCTGCTGCGCTCCTTCCTGACCGTGCTGGGCATCGTCATCGGCGTGGCCGCCGTGGTGACCATGGTGACGCTGGGCAACGGCGCCACGCAGGCGGTGCGCGACCAGATCAGCAGCCTGGGCAGCAACCTGCTGCAGATCCGCCCCGGGCAGCGCCTGGGCCCGGGCATGAGCGGTGCCGGCGCGCCAGCCTTCAAGGACACCGATGCCGAGGCCATTGCCAGCCGCGTGGGCGGCCTGAAGGCGGTGGCGCCCGAAGTGCGCGGGGCTGTCACGGTGGTGGCAAACGGCCGCAACTGGTCGACCACCGTGACGGGCAGCACGGCGCCCTACTTCGTCGCGGCCAACTGGCAACTGGCTTCGGGCCGGGTGTTCAACGACACCGAGCAGGTCACCGGTGCGGCCGTGTGCGTGATCGGCAACACGGTGCGCCGGGAGTTGTTCGGCGCCAGCGCCAACCCGATCGGTCAGGCGGTGCGCGTCAAGGGCTTCTCTTGTGAAATCATCGGCCTGCTGGCGAGCAAGGGCCAGGCTGCGATGGGCATGGACCAGGACGACACCATCATCGTGCCGCTGCGCACAGCCCAGCGTCGTGTCACCGGCACCACCCGGGTGAACACCTTGCTGGTGTCGATGAAGGACGGCGCGGACACCAGCCAGGTCACCGCGCAACTGACTCAGTTGCTGCGTGAGCGGCGCCGGCTGGCCGACGGCGCCGACGACAACTTCAACGTGCTCGACACCGCGCAGATCGCCCAGACGCTGTCGGGCACCACCCAGCTGATGACCTCGCTGCTGGGTGCGGTGGCGGCGGTGAGCCTGCTGGTGGGCGGCATCGGCATCATGAACATCATGCTGGTCAGCGTGACCGAGCGCACCCGCGAAATCGGCGTGCGGCTGGCGATCGGCGCGCTGGAGCGCGACGTGCTGATGCAGTTCCTGATCGAGGCGGTGGTGCTGTCGTCCCTGGGCGGGCTGACGGGCGTGGTGCTGGCCACGCTGGCCTCGTGGGGCCTGACCAGCCTGATGGGCCTGCCCTGGCTGTTCAACCCGGGCATCAACCTGCTGGCGTTCGGCTTTTCAGCGCTGATCGGCGTGGTGTTCGGCTACATGCCGGCACGCCGTGCCGCACGCCTCGATCCGATCGAGGCGCTGCGGCACGAGTGAGCGCGGGTCAGAGCGACAGGAAATGCTCGCGGTAATGCGCGAGCTCGTCGATCGATTCCTGGATGTCGGCCAGCGCGGTGTGCGCCTGGGCCTTCTTGAAGCCTTCCATGGCGGAGGGCTTCCAGCGGCGGGCCAGCTCCTTCAGGGTGCTGACGTCGAGGTTGCGGTAGTGGAAAAACGCCTCCAGGCCCTTCATGTAGTTGGCCAGAAAGCGGCGGTCCTGGCAGATCGAGTTGCCGCACATCGGGCTCTTGCCGGCTGGCACATAGGCCGAGAGGAACTCGATGACGCGGGCTTCCGCATCGGCTTCGCTGGTGGTCGACGCCTTCACGCGGTCAATCAGGCCGCTGCGACCGTGCGTGCCCTTGTTCCAGTTGTCCATGCCGTCGAGCACGGCGTCGCTCTGGTGGATGGCAAACACCGGGCCTTCAACGCGCACGGTGAGGTGCGGGTCGGTCACGACGACGGCGATCTCGATGATGCGGTCGGAGTCCGGCTTCAGGCCGGTCATTTCAAGGTCGATCCAGATCAGGTTCTGGTCGTTCTTGGCCAAGGTGGTTGCGCTCATGGTTGTCCTTGTATCTACAGCGGGTGATTGTCCGACAAACGTACACTCGCCCCCATGCAAGCAAGCACTGTTTCCCTGGCCTTTTGCGCCGCGGTGATCGCGTCGCTGGTGGCCAAGGTCTGGCTGTCGAGTCGCCAGATCCGCCATGTCCACACCCACCGCCACGCGGTGCCCGACGCCTTCGCCGGCATCATCACTCTCCAGGCGCACCAGCATGCGGCCGACTACACCATCGCCAAGGCCCGCTTCGGCCTGCTGAGCGAGGCCCTCGCCACCGCGGTGCTGATGGGCTGGACACTGCTCGGGGGCCTGGAATCGCTCAACCAATGGCTGTTGGCCAACGTGCAGGTGCGCTGGGGCGACATGGCCTACCAGCTGGCCCTGTTCGGCGCGTTCAGCGTACTCAACGGCCTGATTGACCTGCCCGCCGAGCTGTGGCGCGTCTTCCGCATCGAGCAGCAATTCGGCTTCAACCGGGTGACGCCGGGCCTGTTCATCGCCGACCTGCTCAAGGGCACGCTGGTGGGCACGCTGGTGGGTGCGCCCCTGCTGGCCGCCGTGCTATGGGTGATGGGCGCCGCGGGCAGCCTGTGGTGGCTGTGGGCCTGGGCCTTGTGGACCGGCTTCATGCTGCTGATGCAGTTGATCTGGCCGACCCTGATCGCGCCGATGTTCAACAAGTTCGAGCCCCTGAAAGACACGGCCCTGGGCGAGCGGGTGCAGGCCCTGATGCAGCGCTGCGGTTTCCAGGTCAAGGGCTTCTTCGTGATGGACGGCAGCCGCCGCTCCGCCCACGGCAACGCCTACTTCGCGGGGCTGGGCAAGGCCAAGCGCGTGGTGTTCTATGACACCCTGCTCGAGCGCCTGAGCCCGGTGGAAGTGGAAGCCGTGCTGGCGCACGAGCTGGGTCACTTCCATCACCGGCACGTCATCACGCGCATGGCCCTGGTGATCGGCATGAGCCTGGCCGCCCTGGCTTTGCTGGGCTGGCTGGCGCAGCAGACGGGCTTCTATCTGGGACTGGGCGTCAGCCCGAACCTGGGCGCAGCCAATGACGGCATGGCGCTGATGCTGTTCACGCTGGCCGTGCCACCCTTTGCCTTTTTCGTCTCGCCGCTGATGGCGCGTTCATCGCGCAAGGCAGAATTTGAAGCTGATGCCTACGCCAGTGCCCAATCCAGTGGCCCGGCCTTGGCAGCGGCGCTTTTGAAGCTTTACCAGGACAACGCCTCTACCTTGACACCCGACCCCTTGTACGCACGTTTTTACTACTCGCACCCGCCCGCTTCCGAGCGCCTTGCGGCCCTGCCCCGTTGATGGCCCGCGAGCAATTGCCTCAAGCCCTGGTGGTGGGCGCGCACGGTCGGCACGTGATCCTTGAAAAGCCGGACGGCGAGCGCATCCTGGCGCACCCGAAAGGCAAGAAGAGCCAATGCGTGGTCGGTGACCGCGTGTTGTGGAAGCCCGCCGGTGACGAAGCTGTCATCGAAGCCCCCCTGCCCCGCCGCAACCTGCTGATGCGGCAGGACGAATGGCGCACCAAGTCCTTCGCCGCCAACATCGACCTGCTGCTGGTGGTGCTGGCCGGCGAGCCGATGTTCAGTGAGTCGCAGCTCACCCGTGCGCTGATCGCCGCGGAGGACGCCGGCATCACGACCACGCTGCTGCTGAACAAGACCGACCTGCCAACGGCCGCCTTGGCACGTGAACGCCTGCAGCCCTACCGCGACATGGGCCTGACGGTGCTGGAAACCGCACTTACCACCGCCCCTGACGCGGCGATGGCCCTGCTGCAACCCCATCTGGCCGGCAAGGCCACGCTGGTGCTGGGCGCCAGTGGCATGGGCAAGAGCACCTTGATCAACCTGATGGTGCCGCAGGCCGCCGCCGAGGTGCGTGAAATCTCGACCGCGCTGAACTCGGGCAAACACACCACCACAACCACCAGCTGGTACTGGCTGGACGGCGTGGCGGCCACCGAAAGCGGTGAGCGCGCCGCGGTGCTGGATTCCCCGGGCTTCCAGGAATTCGGGCTGATGCACATCACCCCGCAGCGGCTGGCCGACCTGATGCCCGACCTGCGGCAGCACCTGGGTCATTGCCGCTTCTACAACTGCAGCCACCGGCATGAACCGGGCTGCGGCGTGCGCACGGCACTCGAAGACGGGAAGATCAGTGCGTCACGCTATCGGCTGTATGAAGCGCTGTGGGACGAGCTGGAACAGGGTCAGCGCAAAGGCTGAGTGGACCTGCTCAGCCCAAGGGCTGAAGGGGCGGGCTCAGCCCAGCAGGTTGGCCAGCTTCAGCAGGGCCAGCAGAAGCATCCACAGCACCACCGAGCGCCAGACCAGGCCCACCACGCTGCCGAGGTGGCCAAGCTGTGGCGGAATGCCCGGCGTTGAGCCTGCGGCCTCGACCGACTCGGCGTCCAGGCCACCGGTGAAGGTGCGGGAACGGTCGGGCGTCACGCCCGGCGCGGTGGCGCCACCCAGCTGCACGCCCACGGCGCCCGCGGCGGCGGCCAGGATGATGCCTTCGTTCGCATGGCGCCAGAGTTCGGCGTCACGCCGCCAACCCGACACGGCTTCCTCGAAGTTGCCGACCACCGCAAAACCGAAGGCGGTCAGGCGGGCCGGCACATGGTCGATCAGGCCGAAGGCGCGCTGCGACAGGTCACGCAGGCCTTCGTTCACCGCCACGCCCATCTTGCGGCTGCGGAAGGCCCAGTAGCGGCTGGCGAACTCGGCCATGCGGTAGATCACCGCGCCCGCCGGGCCAAACCCGATGGCGGCCAGCACCACATAGCAGAAGAAGACGCCGAACACATGGCGGTGGGCCGCGAGCAGGGAATGCTCGATCACATGGCGCAGCAGCTCGTTGCGGGGCAACTCGGACGCATCGAGGTGACGCCACTCGGCGAGCAGCGCGCGCGCATGGTCTTCGTCACCGCGCTCCAGCGCTTCGCGAATGTCGGTGAAGTAGTGGCTGAACTGCCGGAAACCCAGGGTGAGGTAGAGCACGCCCACATCGAAGGCCAAGGCGCCGATCAGGCTGAAGTAGCCGATGGCCGCATGCAGCCCCCAGGCCACCAGCGCCGGGAAGATCACGGTGACCACCCAGACGATGCGCGCATGACCTGGCTTGCCAGCATCAAAGTTGCGCCCCGTCCAGCCGACCCAGGAGGCCAGCGTGTCGTGCACCCAGTTGTCGCGCGGCAGGGGCTTGATCTGCTCGACCATCAGCGCGAAGAGAACGGCGAAAAAGCTCATCGTCGTTGATGATAACGAGGCTTCGGGTCTGCGCGCCGCTTTACGGTGCATTTCGAACGCACGCGATGCACCGTTGTCGGAAACGCGCTGCTGCGAGCCACTTGCATACAGCTCCGCGTCACTGCGTCATTGGGTACCTGCATGACAGCCCTGCGTCTGGGGTCAGTCGGCCTGCAACAGGTGGTAAAGGTTGCGCAGCATCGCCGCGGTCGCGCCCCAGATGAAGTAAGGCTGGGCGCCGGGTGCCGGCACCCACGGCATTGAGAGGAACTGGCGCGCCATTCCGTCGATCACCACCTCATGGCGCTGGTGATTGGCGGGCGACATCAGGAAGGCCAGTGGCACCTCGAACGCCTCGGCCACCTCGCCCTGCTGCAATTGCAGGGGCACATCGGACGGCACGAAGCCGATCACCGGGGTGACCAGAAACCGGGTGACCGTGGTGTAGATCGGCAGGCTGGCAATCACGTCGATCTGCGCGGCTTGCAGGCCGATTTCTTCCTCCGCTTCACGCAAGGCAGCGGCCACGGCGTCGGTATCGGTGGGCTCCTGTCGGCCGCCGGGAAAGCTGATCTGCCCAGCATGGTTGCGCAGGTGCTCGGTACGGCGCGTCAGCAGCACATGCAGCCCGTCTGCGCGCATCACCAGGGGTACCAGCACCGACGCTGCGGTGGGCACACGATCACCGGCAATGTCAGGCCGCGCGCCGTCACCCGTGATGAACGGCGGCGCCATCGACAAGCGGGGCAGATGCGCCCGCAGCCAGTCGGGCGTCAATCGCTCATCGGGAATGGCTGGCAGGTGCGTATCGATGGAGAGCACGGGCACCGCGCTGGGGTCGGTGATGATGACCCGGGGGGCTGCTGGCGGAGGGGTGCTGGTGGAAGTCATTCAAGGAGGACGGGCGTGATGCTGCGCTCGGCAGGGTACGCCAGACATGACAAAGCCGCCCGGAGGCGGCTTTGCGCGGATCGCACCTGAGACAGGCTTGATCCGCTGACTGGCTGAACCAGACTGATGCACCACCACAGGGGTGGCACACCAAGCCCGATCAGGCCAGCTTTTCCTTGATTCGAGCCGACTTGCCCGAACGCTGACGCAGGTAGTACAGCTTGGCGCGACGGACATCGCCGCGGCGCTTGACTTCGATCGAAGCGATCAGCGGGCTGTACAGCTGGAACGTACGTTCCACGCCTTCACCGCTGGAGATCTTGCGAACGATGAAGCTGCTGTTCAGGCCGCGGTTGCGCTTGGCAATCACGACGCCTTCATAAGCCTGCACACGCTTGCGGGTGCCTTCAACCACGTTCACCGAGACGATGACGGTGTCGCCAGGCGCGAAGGCCGGGATGGTCTTGTTCAGGCGAGCAATTTCTTCTTGCTCAAGGGTCTGGATCAGGTCCACAGATTTCTCCAAAAGATCGTGCCGGCGCAGCGTCAAAACGGTCGTGATGCAGAAGAACCTGCATCACTTATCGCCCGGCAGAGGATCGAAAAGCCTTTGATTATAGCGCAAGACTGGCGAGGTAGCGCTCATCTTGCTTCGAAAGCAGCCCGCGCGCGCGCGCCGCGGCAATCAGATCAGGCCGACGCCGTGCCGTGATGGCCAGCGATTGCTCCCTGCGCCAGCGGGCGATGTCGGCGTGATGGCCGGACATCAGCACCGGCGGCACGTGCAGCGCCTCGCCGTCCGGCGGCGTCCAGCTTTCCGGCCGGCTGTAATGCGGGCAGTCCAGCAGGCCGTCTTCGAAGCTGTCCTGCTGGTGTGAGCGCGCATCGGCCAGCACCCCTTCCTGCAGGCGGGCGACGCCGTCCAGCACGGCCAGGGCCGGCAACTCGCCGCCAGACAACACGAAGTCGCCCAGGCTCAGCTCGATGTCGACATGGCGATCCAGAAAGCGCCGATCGATGCCTTCATAACGGCCGCACAGGAAGATGGCGCCAGGGCCGGCCGACAGCTCACGCATCACTGTCTGGTCAATCTGGCGGCCGGTCGGGCTGAAGTGGATGACCGGCGCGGGGGCCGAGTCGGCACGGGCCGCACGCACGGCAGCCAGCGCACGCTCCAGCGGCTCAACCAGCATCACCATGCCGGGGCCGCCACCGTAGGGGCGGTCATCGACGCGGCGGTAGTTGTCTTCGGTGTGATCGCGCAGCGGCCAGCAGTGAACGTCGACCTGGCCGGACGCAAACGCGCGGCGCGTCACGCCCACCGTCAGGAAGGGCGCGAACAACTCAGGGAACAGGGTGATGACGTCGAAGCGCATCCGGACCGGGCTCGACGCCTGGGCAGGCGTCAGTAGTCGAGGCCCCAGTCGACCGTGATGCGGCGAGCCGCAAGGTCAACCTGGTCGACAAAGGCATCGACGAAGGGAATCAGGCGTTCGGCGTCGTCGGGCTTGGCATCAGGCGCAGCCTCGGGACGACGCACGCGCAAGACGCAGTGCGGGCCGGTATCGATCAGATCGACGACGGGGCCGAGCGCCACACCATCGCGGTTGACCACATCCAGACCGATCAGATCGATCCAGTAATACTCACCGTCACCGGCCGTCGGGAAACTTTCACGCGAGACGAACACGCGGGCACCCTTGAGGGCTTCAGCGGCGTTGCGGTCCGGGATGTCAGGGGACGTGGCCACCACGACATCCCCCTGCTCACGGGCAGAGGTGATCTTCAGCGTGGCGGGCAGCGCCTGGGCATTGCGCACCACTGGTGACGCAGGACGGCCAGGCACATCGGCCGCCGGCTTCAGAAACCAGCGACGCGAAGAAAACAAAGCCTGGGGATCAGAGGAGAAAGGCGTCACTTTGAAGCCCCCCTTGATACCCCAGGCGTCGATGATGCGACCGACTTCGATCGCGTCATCGGGCCAGCTGGCCTGCTCGTTGGTGGTTGCGCTGTTCACGTCAGACACACGAAGGGCAGGAGCTGGCACCAGGCGTGCGCCTGGATCAGGCCGCGACGACCTTGGCAGCTGCCTTGTCGATCAGGCGCTTCACGGTCGGCGACGGCTGTGCGCCAACGCCAATCCAGTGGGTCACGCGGTCTTGTGCAACGCGCAGGGACTCACCACGCTCACCAGCCAGCGGGTTGTAGAAACCCACGCGCTCGATGAAGCGGCCATCACGGCGCTCACGCGAGTCAGCCACGACGATGTTGTAGAACGGGCGCTTCTTGGAACCGCCGCGAGCAAGACGAATGACGACCATGTGTCGTTACCTCAGGAATCAATTGTTGAACCGCCACCCCAAGGAGACACCGCAAGGTGTGGCTGATTCCGTTTACCGCCGCCTGAATCGGGTTACCCCGCCAGAGCGCACAGCACATGTTGTTTTCTCAAGCTCGTAGATACGCTGCCTGCTGAGTTGACGCCCGGCGCTTCCCTGAATTCAGCCCGATGCCCGCTTGGAGCATTCGAACCAGAACCCTTGGCTTTACCCAGACGAACCGCGGCAACCGCGCCCGAAAACATGAGATTATAAACGCTGAATTCATGTTGCGATAGCCAACCCTGATGACCAACGCACAATTGCTGATCCGCCCGAGCACGATAGACGATCTTCCAGCCATCACGGCCATCTATGAGGACGCCGTGCTGCACGGCACCGGCACCTTCGAGCTGGAAGCGCCCGACCTCGCCGAAATGGGCCGTCGCCGCGACGCCGTGCTGGCCAACCACCTGCCCTGGCTGGTGGCCCAGCTGGGCGACGAGGTGGTGGGTTATGCCTACGCCAACCACTTCCGCCCACGCCGAGCCTACCGCTTCTGCGTCGAGGACTCGATTTACCTGGCGCCTGCCGCCAAGGGCCGCGGCGTGGGCACCGCCCTGCTGGCTGAGCTGATGGCCCGCTGCGAGGCCGCTGGCGCACGTCAGATGCTGGCCGTCATCGGCGACAGCGACAACCTGGGCTCGATCGGCGTGCACCGCCGGCTCGGGTTCGAGCACACCGGCGTGCTGCGCAGCGCTGGCTGGAAGTTCGATCGCTGGCTGGACGTGGTGATGATGCAGCGCGCACTGGGCACCGGCAGCAGCCAGGACCCCGTGGACATCCACGCATGAGCGCGGCCGCTCCCCGCTCCAAGGCGATCGCCACTTGGCTGGCACTGGTGTTCGGCACGCTCGGCGCGCACCGCTTCTACCTGCACGGCCGCCGCGACGTGATCGGCTGGCTCAGCCCGATCCCGACACTGATAGGCCTGGCCGGTGTGATTCGCATGGACAACCTCGGGCAGGACGACACCACCTCATGGGCGCTGATTCCCATCCTGGGGCTGATGATTGCGCAGGCAATGCTGAGCGCCATCGTGATCGGCCTGACACCCGACGAGCGCTGGAACGCCCGCTACCGCAACGGCCAGCCCGATGCCGGCAGCGGCTGGATACCGGTGTTCGGGGTCATCGTTGCGCTGCTGCTGGGCGGCACCGCCTTGATGGGCACCATCGCCTTTGGTGGCCAGAAGTATTTTGAATACCAGCGTTTGCAGGCGGAAATCGAAGCCGCCAAACCGTGAGGCTCGCCCCGAGAGGCGCAACAAAAAGGGGCCACGAAGGCCCCTTTTTTCATGCCGGCACACTTGGCGCCGGGCAGTTTAATCAGAACAGCAGCGTGCTGAGCCAATAGAACATGCCCGCCACAAACGCCGTGGCCGGGATGGTGAAGATCCAGGCCCAGACGATGTTGCTGGCCAGGCCCCAGCGCACAGCCGACGCATTGCGCACCGCACCCACGCCGACGATGGCACCGGTGATGGTGTGGGTGGTGGACACCGGAATACCGAGCGCCGTGGCCAGGAACAGCGTGATGGCGCCGCCCGTCTCGGCACAGAAGCCGCCCACGGGCTTCAGCTTGGTCAGGCGCTGACCCATCGTCTTGACGATGCGCCAGCCGCCGAACATGGTGCCCGCACCAATGGCCATGTAGCACGACCAGATCACCCAGTTTGGCGGCGCCTTGTCGTCCACCGTCATGTAGCCAGCAGCCACCAGCAGCATCCAGATGATGCCGATGGTCTTCTGCGCGTCATTGCCGCCGTGACCCAGCGAATACAGGCCGGCGGACACCAGCTGCAGACGGCGGAACCAGCGGTCAACGCGGATCGGCGAGGTGCGCCTGAAGACCCAGGCCACCAGCACCATCATCAGCGAGCCCAGCACGAAGCCGAGGAACGGCGAGACGAAGATGAAGACGATGGTCTTCAGGATGCCGGCGCCGACGAGCTTCGAGACACCCGCCTTGGCCATCACCGCGCCCATGATGCCGCCGATCAGGGCGTGCGAGCTCGACGAGGGGATGCCGTACCACCAGGTGATGATGTTCCAGGTGATGGCGCCGATGAGCGCACCGAACACGACGTGGTGGTCCACCACGCCAGGCTCGACGATGCCCTTGCCGATCATGCTGGCCACCTTCAGCTGAAAGATGCTGATGGCGACGACGTTGAAGAAAGCTGCAAACAGCACGGCCTGCTGCGGCTTGAGCACCCCGGTGGAGACCACCGTGGCGATCGAGTTCGCAGCATCGTGAAACCCGTTCATGAAGTCGAACGCGAGGGCCAGAACGACCAGCAGCGCGACGACCCAGAACGCGATGGAAGAGGCTTCCATGAGAAAAACCGCTTTCCGCTGGGATCAGGAGTTCTCGAGGACGATGCCCTCGATGAGGTTGGCCACGTCTTCGCAACGGTCGGAGATCGTCTCCAGGTGCTCGTAGATGGCCTTGAGCTTGATCAGCTCGCGGGTGTCCTGCTCTTCACGGAACAGGCGCGACATCGCACTGCGCATGACGCGGTCGGCATCCGACTCCAGGCGGTCGATTTCCTCGCAGGTCTTCAGGGCGGCTTCAGCCACGGCCGGATCGCTCAGCTTCGGGATCAGCGACACGGCGTGTTGCACACGCTCGCAGCACTTCACCGAGATCTCGCCGAGGCGCACCACGTCTTCATTGACATGCTGCACGTCGTACAGGGCCATGACTTCGCTCGAATCCTGCAGCAGGTCGAGGATGTCATCCATCGCATTGATCAGGCCGTGGATCTGTTCGCGGTCGATCGGCGTGATGAACGTGCGGTGCAGCAGGCGGTTCACTTCGGCGGTGATCTTGTCGGCCGCATGCTCGGCGTTGTCGACTTCACGCGCGTACTTCTCGCGCAGATCCGGCGTGTTGTAGTACTGGATCATCTGCACGAAGGCACGGCCGCCTTCGGCGATGTACTTGCCGTGTTCATTGAACAGCTCGAAGAAGTTGCCATCTTTGGGCAACAGCTTGCCGAAAATCATTCGGGGACTCCTCGTGGGAAACCGCCCTTGGTTGGGCGTGGTCGTTGGTCCTGCCGTCAAGCGAACGGTGCCAAGCAGCACAAAGCGGCCACGCCACCGGGAAGATCCGCTCGGTGTGGCCGCTCAGGTGCCACTGACAACCAACCGATTGCGGCAGGCATGTGTCTGTGGGGTTGACGTCACTGAACTGTCATCAGTCCGTCATATTTCGATTGTATCGAAGCCGCGACAGCGCGCTGTCAGCACCTGCCAGGGTTAGGCTCGGAAGATGAAGTACACCGCGCCCATCAGACACAACCCGGCCCAGAGATAGTCCAGCTTCAGAGGCTCGCCCATCCAGAAAACGGCGAAGGGCACGAACACCGCCAGCGTGAGGACCTCCTGGGCGATCTTCAGCTGAGCCAGGCTGTATCCGCCCGCATGCCCGATGCGGTTGGCGGGCACCTGCAACAGGTACTCGAACAGCGCGATGCCCCAGCTGGTCAGCGCAGCCACCCACCAGAGCTTGCCGCTCTGGTGCTTGAGGTGGCCATACCAGGCGAAGGTCATGAACAGGTTGGACAGCAACAGCAGACCAAAGGTCTGCAGGGGCAAGGGCAACTGGGCGAGGAAGCTCATTTGTTGCAGGCTTGAATGGCCTGATCCGAGACGGCAGGCAGATGATCGGCTGCAGCACCGAGCCCGGGCACGATCAGATCGGGCGCGAGGTCCAGCAACGGCCGCAGCACAAACGCTCGTTGATGCAGGCGCGGATGCGGCAGCGTCAGGCGCGGGGTGTCGAGGTGCGTCTGGCCATGCAGCAGCAAATCCAGATCGAGCGTGCGAGGCGCATTGCGGTAGGGCCGCTCGCGGCCGAACGCCAGCTCCAGGGCCTGCAGCTTGTCCAGCACCGCCTCGGGTGACAAACGGGTGTCGATGGCCGCGACTGCGTTGAAGAAGTCAGGCCCACCGGCGTCGATGGGTGCACTCCGGTAGAGCGGCGACAGGCGCATCCCTGCGCCTTCGTCCCAGGCTGCGATCGCCCGAGCCGCCGCCAGCACCGTCTCCCGGGCATCACCCAGGTTGGCGCCGAGGCCGATCCAGGCCGTCACCGGCGCTGGCACGGCACTCATTCGCCGGCAGAGCCCTGCGGCGCTGCGCCACCACCCTCGCCGGAGCCCGGCTTGCGGCGGCGACGACGGCGCTTCTTCGGGGCAGACGACGAGCCCTCCCCTTCACCATCATCCGAAGCGCTGTCGGCCCCGGCAGCCACGGCAGTCCCCGGGCGCGGAGGCGGCGGCGTGCGGCGCGGACGCGGGCCCGACGCCGGGCGACCGCTGGCGCGAGCAGCCTCGATCAGGGCCTCGCGCTCTTCCTCGTTGCCCAGCGAGAAGTCTTCCCACCACTCGGCCAGGTCTTGCGACACCTCGCCCAGGTCGGCACGCAGACGCAGGAAGTCGAAGCCGGCACGGAAGCGCGGCTGCTCGACCAGACCGTAAGGCTGGCTGCCGGTGCGGCGCTCGAAGCGCGGCTGCATCATCCAGATCTCACGCATGTCGGTCGCCAGCTTGCCGCGGCCGGAGATGTCGCCGATGCGAGCATCAAACACCGTGTCGATGGCCAGTTGCAGCGCTGGCATCGTGGGCTCGCCCTGGGCACGGTTGGCCTCCCAGCGGGTCAGCACCTCATGCCACAGCATGCAGGCCAGCATGAAGCTCGGCGCCACCGGCTTGCCTTCGCCGACCCGGCGGTCGGTGTCCTGCAAAGCCAGAGTCAGGAACTTCTCGCGCTCGCTGCCTTCCGGCGCCTGCGACAGCACGGCGTCCAGGATCGGGAACACGCCACGGTCCAGGCCCTGCGCCTTCAACTGCGCCAGGCTCGACAGGGCATGGCCGGTCTGCAGCAGCTTGATCATTTCGTCAAACAGGCGCGAAGCCGGCACGTTGGCCAAAGTACTGGCCATCGCACGGATCGGCTTCTGCGTCTTCGGCTCGAGCTTGAAGCCCAGCTTGGCGGCGAAGCGCACCACGCGCAGGATGCGCACCGGGTCTTCGCGGTAACGGGTCTCGGGGTCGCCGATCATGCGCAGCGTCTGCGCACGGATGTCCTTCAGGCCGCCGTGATAGTCGACCACGATCTGCGTGCGCGGGTCGTAGTACATCGCGTTGATCGTGAAGTCGCGGCGCGCCGCGTCCTCGATCTGCGGGCCCCAGACGTTGTCGCGCAGCACGCGGCCGCTGGCATCCACCACATGGCTCTTGTTGGCGATGGCGTCCTTGGCAGTCTTCTCGTTGCCCTGCACCTGCTCGGCCGCCGCGTTGTCCATGTAGGCGCGGAAGGTCGAGACCTCGATCACCTCATGGTCACGGCCACGGCCGTGGATGACGTGCACGATGCGGAAGCGGCGGCCGATGATGAAGGCGCGGCGGAACAGGCCCTTGACCTGCTCGGGCGTGGCGTCGGTGGCCACGTCGAAGTCCTTCGGGCGGCGATTGACCAGCAGGTCACGCACGGCACCGCCGACGATGTAGGCGGTGAAGCCGGCGTCCTGCAGGGTGGTCACCACGCGCACGGCCCTGTCATCAAGCAAGGCGGGGTTGATGCCGTGTTCGGACACCGGCACCTCCACGCGCTTGCCCAGCGGAATGTGCGAAGCCTTGGCCGATCCGGCCTCGGCGCCTGCCGGCTTGCCCAGCAGCTTGTCGATGAATTTGCGGATCATTGGTTTTGAAACAGGTTGAGGATGCGCCAGCCGCGTTCGCGGGCAATGGCCTCCAGGGCCGGCGTCGGGTTGGTGGCCACCGGCGTGGGCACCACTTCGAGCAGCGGCAGATCGTTGGGGGAATCGCTGTAGAACAGCACGTCATCAAAATCAGACAGCGTGCGGCCCTGCTCAGCCAGCCACGCATGCACCCGGGTGACCTTGCCTTCGCGGAAGGTCGGAACGCCCTTCACGCGGCCCGTCACACGGCCGGCATCGTCACGCTCCAACTCCACCGCCAGCAGGGTGTCCACACCAAACGCGCTGGCAATCGGGCGGGTCACGAACTCGTTGGTCGCCGTGACCACCGCCACGCAGTCACCAGCGTCGAGGTGGCTGCGCACCAGCGCCAGCGCTTGCGGCGCCAGCACCGGGCCGATCACCTCGGCCATGAAGCGCTCACGGGCCGCTTCAGCTTCAGCCACCGGCCTGCCGCGCCAGACCGAGGTGGCGAAATCCACGTACTCGGCCAGCACCAGCGTGCCGGCCTGGTATTGCGCGTAGAACTCGTCATTCCGGGCTTGCCAGACCGCGGCGTCGGCCCAGCCGATGTCGACCATGAACTGGCCAAACGCGTGATCGGAATCGTTGGGCAGCAGCGTGCCGTCAAGGTCAAACAGGGCCAGTTTCATGCAGCTTGGCCCTCTTCGGCCACCATTTTTTTCAGCAAGGGTACCGTGACATGCCGCCGCTCGGCCAGCGAAAAGCTGTCCAGGCGCTGCAGCAGGGTCATCAGGGAAGCGAGATTGCGCGAAAAGCGCGTCAGCAGATAGTCCAGCACCTCGTCCGACAGCGGCAGCCCGCGCCGCTCGCCTTCGCGGCGCAAAGCCGCGCGCGTGTCGGTTTCCGACAAGGCCTGCAAACCCAGCACCGCGCCCCAGCCGAAGCGGGTACGCAGGTCTTCCCGCACCTCCAGCGCTACAGGTGGTTCCCGGCCGGCCGACGCCATCTGGATCTGGTGCGTCGCGGCTTCCACGAACAGCGTGAAGGCAGCGTGCTGCCGGGCCGCGTCGAGCCGCTCGGCGCCATCGATCACGATGAGCGACCAGCCTTCGTCGAAGGTCCAGGGCAGCGGCGCGTCGGCATCAAACCAGCCGCAGCGGCCGCCTTGCAGCCGCACCTGGCCGGCCAGGGCGCGCAGCAGGTGGGTCTTGCCGGCACCGGCGGGGCCGTACAGATAAATGGGCGGGCCGGGGTAGCGCAGGCCTTGCAGCTCGGCCAGCGCCAAGCCGTTGTCACCGGTCACGAACGAATCAAAATCGGGCTCGGTGTCGAGACCGATCGCCAAGGGCAACTGCTTCATCCGCGGTACAACTCACTGCCCACATAGGCTTGCCGCACACGCCGCCCGGCCACCAGCAACACGGCCGACAGCGGCAGCGCGATCAGCACACCGACAAATCCGAAAAGATGGCCGAAGGCCAGCAAGGCGAAGATCACGGCCAACGGGTCAAGGCCGATGCGCTCGCCCACCAGGCGCGGCGTGAGCAGGAAGCTCTCGAGCACCTGACCGACGCCGTAGATGAGGGCGACTGCGCCAACGCCGTACCAGCCCTGGAACTGCAGCACCGCACTCAGCAGCGCCAGCACCAGGCCCAGGCCGTAACCCAGGTAAGGAATGAAGATAGCCAGGCCCGTGAACACGCCCACAGGCACGGCCAGCTCGAAGCCCGCCACGGCCAGAGCCACCGTATAGAACGCTGCCAGCGACAGCATCACCAGCAACTGGCCGCGCAGGTATTGCCCCAGCACGGCGTCGCACTCCGCCAGGAAGCCGTCGACCTGCGCGCGCAGGCGCGGCGGCACCAGCACCAGCAGGCGCTCCACCAGGTTGGGCCAGTCCAGCAGCAGATAAAATAGCACCACAGGCACTAGGACCAGGTTGCCAACTAGCGCCAGCACGATGCTGCCGCCGATGCGCGCAGAGCTCAGCGCCGTGGCCATCCAGTCTTCCAGATTGCCGTCCAGCACCTTCATGGCCATGGCCTTGATGCCAGCCACGTCGAGCTGCACATGCACGCCGAACTGGCTCAACCAGGGCGCCAGCTGGCGGTTCAGGCGGTCCGCCAGCATGGGCACCTGCTCACGCAATTGCGGCAATTCCTTCGCCAGGATGGGCACGAGCATGGTCAGCAGGGCCAGCCCCAGCAGCAAGGCCACGACCACCACCACGGTGACAGCCACGGTACGCGGCAGGCGGCAGCGCACCAGCGCCGCCACGGCGGGGTGCAAGGCATAGGCCAGCACGGCGGCCACCAGGAACGGCGTCAGCACGGGCGCCAGCAGCCAGACCACACCCAGCCCGGCTGCCAGTATCAGCAGCCAGCTCAGGGTTTGTCGCTGTGCAGGGGTGAGGTTCATCCGGGAAAGTACAAAAGCCACGACCGTGGCGTGACTGATTGTAGAAGGCAGTTCAATACAGTCGGGAACCCGGCTGCGCGCGCCAATCGTTCAGGTGCGCAGCCATGCGGGCGGCATCGCCGGCGTCAGGGTGGGCTTCAAGGTAGCTGCCCATGTCGGCCACGGCCCGCTCGAACAGGCCGAGATCGGCCAGCACCAGCGCGCGGTCGCGCCGCTCTTCCCATTGTTCCGGCAGCAAGCGCACCAGCCGCTCCTGCACGGCCAGCAGCCGGTCGAGCTGGCCGGTTTGCCGATGCACCAGTTGCAGGTTGCGGAGCATGCGTACCAGGATGTCGCGCGACGAAGCGGCCTGCAGGAACAAGCCCAGCGGCGTGTCGAAATCACCCACCAGGCCATGCTGCTGGCGGAACGGCTCAAGCCGTTCATCCAGCGCCTGGCGCGACAGGGACTGGCCGGTGAACGGATCGACGATGACCTCGCCGTTGGGCACACGCACCTTGACGAGAAAGTGGCCCGGGAACGAAACGCCGTGCGCCTGCAAACCCACCGCCTCCGCCAGGCTCATGTAGAGCACCGCCAGCGAGATGGGAATGCCGCGCCGGGTCTCCAGCACACGGTGCAGGTAGCTGTTGTCGGCGCTGTAGTAGTCATTCACGTTGCCACCGAAGCCGAGCTCCTTGAAGAAGTAGGCATTCAGCAGCCGAAGGCAATGGGCAGGCGACGCATCGGCCGGCAACCGCTGTGTGAGCCGCTCTGCCAGCAGGTCCACCCGAGCCAGCTCGGCCTGAACATCCAGTGATGGCTCGGCGTCCTGCCCGAGGGCAATGGCTGCCTCCAGCAGGGCAAAGTCGTCGTCGCTGCCCACCAGCGTCTGGAAATACTCCAGCACCGTCGGGCAACGACTGGGCCAGGTCGCGCTCATGCTTGCTCCAGCTGCCTCAACCGCGGCGCGCGAACTGGCGCAGGTTCAGCCCCAGCAAACGCAGGCTGCCGAAATACAGCACGGCGCCGGCCACGATGACCGCCGCCAGCCATGCTGCGCGCTGGCCGCTGTGGGCCTGCAGGGCGATCCAGTCGAGACGGACCGCCGCTTGCCAGAGCAGCACACCCACCAGGCTGGTGGCCGCGCACACCCGCACAAGGAACAGCGGCCAGCCCGGTGACGGCACATAAAGGCCACGCTTGCGCAGCCCAAAGAACAACCAGCCGGCATTGATCATGGCGCCAAGGCCGATCGACAAGGCCAGGCCCGCATGCGCAAACAGCGGCACGAAGATCGCGTTCATCAGCTGGGTGCAGATCAGCACCACCACCGCGATGCGCACGGGCGTGCGCAGATCCTGCTGGGCAAAGAACCCGGGCGCCAGCACCTTGACGCCGACGAGGCCCATCAGGCCGCAACCGTAGCCTTGCAGCGCCAGCACGGTCATTTCAACCGCTTGCGGCGTGAACTTGCCGTAGTGGAACAACACAGCCACCAGCGGCTTGGCAAACACCAGCATGGCCACGCCGCACGGCAGCGCCAGCAACACCACCAGCCGCAGCCCCCAGTCCAGATGGCCGGCGTAACCCACATGGTCGCCCTTGGCCTGCAAGGCTGACAGACCCGGGATCAGCACCACGCCCAGGGCCACGCCCAGCACCGCGGTCGGGAACTCCATCAGGCGGTCGGCGTAAAACAACCAGGACACGGCACCCGGCCCCATGTGGGAGGCGATCTGGCTGTTGATCAGCAAGGAGATCTGCGCAACGGACACGCCGAGCAAGGCCGGCGCCATCTGCTGAAGCACGCGGTGCACGCCCGGGTGCCGCCAGGCGCGCAGCAGCGCCGCTGGCCCGAGCCCGATGCGCGGCAGGCAACCAATGCGCATCAGCGCCGGAATCTGGATGCCGAGTTGCAAGGCGCCGCCAAGCAGCACGCCGGCCGACAAGGCATGGATGGGCGCGATGCCCCAGCGCTCAAGCAAGGGCGACAGCAGCACCATGCAGCTGATCATCGCGACATTCAAAAGCACAGGCGTGAAGGCCGGCACCGCGAACCGCTTCCAGGTGTTGAGCACCCCGGCTGACAAAGCCACCAGCGACATGAAGCCGATGTAGGGGAACATCCAGCGCGTCATCAAAACGGCCAGGTCCAGCTCCTGCAACCCCGCGCCAAACAGCCAGACGATGATCGGTGCGCCGGCCACGCCCACCACGCAGGTCATCAGCAGTGCCCAGAAAAGCACGGTGGCCACGGCATCAATCAATGAGCGCGTGACCGTGTCACCTTCGGCTGAGCGCGTGGCGGCCAGCAGTGGCACGAACGCCGCGGAAAACGCGCCCTCGCCGAACAGTCGGCGCAGCAGATTGGGGATGCGGAAGGCGACGTTGAATGCGTCGGTCAGGGCCGTGGCGCCAAAGACCGATGCAATCAGCTGGTCACGGATCAAGCCCGTGACGCGAGACATCAGGGTCCACAGCGATACCGTCGAGGCGGCCTTCAGCAAATTCATAGGGAGACCAGGCAAACGGCAAGTAGCAGAGGGTGCGTTGATTATAGGTAGTCACCATCAACGAATCCCTGCCTGCTTGCCAGCCGGGAAATATCAGTGCTATACTCGATGGTCTTTACCCACCTGGAAAACCATACAGCATGGCCACCTCCTCCAAAGCCAAGAAGCGCACCGTGCGCCTGGCCTCGGGCCGCAAGCGCGCCCGCCAGGACGTCAAGCTGAACGCCGCGAATTCTTCGCTGCGTTCCAAGTTCCGTACCTCGATCAAGAATGTCCTCAAGGCTGTTGCCACTGGCGACAAGGTCAAGGCGACTGAACTGTTCAAGACCGCCCAAGGCGTGATCGATTCGATCGCTGACAAGGGTTTGTTCCACAAGAACAAGGCTGCTCGTCACAAGAGCCGCCTGTCTGCCAAAGTCAAGGCGCTCGCCGCCTGACGCAACTATCCAGGTGGACGACAAAGGCCCCGCACTGCGGGGCCTTTTTCATTCCCCCACCCTAGTCTTCCCTGCTGATGCGGACGCGCACCCTGCAGAAACAACAAAGCCCCGCGAGTCGGGGCTTTGTTGTTTCTGGACTGGCCGCCGGCATGCCGGCTGAAGCCTGGTCAGCTGCAGTCAGCCGCGATTGGCAGGCGGCGTGCCCGGATCAGGCAACAGACAAGCCTCGGTGACCTGCAGGTCGTTGTCGCGGGCGAAGTTCATGACGAAATCCCAGGCCATGGGCTCGAGCGCCTTGAGCGACTCGTTCACGATCACGCACTTCACACCGTTGATGACGCGCGGCACGCAGTAGGGCGAATAGCCGATGAAAGCGCCGATGCCGCCCTGCGAGCCGCCCGGACGGAAACACGACATGGCACCCGCAAGCCGTTCCGCCCAGTCACTGGGGCGGAAGGTTCGGCCCTCTTTAGTGAGGCCCTGAATGAAAACTTCGCGGGGCTTGGGCAAAGACATGGATGCGGCGCTGGTGCTTGGGGCCGGATGGTAGCTGTTGAAGCTGGCACGGCGCTGTCGCGCCCATGCCCGTATTGTGCCTTGTAGTTGTTGCGCCGCAGCATTCAGCGTCGATCTTGTTGCCGCAGCACGCCTCATTTTCGGCAGTCACGAGCAGACATTTAGAATCAGTGTCCGGGCCGGAAGGTGACCGTGGTGTCGCCGCCGGCCTTTTTTGTTGGCAACGCTTGTTGCCCGTCTGTTTTCCAACCTGTGACCGGAGTCCGTTGATGACCGCCTCGATGCCCCACGTGATGAACACCTATGGCCGACTGCCTGTGGCGCTGTCGCACGGCCGAGGGTGCCGCGTCTGGGACACCGAGGGCCGACGTTACCTCGACGGCCTCGGCGGCATTGCCGTGAACACCCTGGGCCACGCCCACCCAAAGCTGGTGCCGGCACTGCAAGAGCAGATCGCGCAGATGATCCACTGCTCGAACTACTACGAAAGCCCGCTGCAGGAAGCCCTTGGCGCCAAGCTGTGCGAGCTGTCCGGCCTGTCGGCCGCGTTCTTCTGCAATTCGGGCCTGGAAGCCAATGAAGCAGCGCTGAAGATCGCCCGCAAGTTCGGCCACGACAAGGGCATTGATTTCCCGGAAGTCATCGTCTTCGAGAAGGCCTTCCACGGCCGCTCGATCGCCACCCTGTCGGCCACCGGCAACCCGAAGGTGCAAGCCGGCTTCGGCCCGCTGGTGGAAGGCTTCGTGCGCGTGCCGCTGAACGACATCGCCGCCATGAAGGACGTGGCTGCCAGCCGCCCGAACGTGGTGGCCGTGTTCCTCGAGACCATCCAGGGCGAAGGCGGCATCAACGCGGCCCGCTGGGATTACCTGCGCGAGGTGCGCGCCCTGTGTGACGCTCAAGGCTGGCTGCTGATGCTGGACGAAGTGCAATGCGGCATCGGCCGCACGGGCAAGTGGTTCGCCCACCAGTGGGCGGACATCCAGCCCGACGTGATGCCGCTGGCCAAGGGCCTGGGCTCGGGTGTGCCGATCGGCGCGGTGGTGGTCGGCCCGAAGGCGCTGCATGTGCTCGGCCCGGGCAACCACGGCACCACGTTCGGCGGCAATCCGCTGGCCATGCGCGCCGGCATCGAAACGCTGGCCATCATGGAAGCGGACGGCCTGATGGCCAACGCAGCCGAGGTCGGTGCGCACCTGAAGGCGGGTCTGGAGCAAGGCCTGGCCGGCGTGGCCGGTGTGAAGGAAGTGCGCGGCCAGGGCCTGATGATCGGCATCGAACTCGACCGCCCCTGCGGCGTCATCCTGACCCGCGCGCTGGAAGCCGGCTTGCTGCTGTCGGTGACGGCCGACACGGTGGTGCGCCTGGTGCCACCGCTGATCCTGACGCGTGAGGAAGCCGACGAGATCGTCGCGATCCTCGTGCCGCTGATCACCCAATTCCTGGCCGAAGCGGCCTGACCCGAGACCCTGCCCCATGAAACCCGGAATGAGCCTCATGAAGCACTATCTGCAATTCAAGGACTTTCGCGCCGAGGAATATGCCTACGTGTTCGAGCGCGCCCGCGTCATCAAGCAGCGCTTCAAGAACTACGAAAAGTACCGCCCGCTGACCGACCGCACCCTGGCGATGATCTTCGAGAAGGCCAGCACGCGCACCCGCGTCAGCTTCGAAGCCGGCATGTACCAGATGGGTGGCTCTGTGGTGCACCTGACCACCGGCGACAGCCAGCTTGGCCGCGCCGAGCCGATCGAGGATTCGGCGCGCGTCATCAGCCGCATGGTCGACATCGTGATGATCCGCACCTTCGAGCAGACCAAGCTCGAGCGCTTCGCGGCCCACTCGCGCGTGCCGGTCATCAACGGCCTGACGAACGAGTTTCACCCCTGCCAGATCCTGGCTGATCTGTTCACCTACCTGGAGCACCGCGCGCCCATCAACGCCCGCGGCTACGACCTCGACTGCCTCAAGGGCAAGGTGGTGGCGTGGGTCGGTGACGGCAACAACATGGCCAACACCTGGCTGCAGGCGGCCGAGATCCTCGGCTTCACCGTGCATGTCAGCACGCCATCGGGCTACGGGGTCGATCCGGCGGTGGCCGGCATCAGCCGCACCGATTGCTACAAGGTTTTCAAGGACCCCGTTGAAGCCTGCCGTGGCGCCCACCTGGTCACCACCGACGTGTGGACCAGCATGGGCTACGAGGCTGAAAACGAGGCCCGCATCAAGGCCTTTGCCGACTGGTGCGTGGACGCCGAAATGATGGGCGTGGCCCAGCCGGACGCCCTGTTCATGCATTGCCTGCCCGCCCACCGCGGCGAAGAGGTGAGCGCCGATGTCATTGACGGGCCGCAATCGGTCGTCTGGGACGAGGCCGAGAACCGCATGCACGTGCAGAAGGCCCTGATGGAATACCTGCTGCTGGGCCGTATCGGCTGACCAACAAGGGGGCATCAGCCCCTCGTCAGCCGACGCGCGCACAGTGATCGGCCGGAGACAAACAACACCATGAAACTGGCCCTGATCACCGATCTGCACGCGAACCGGGAAGCGGTTCAGGCCGTGCTTGACCATGCCCATGCCCACGGCGCCCAGCGCTACGCCTTTCTGGGCGATTACGTGGGCTATGGCGCTGACCCGGGCTGGGTGATTGACACCGTGCGCCGCTACGTGGACGCAGGCGCCATTGCGGTGGGCGGCAACCACGACGCGGGTGTGTCTGAGGCGCCTTCGCCGCAGATGCGGCCGGAGGCGCGCCTGGTCATCGAGTGGACGCAGCAGCAGCTCAACGCTAGCCAGCTGGAGTTCCTGACCAGCCGCCCCTTGAGCGCGACCGACAACGACATGCTGTTCGTGCATGCCAATGCCTTTGCGCCAGCCGAGTGGGAATACATCCAGGGCCGCATTGAAGCGGTGCGCAGCCTGCATGCCACGACCTGCCACTACACCTTCTGCGGCCACATGCATGAGCCGAAGTTGTTCCACCTGTCGGGCACCGGCAAGGCGGGCGACTTCGTGCCGACACCGGGTGTCGCCATTCCGGTGCCGCCGCACCGCCAGTGGCTGGTGGTGCCGGGCTCGGCCGGGCAGCCGCGCGACGGCAATCCGGCGGCCTGCTACGCCATGTTCCACCTGACCGACCAGACCCTGACCTTCCACCGCGTGCCTTACGACCACGACCTGGCCGGGGCGAAGATCATCGCCGCGGGCCTGCCGCCGCGGCTGGCCGAGCGTCTGGCCCATGGACAGTAGCGGCAGCTTCATCGGGCGCGACGGCAGCCGGCTGCCCGACACCGGCCCCCGGGTGCTGGAAGTCGGCCAGATCGTCGACGGTTTCCGCCTTGAAGAGCGGCTCCACCAGGGTGGCATGGCCGCCCTGTGGCGTGTGGTGCGCACCAACGCCGAAGGCGCCCCGGTGCCCGAGGCGAGCGGCATGGGCCTGATCATGAAGGTGCCGCGCATCAAGGGCGGCGAGGACCCGGCCACCATCGTCGGCTTCGAGGTCGAGCGCATGATCATGCCGACGCTGTCGGGCCCGCATGTGCCGAAGTTTGTGGCCAAGGGCGACTTCACCCGCCAGCCGCACATCGTGATGGAGCACATCGCCGGCGCCACCCTGCGGCCCCGGCTGGACGACGCGCCACTCGCCTTCGACGAGGTGGTGGAAATCGGTGAGAAGGTGGCCGTGGCGCTGCACGAGCTGCACCGCCAGAACGTGGTCCACCTCGACATCAAGCCCAGCAACATTCTGTTCCGGCCTGACGGTGCGGCGGTGCTGATCGACTTCGGCCTGTCGCGCCACGACCACCTGCCCGACCTGCTCGACGAAGAATTCACCCTGCCGATGGGCACCGGGCCATACATGTCGCCCGAGCAGGTGCAGTTCGTGCGTAACGACCCGCGCTCCGACCTGTTCGCCCTCGGCGTGATGCTGTACCACTTCACCACCGGCGAGCGCCCGTTCGGCGCTCCGAACTCGGTGCAGGGCCTGCGCAAGCGCCTCTACATCGACCCGGTACCGCCCCGCGCCCTGCGGCCGGATTGCCCGCCCTGGCTGCAGGAGGTGATCCTGAAGTGCCTGGAGGTGAAGCCGGAGAACCGCTACCAGAGTGCCGCGCAGCTGGCTCTGGAGTTGCAGAACCCGACCCAGATCGCCCTGAGCCGACGCGCCGAACGGCTGACCCGATCATCGGCCTTCACGCGCTTCAAGCGCTGGTTCTTCGCGCTGGGCAGCGAGCCCGACAACCGCAGCGTCACCGCGCGGGAGATGGTCAACAAGAGCCCGATCATCCTCGCCTCGGTGGATGTGGAGAGCGCCTCAGAGACCCTGCTGGATCAGCTGCGCGAAACCGTGCGCCGCCTGGTGCTGACCGAGCCTGGTGCCCGCCTGGCCTGTGTCAGCGTGATGCGCACCGCGCGCATCGGCATGGACGAGCTGGTCGACAAGTCCGGCCAGAGCGTGCACGTCAAGCAACTGGTGCATCTGAAGCACTGGGCGCGGCCGATCAGCAAGTCGCTGAACCTCGACGAAGGGCGGCTGACCTTCCACGTGCTGGAAGCACCGGACCCGGCCACCGCCATCATCGATTTCGCCCGGCGCAACCAGGTCGACCACATCGTGATGGGCGCGCGGGGTAACTCGGCGCTTCGGCGCTATCTGGGCAGCGTGTCGTCGCAGGTGGTGGCCGAATCCGACTGCACCGTGACGGTGGTGCGCGCCAATACGCCGGACGAGCCCGACCGCGGCGCGCCTTGATCTCGCCATGAACGCCCCCACCGCAGGTCATACAGCCCGCTCCACGCACGACAACCCCTGCATTCAGTGCGGGGCCTGCTGCGCCAGCTTCCGGGTCGACTTCGCCCGGGACGAGCTCGACAGCGAATACGGCCGTGTGCCCGAAGGCCTGGCGGTGGACGTGACCGACCAGACCTGCCGCATGCGTGGCACCGACCATGCACAGCCCCGCTGCGCCGCCCTGGTAGGCCGCGTGGGGGTGGACGCCCACTGCGGCATCTACGAGTGGCGCCCGGCGCCCTGCCGCGAGTTCGGCATGCTCGCGCCCCTGGGCCGCGCCGACGATGCCTGCACCCGCGCACGGGCGCGGCACGGCCTGCCGCCGCTGGAATAGCGCAGCGTCAGACGGCGCCCGTCCGGTGCAGGCCACGCCGGATTTGTCCCTGTGTTGGAAATAACCGACACCACAAGCCCCCGCGCGGCGCTAACTTCCTGCGCCATGCAAACCGCTCCTGCTTCACGCCCCCCGCACGCGCCGCGCCGACTGTGGGACATCTCGCCGCCGGTGCATGCCGGTGCGCCCGTGTTTCCCGGCGACACGGCCTATCAGCAGACCTGGGCCGCCACGCTCGGCCCGGGCTGCCCGGTGAACGTGGCCACCATCACCCTGTCGCCGCACGTGGGCGCCCATGCCGACGCGCCGCTGCACTACAGCCCGGACGGTGCCACTGCCGGTGAGGTCAGCCTCGACGCCTACCTCGGCCCCTGCCGGGTCATCCACGCGATCGACGTCGGCCCGCTGGTGCTCATCGCACACCTGCAACACGCCGTGGAGCATCTGCCCCCCCGCGTGCTGGTGCGCACCTACCAGCAGCAGCCCCAAGACGCGTTCGACAGCGCCCTGCCCGCCTTCCACCCTGACACGCTGAGCTGGCTGGCCGACTTGGGCGTGCAACTCGTCGGCATTGATTCCGCCAGCGTGGACCCGGCACACAGCAAAACCCTGGACGCCCACCAGGTGCTGCGGCACCGCAACCTGCGGGTGCTTGAAAACCTGCTGCTCGACGACGTGCCCGAAGGCGACTACGAACTCATCGCCCTGCCCCTGAAACTCACCACCGCCGACGCGTCGCCCGTGCGCGCCGTGCTGCGCGAACTCTGAAAGCCAAGCCCATGACCGATCACCTGAACCAACAGAGCCGCAGCGACTGCGCCGCCCTCGACGCCGCCGACCCGCTGGCCCACCTGCGCGAGCAATTCGACCTGCCCGAGGGCGTGAACTACCTGGACGGCAACTCGCTGGGCGTGCTGCCCGCAGCCACCGCAGCCCGCGTGCAGGCCGTGGTGAAGCATGAATGGGGCACCGGCCTGATCCGCAGCTGGAACGACGCCGGCTGGATCAACCTGCCGCAGCGCGTCGGCGACAAGATCGGCCGCCTGATCGGCGCTGGCCCCGGTGAAGTGCTGGCCGCCGATTCAACCTCGCTGAACCTCTACAAGGTGCTGAGCGCGGCGATCGACCTGGCCCGCGGCCAAGACCCGAGCCGCAAGGTCATCGTCTCCGAGCGCAGCAACTTCCCGACCGACCTCTACATCGCCCAATCGCTGGCGCAACAGCACGGCATGACGCTGGAGCTGGTGCAGGCCCACGAGGTGGATGCCCGCCTGCAGGCCCGCGATGTGGCGGTGTTGATGCTGACCCAGGTGAACTACCGCAGCGGACGCATGTTCGACATGGCGGCAGTTACCGAAGCGGCCCACGCGGCCGGCACGCTGACGATCTGGGACCTGGCCCACTCGGCCGGCGCCGTGCCGGTGGACCTGACCGGTGCCAAGGCCGACTTCGCCATCGGCTGCGGCTACAAGTACCTCAACGGCGGCCCGGGCGCCCCGGCCTTCGTGTGGGTGAACCCGGCCCATGTGAACCGCGGCAGCCAACCCCTGAGCGGCTGGCTGGGCCACGCCGCCCCGTTCCGTTTCGACACCGGCTACACGCCGGCTGCGGGCATCACGCGCTACCAGTGCGGCACACCATCGGCCATGACGATGGCGGCCCTGGAATGCGGCGTCGACACCCTGCTGGCTGCCGAACCGCTGGGCGGCATGCGGGCGCTGCGCGCCAAGTCGCTGGCCCTGTCCGAGCTGTTCATCGCCCAGGTGCGTGAGCGCCTGGCGCACCACCCGCTGAGCCTGGCCACGCCCGAAGACACCGCCGTGCGCGGCAGCCAGGTCTCACTCGGCTGCCCCGAGGGCGGCTACGCCGTGATGCAGGCGCTGATCGCCCGCGGCGTGATCGGCGACTTCCGCGCAGGTGACGGCACCGCCGCCGAGCCCGACCTGCTGCGCTTCGGCTTCACCCCGCTCTACACCCGCTTCGTGGATGTGCACGACGCCGTGACCGCGCTGGTCCAGGTTTTGGACAGCGGCGAATGGCGCGAAGCCCGCTTCAACCAGAAAGCCGCGGTGACCTGAGATGAGCTGCCCGCACCACCAACCCGACAGCCGCGGCGAAGCCATCGTCCGTGACGAAGGCGCACAGCTCGATTTTTCGAGTTCGATGAGCTATGGCGACTACCTGCAGCTCGACGCCATCCTGAACGCGCAGAAGCCGCTCTCGCCCGACCACAACGAGATGCTGTTCATCGTGCAGCACCAGACCAGCGAGCTCTGGATGAAGCTGATGCTGCACGAGCTGCAGGCGGCCATCCGGCACATCGCCACTGATGATCTGCCCTCGGCCTTCAAGATGCTGGCCCGGGTCTCGAAGATCATGGAGCAGTTGGTGCACGCCTGGGACGTGCTGGCCACGATGACGCCGCCCGAATACTCGGCGATCCGGCCCTACCTGGCAGCCTCCAGCGGCTTCCAGAGCTGGCAGTACCGCTGCATCGAATTCAGCCTGGGCAACAAGAACGCCGCCATGCTGCGCCCGCATGAACACCGGCCTGACCTGCTGGCCACGGTGGAAGCCGCCTGGCGCGCGCCCAGCCTGTATGACGAGGCCCTGCGCCTGATGGCCCGGCGCGGCATTGCCGTGCCCACCAGCCACACCGAGCGCGACTGGACGCAGCCCTATCAGGCCAGCGAAGGTGTCGAGCAGGCCTGGCTCACCGCCTACCGGCAGCCGCAGGCGCACTGGGACATCTACCAGCTGGGCGAAGAGCTGACCGACCTCGAAGACGCCTTCCGGCTCTGGCGCTTCCGCCATGTGACGACGGTCGAGCGCGTCATCGGCTTCAAACGCGGCACCGGGGGCACCGGCGGCGTGAGCTACCTGCGCAAGATGCTCGATACCGTGCTGTTCCCCGAAATCTGGTCCCTGCGCACCAGTTTGTGAGGCCAGACCCCGGCTGAAACGCGCTTAGTTCAGCCGGGGCCTCTCTAGAATGCGGGCGAACATCGTCACCACGGCGCTGCGCTGACCCCTGCGCGGCTGCCCCTGCCCGGAGCCACACCATGGACACCCGCACCGCCCCCGCCCGCCTTCGCATCGCCCGCCTCCGTGAGGTGATGGCGCAGCACCAACTGGACGCCGTGCTGGTGCCCTCGGCCGATCCGCACTTGAGCGAATACCTGCCGGCACACTGGCAAGGCCGCGAGTGGTTCTCCGGCTTCACTGGCTCGATGGGCACGCTGGTGGTCACCACCACCCAGGCTGCCGTGTTCGCCGACAGCCGTTACTGGGTGCAGGCCGAGGCTGAGCTGGCTGGCAGCGGCATCGACCTTGTGAAGATCGCCACCGGCGCGTCGCTGCACCACCTGAACTGGATCGCCGACAACGTGGCCGCTGGCCAGCGTCTGGGCGTCGATGGGCAAGTGCTGGGCCTGGCGCAAGCCAAGCTGCTGAGCGACACCTGCGAGCGCGCCGGCATCGTGCTGGTCACCCAGGCCGATCCGCTGGCCGATGCCTGGGCCGACCGGGCCGACCTGCCTGCCGCTGCCATCTATGACCACAAGGCGCCCCACGCGCCGCTGGCCCGCCCGGCCAAGCTGGCCCAGGTGCGTGAAGCCATGGCTCGCCACGGTGCAACGCATCACTTCGTATCCACCGTGGACGACATCGCCTGGATCACCAACCTGCGCGGCGCCGACGTGGACTACAACCCCGTCTTCCTGGCCCACCTGCTGATCAGCCACACGCAGGCCACGTTGTTCGTGGGCGCAGGCAAGGTGCCGGCCGATCTGGCCGCCACGCTGGCTGCCGACGGCTTCACCCTGGCCGACTACGCCGAAGCCGCAACCGGCCTGAGTGCCCTGCCCACCAACGCCGTGCTGCTGGTCGACCCCAAGCGCGTGACACTGGGCCTGCGCGGCGCCGTGCCGGCGGCCGTGAAGGTGGTGGAAGCACTGAACCCGAGCACGGTGGCCAAGAGCCGCAAGACGGCCGCCGAAGCCGCCTTCGTGCGCAATGCCATGGCCGAAGACGGCGCAGCGATGTGCCACTTCTACGCCTGGTTTGAAGCCGCGATGGCGCGTGGTGAGCGCATCACCGAAATCACCATCGACGAGAAGCTGAGCGCCGAGCGCGCCAAGCGCCCGGGTTTCGTCGGCCTGAGCTTCCCGACCATCGCCGGTTACAACGCCAACGGCGCGATGCCGCACTACCGCGCCACGCCTGAATCACATGCCGTGATCGAAGGCAACGGCCTGCTGCTGATCGACTCTGGCGGCCAGTACCTGGGCGGCACCACCGACATCACCCGCGTCTGGCCCGTGGGCCAGATCAGCGCCGATCACAAGCGCGATTTCACGCTGGTGCTCAAGGGCACGATGCAACTCAGCCGCGCGCAATTCCCGGACGGCACGCTCAGCCCGATGCTCGACGCGCTGGCGCGCGCACCGCTGTGGGCCGAGAGCCTGGAATACGGCCACGGCACCGGCCACGGCGTGGGCTACTTCCTGAATGTGCATGAAGGCCCGCAGTCGATCAGCAAGGCGATTCCGGATGCCTCGATGGCGATGGCTGCCGGCATGATCACCTCGATCGAGCCCGGCCTGTACCGCCCGGGCCGCTGGGGTGTGCGCATCGAGAACCTGGTGCTGAACGTGCCGGCCGCCGCCAGCGAGTTCGGCGAATTCCTGAAGTTCGAGACGCTGACGCTGTGCCCGATCGACACGCGTTGCCTGGACATGGCCTTGATGCGCGCCGACGAGATCGCCTGGCTCAATGCCTACCATGCTGAGGTGCGTGAGCGCCTGGCACCGCTGGTCAGCGGTGATGCGCTGACCTGGTTGCTGACCCGCACCGAGCCGCTTGCGGCCTGATGTTCGTCATGGCCTGACGCAAGCAACTGATTGAACCGCCCATGAAAAGAAGCCGCCCCATCGGGCGGCTTTTTGCTGCTGCGCCCGCAAGCGCAACTGACCGGGCTGGCCGGTGAATTACTTCAGCGGCTTGAAGCGCACGCGCTTCGGACGCGCACCTTCTTCACCCAGACGCTTCTTCTTGTCGGCTTCGTACTCCTGGTAGTTACCGTCGAAGAAGAACCACTGCGAATCGCCTTCGCACGCCAGGATGTGGGTGCAGATGCGGTCCAGGAACCAGCGATCGTGGGAGATGATCATGGCCGAGCCGGCGAATTCCAGCAGCGCATCTTCCAGCGCGCGCAGGGTTTCAACGTCCAGGTCGTTGGACGGCTCGTCCAGCATCAGCACGTTGCCGCCCTGTGCCAGGGTCTTGGCCAGGTGCAAACGGCCACGCTCACCACCCGACAGGCTGCCCACCAGCTTCTGCTGGTCGTTGCCCTTGAAGTTGAAGCGGCCGAGATACGCACGGCTGGGCATCACGAACTTGCCGACGACGATGTTGTCGAGGCCACCCGACACGTCCTGCCACACGGTGTTCTCTGCGGCCAGGCCTTCACGGCTCTGGTCAACAAAGGCCAGCTGCGCGGTCTTGCCGATCTTGACCTCACCGGTGTCCGGCTGCTCGACGCCCTGGATCATGCGGAACAGCGTCGACTTGCCGGCGCCGTTCGGGCCGATGATGCCGACGATGGCGCCTGCAGGCACCTTGAAGCTCAGGTTGTCGATCAGGCAACGGTCACCGAACGACTTGGTGACATTGGCGAACTCGATGACTTCATTGCCCAGGCGCTCGGCCACGGGGATGAAGATTTCGTTCGTCTCGTTGCGCTTCTGGTATTCGACGTCGCTCAGCTCTTCGAAGCGGGCCAGACGGGCCTTGCTCTTGGCCTGGCGGCCCTTGGCGTTCTTGCGCACCCATTCCAGTTCGACCTTCAAGGCCTTGGCGCGGGCGTCTTCCGTCTTCTGCTCGGCTTCCAGGCGCTTGCCCTTGGCGTCCAGCCAGTCGGAGTAGTTGCCCTTGTACGGGTGGCCGGCACCGCGGTCGAGTTCGAGAATCCACTCGGCGGCGTTGTCGAGGAAGTAGCGATCGTGGGTGATGGCCACCACGGTGCCCGCAAAGCGGCTCAGGAACTGCTCCAGCCAGTCCACCGATTCGGCGTCCAAGTGGTTGGTCGGCTCGTCGAGCAGCAGCATGTCAGGCTTGCTCAGCAGCAGGCGGCACAGGGCCACGCGGCGCTTTTCACCACCCGACAGCTTGCCGATGATGGCGTCCCAGGCCGGCAGGCGCAGTGCGTCAGCGGCCAGCTCCAGCTGGAGGTCGGTGTTTTGTGAGCCGGCGGTGGCGATGATGGCTTCCAGCTCGCCCTGCTCGGCGGCCAGCGCGTCGAAGTCGGCGTCTTCTTCGGCGTACAGGGCGTACACCTCGTCGAGGCGCTTCTTCGCGGCAAGCACGCCACCGATGCCCTCTTCCACCGCTTCACGCACGGTCTGGTCGGGGTTCATCACCGGCTCCTGCGGCAGGTAGCCGATCTTGATGCCGGGCATCGGGACGGCATCGCCCTCGATGTCCTTGTCGACGCCCGCCATGATCTTCAGGAAGGTGGACTTGCCTGAACCGTTGACGCCCAGCACGCCAATCTTGGCGCCGGGGAAGAACGACAGGGTGATGTCCTTCAGGATCTGCCGCTTCGGCGGCACGATCTTGCCGACGCGGTTCATGGTGAAAACGTATTGCGCCATTTTTCTTTCGAGCTCTGACAACCGGGGTTGGGGACGGGGCGTGTGGCCCTCCGACGGGGCACCTGGATGCGTGCCTGCGCCGTGATGGCAGACGCCGAGGATGGCGTTGCCGCGGTCTCTGCCCTGGCTGGGGCACCGACACGGTTTGCGGGTAAACACGGGATTCAGGCCGGATTATCGCCGCAGCGCCGGACTTTGGTCGCAGAAGGTGTTGCAGGCATGCGTTTCGCTTGGGAAAACCCGCAGCGGTTTTGTTACACAAGACGCATCCAGCGTCACAGAATCGTCAGCGACGGCCCTGTCACCGCAGAAGCAGTCAACACCCTTCTCACAAACAACTAGTTACCTGAGGAACTCTGACCGTGAAATTCACCCCCGTTTCCGGATCTTCAGCGCTTATCGGCGCCGTTCTTGCCCTGGTTTCTTCCACCTCCAACGCGGCCGACCTGGCTGCTGCGGAAGCACGCGCCCGTGGCCACATTGCCGCCGAGTCCGCCCGGACGATGCACGACGCGCAGCACAGCTACGCCGCCCGCGACGTCATCATTGATGACGACGGCACCGAACACGTGCGCTTTGATCGCCAATACAAGGGCTTGCGTGTCATTGGCGGCGACCTCGTGGTGCACAGCCACGCAGACGGCCGCTTCAAGGGCAATTCACAAACCCTGGCCAAGTCGCTGCGCCTGTCGACCCAGCACAAGATCAAGGCCTCCGAAGCTCGTGCAGCCGCTGTGGCCGCCCACGGTGGCGAGGCCCAGAAGGTCAGTGAGAAGGTCATCTATGCCCGTGGCGACAGCCCCGTGCTGGCCTGGGAAGTCCGTGTCAACAAGGCGCAGGCCGACGGCACGCCGAGCGAGTTGCACGTGATCGTGGACGCTGCCTCCGGCGCGGTGCTGGAGTCGTGGGACGACATCCACACCGCCGCGGCCAACGGCACCGGCACCGGCTACTTCAGCGGCAACGTGGCCCTGACCACCGACCTGGTCAGCGGCACCTACTACCTGCGTGACCCGAGCCGCGGCAACACCTACACGACCAACATGTCGAATGGCACGACCGGCAACGGCACCGTGTTCACCGACGCGGACAACGTGTGGGCCAACGGCCTGCTGAGCAACACCGCCACCATCGGCGTGGACGCGCAGTACGGCACCGCCGTGACCTGGGACTATTACAAGAACGTCCACGGCCGCAACGGCATCGCCAACAACGGCGTCGGCGCCTACAACCGCGTCCACTACAGCAGCGGCTACAACAACGCGTACTGGTCGGACACCTGCTTCTGCATGACCTACGGCGACGGTGACGGCACCACCTTCAACCCGTTCGACTCGCTGGACGTGGCTGGCCACGAGATGACCCACGGCGTGACCAGCCGGACCGCCAACCTGACCTACTCCGGTCAGTCTGGCGGCCTGAACGAGGCCACCTCGGACATCTTCGGCACGATGGTCGAGTACTACGCAGCCAATGCGAACGATGCCCCCGATTACAAGATCGGCGAGAAGCTCTACAAGAGCGGCACCGGCGCCCTGCGCTACATGTACAGCCCGAACCTGGACGGCAGCTCGGCCGATTGCTACTACAGCACCATCGCCAACCTGGACGTGCATTACAGCTCGGGCGTGGCCAACCACTTCTTCTTCCTGCTGGCTGAAGGCACCGCTGGCGCAGGCATGCCCACCAGCAAGACCTGCATCACCGGCAACAAGCTGAAGGCCACGGGCACCGCCAGCCTGACCGGCATCGGCCGCTCGCCGGCCGCGAAGATCTGGTACCGCGCGCTGACGGTCTACATGACCTCCAGCACCACCTTCAAGGGTGCCCGCACGGCCACCCTGAAGGCCGCGACCGACCTGTACGGCACGGGCTCCACGCAGTACAACGCCGTGGCTGCCGCCTGGTCGGCCGTGCTGGTGAACTGACCGCCTTCAGCCAGCAGCCTCGGGTGCGGTGACACCCTTGGCCACCTGGCCTGAGATCAAAAAAAGGGGCCTGGAAACAGGCCCCTTTTGCGTTCAGGTGTAGCTCTGCCCGCTGCCGTCCAGCATGTCCAGCGGCATGGGCAGGCTCAGCGGCAGCTCGCCGGGCTCGGGGCGCGCATGCAGGTGCCAGTGCGCCATCAAGTCGTGCAACTCGGCCACCGGCATGGGGCGGGCCACCAGATAGCCCTGCATGTCCTGGCAACCGGCGCGCCGCAAGATCTCGAGCTGCGCGGGCTCTTCAACGCCCTCAGCCACAGTGCGCATGCCCAGCACCTTGGCCAGGTCCACGATGGTGCGCACGATGGCGCGGGCGTCATGCTGGTTCAGCAGCTCCCGCATGAAGGCGCGGTCGATCTTCATCGTGTCGAACGGGAAGCGGCGCAGGTAAGCCAGCGACGAATACCCCGTGCCGAAATCATCGAGCGCGATCTGCACGCCCAGGTCTTTCAACGCATGCAGGTTGGCCAGTGCCTCCGGGGTGTCGTCGATGAAGATGCCTTCGGTGATCTCCACTTCCAGCCGGTGCGGCGCCAGCCCCGACGCCTGAAGGGCACGTCGAACATCGTCCAGCATGGTCGGGCGCATCAACTGCACCGGCGAGACGTTCACCGAGACCGACAGACCGGTCAGCAGCGCCTGCGCCTCGATGCAGGCCTGCGTCAGCACCCACGCACCGATCTCGCCGATGACGCCGCACTTTTCAGCCACAGGAATGAACTCGGCAGGCGAGATGTGGCCCAGCTCGGGATGCCGCCAGCGCAGCAGCGCCTCGGCACTCACCACCTGCCAGCCTTCGATGTCGACGCGAGGCTGCCAGTGCAGGCAGAGCTCACCACGGCGCAGCGCGTCACGCAGGGCCTGCTCGATGCTGACCAGGCGGCGGTTGCGCTCGCCCAGCCATGGCGCGAAGTATTCGCAACGCCCTCGCCCACCCTCCTTCGCGGCGTACAGGGCCAGGTCGGCATTGCCCAGCACTTCGTCGATGGTGCGGCCATGATCCGGAATCAGCGCCACGCCGATGCTGGCACCCACCGACACCGAGCGGCCCAGCACCTCGCCGGGCGCATTCAGCACCTGCAGCAAACGACTGGAGAGCTGCTCGACTTCGCTGTCACTGCGCACGTCGTCCAGCAGCACCGCGAATTCATCACCGCCCAGACGCGCCACCAGATCGCTGCGGCGCACCACCGACTGCAGGCGCTGCGCCACCAGCACCAGCACCCCGTCGCCCACCGAGTGGCCCTGGGAATCGTTGATCAGCTTGAAGTTGTCGAGGTCCAGGCACAGCAAGGCACAGCGGCGCGGCGGATCGCCCCCGGCGCTCACCGCCTGCGACAGCCGGCTGCGCAACTGCTCGCGGTTGGCCAGCCCGGTGAGTGAGTCGAAATGCGCTTGCCAGGTCAGGCGCTGATGCGCCAAGCGCTGCTGCGTCACGTCGGCGATCACGCCGCGCCAACCGACGGAGCGGCCGGCCTCATCCAGCAATGGCTTGGCCGTGAGCGACCACCAGCGCTGCGCCTGCTTGAGTTGCACCTGCAGCAGGACGTCGCGGAAAGGCTTGTCGAGCAACAGCGCGCGGCGCAAGGACTTGGCGCCCTCGCCGTCAGCACCGTCGACGATGCGCTGGGTCAGGGCTTCCAGCATGCTGATGCGGCCGAGCTCCTGCTCGCTGGTTTCCAGCAACTGGCTCAACTTGGCCGACGGATTGAGAAAGCGACCACGGCGGTTCACCTCCCACAGCACGTCGGTCGAATGTTCTTCGAAGTCACGCAGCAGCAAGGAGACCATCTGGCTCTGGCGGGCGGCATCGCGCTCACTCGTCAGCCGTGCATTGGCCTGGCGGGCCACGGACCGCACACCGGCCGCCAGGACCAGCGCATAGACCAGCAGCAGCAAGGCGAGGCCGACATAGATCGGGCTGGGCAAACGGACCAGGGCGACACCTGAGCCAAGCGCCAGCACCAGCACCCAGGCGATGCTGGCCTGGGGAATCACGGCCAGCACGAAGGCCCCCGCACTGAGCATGCCGCAAACGGTGACGGCCAGCAGCATCTGCTGTGGCGGCGCCAGCAGCCCCATCCACAGCGCCGGGGGCACAGCCCAGACCAGCGCCAGCACACCGGCATGCCAGGTGGCCCGGCGCATGGCACGAGGCGACACGCGCGACGGCGCCTTGGCATGACGCGCCCACGACAACCAGGCGGGCAGGCAGACAAGCGCCAGCGCAGCCAGCCACGCCGCCATCATCCAGGCCGGCACCGAATGCGCCAGCGCGACCCACACCAGCAACGCGTTGAGCGCGTTGGCGCCCATCATCACCGGGGTCTGGGCAGTGAGGCTGGCAAGGTGTTGCGCACGCACTTCCGCCGACACCGTGTCACCGGAACGGTAGACCTGCATGTCGGCATGCCAGGACGTCAACCAGCGATGCATCAGCGAAGTTTTCGCCACGGCGTGGAACTCATGGGTGGGCGGCGTGTGAATCGCCGCGGGCTGCGAGGGCGGATAACGCTCTTATCGGCCGCTGCTTTCATAACTGTAATCGGCAATAACCAAGCGGGCTCAACGCCGCACTGTTAAACTGCGCAACAGTGATCACAGGCATCCAGCCGCAGTGGTCGCATGTCGATCCTGACAACGGCGCGCTCCCAACGCGCTGATTTTTTCCCCGCCAGGCCCCTGGCTGGCGCCCGGACCCCTCCGGGACGATGGGCCGGCGACGCTCCTGTGAGCTCCATGACCTTTGAAACTCTCGGCTTGGCCGAACCCCTTGTGCGCGCTGTGCTCGAACAAGGCTACACGACCCCGACCCCCATCCAATCGCAGGCCATTCCTGCGGTGCTGAACGGCGGCGACCTGCTCGCCGGCGCCCAGACCGGTACCGGCAAGACCGCCGGCTTCACCCTGCCGACGCTGCACCGTCTGGCTGCCGCCGGCCCGAAGAAGGACGCCCGCGGCCGCACGGCCATCCGCGCCCTGATCCTCACCCCCACCCGCGAGCTGGCAGCCCAGGTGGAAGAAAGCGTGCGCATCTACGGCAAGTACCTGCCGCTGACCAGCATGGTGATGTTCGGCGGTGTGGGCATGGGCCCGCAGATCGAACGCCTGCGCCGTGGCATCGACATCCTGGTGGCCACGCCCGGCCGCCTGCTCGACCACCACCAGCAAGGCACGCTCGACCTGTCGCACGTCGAAATCTTCATCCTCGATGAAGCCGACCGCATGCTGGACATGGGCTTCATCCATGACATCAAGAAGGTGCTGGCCATCGTGCCGAAGCAGAAGCAGAGCCTGCTCTTCTCTGCCACCTTCAGCGACGAGATCAAGGCCCTGGCCGACCGCCTGCTGAACCAGCCGCAACTGATCGAAGTGGCGCGCCGCAATGCCACCGCCGAGACCATCGCGCAGAAGATGCACCCGGTCAGCCGTGACCGCAAGAAGGAACTGCTGGCCCACCTGATCCGCCAGGGCAACTGGCACCAGGTGCTGGTGTTCACGCGGATGAAGCACGGCGCGAACCGCCTGGCCGAGTACCTGAACGACCAGGGCATCAGCGCCATGGCCATCCACGGCAACAAGAGCCAGGGTGCCCGCACCAAGGCCCTGGCCGAGTTCAAGAGCGGTGACCTGCAAGTGCTGGTGGCCACCGACATCGCCGCGCGCGGCATCGACATCGACCAGTTGCCGCACGTCGTCAACTTCGAGCTGCCGAACGTCTCGGAAGACTATGTGCACCGCATCGGCCGTACCGGCCGTGCCGGCGCCCAGGGCGAAGCCGTGTCGCTGGTCTGCGTCGACGAGGACCAGTTCCTGCGCGACATCGAGAAGCTGATCAAGCGCGCCATTCCGAAGGAAGTCGTGCCCGGCTTCGAGCCGAACCCGAATGAAAAGGCCGAGCCGATCGTGCTGGGTCGTCGCATGACGATCGGCGTGGGTGCCGGTGGCGGCGGCGGCCGTGGTGGCCGCTCCGGTGGTGGTCGCCCGCAAGGTGGCGGCGGCCGTGACGGCGGCGCGCGGGGTGAGCCCCGTCAAGCCGGCGGCCCGGGCCGTGGCGGCGCAGGTGGTGGTGGTGGTGGCGGTGCCGGTGGCGGCCGTCCGCAAGGCAGCGGTGGCCGTCCGCAAGGCGGCGGCGCTGGCAGCGGCCCTCGTGGCGGTGGCGGCGGCGGTGGTCGCGGCGGCCCTCGTGGTGGCGGCAGCGCACGCTGACCCCCTGCCCGCGCGGTGATGCAGTTCACCGCGTCTATGGCCTCTACGCAACGCGCCCTCATCAGGGCGCGTTTTTCATTGTTGTTGCAGCTTTTAGCAGTTGCGAAATAGCGACGGTTTGTGACGCTGTTCGTCCCAATGCCCCTACAGCGAGGCAGGGACACTGTGTGCAACTTCAAGACAAAGCGTCCGTGAATGCGGGTGCATGGCTGAAGTTGATGGCGTTTCGTTTCGCGCCGCCCCGACTGCCGGCAGCCCCAGTGCCAGCCGAAGGTCCACAGTCAACAAAGAGGCATACAGCGAACCATGCGAGTCAATCTGCCCGTCACACAGCGCGACTATCCCTTCCCGGCCGGCGAGACCCTGGTGTCCACCACCGACCTGCAGGGACGAATCCTTTACTGCAATGCAGCCTTCGTGGCCGTCAGTGGCTTCGAGAAAGCCGAATTGCTGGGGCAACCGCACAACATGATCCGGCATCCGGACATGCCGGAAGATGCCTTCCGCGACATGTGGGCCACCATCGCCCAGGGCCACCCGTGGTCGGGCATGGTGAAGAACCGCCGCAAGAACGGCGACCACTACTGGGTCCTGGCGAATGTCACACCGCTGACCGACAGCCAGGGGCAGGTCACGGGCTACATGTCGGTGCGCACCGAGCCGGCCCAGGGCAGCATTCCCGATGCTGAAGCGCTCTATCAGAAGCTGCGTGACGAAGCACAGTCCGGCCGCCACACCATCAAGCTGCATCGCGGCCAGGTGGTATCCACCAGCGGCATGACCAACTTCACGCGCAACCTGCGCCCGGGCCTGCGCGGCAAGATGACACTGACCGCCGCCGGCATCGGTGCACTCGGCTTCTTCCTCGGCGAGTTCGAAGCCGGTGGTCTGTCACACCTCGAGTTCTCGGAAATCTGGCTCGCCACGGGTGCCATCGGCATTTGCGCCTTTGTGGGTGGCTGGTACCTGAAGAAACTGGTGGCAGTGCCCGTGCTGCGGCTGGTGGACTTTGCCAACCAGATCGCGGGCGGCAACCTCACCCAGACCATCACGAACGACCGCGAAGACGAGATCGGCTACCTGACCACGGCGCTCTCGCAACTCAACGTGAACCTGATGTCCATCGTGCGTGATGCCCGCAACGGCGTGCTGCAGATGCGTGAAGGCACCGGCATGATTGCCGAGGGCAACCAGAACCTGTCGGGCCGCACGGAATCGCAGGCCAGCAGCCTGGAAGAAACGGCGTCGTCGATGGAGCAGATCACCAGCACCATCCGCCAGAGCACCGACATGGCCGTGCAGGCCGCCAGCCGCGCCGACAGCGCCCGTGGCGTGACCGAACGCAGCGGCCAGGCGGTGAATGCGTTGTCAGCCACGATGCACAGCATCAGCGAGGCCTCGCGCAAGATCAGCGAAATCATCCAGGTGGTCGACAGCATCGCCTTCCAGACCAACATCCTGGCCCTGAATGCCGCCGTGGAAGCAGCGCGTGCCGGCGAGCAAGGCCGCGGCTTTGCGGTGGTGGCAGGCGAAGTGCGCGCACTGGCGCAACGCACCTCGGTGGCTGCACGCGAGATCCGGGGGTTGATCCAGGCCTCGGTCGAGCAGGTGGACGAAGGCGGCAAGCAGACCGACGCTGCCAAGGGCGCCATGAGCGAGGCGCAGCAGGCGGTTGATGACGTGCACAACTTCATCCAGCAGATCAGTCACGGCATGCGCGAGCAGATGCTGGGTGTTCAGCAGATCAACCAGGCCGTGGCAGACATGGATTCGCTGACGCAGCAGAACGCCGCGCTGGTCGAGGAAATCGCCGCCTCGGCGACCCAGTTGAACCAGCAGGCCGCAGATGTGGCTGCCTCGGTGGGCGTGTTCCAGATCAAGGGTGGCAAGCCGATCGAACAGGTCTCGGCGGTGGCCTTGCGCAAGGCCCAGAAGGCTGCCAACGCCTCTGACGCGTCAGCCGGATCTGCAACGACATCCAAGCCTTCCGCCAGTGCAGGCGCGAAGAAGCCAGCAAGTGCAAGCTCAGCCCCGCGCGCACTGCCTGCGCCAGCGCCGGCCCGTCAGTCCAACAGCGCCGACCCCGTCAGCGCCGACGGCGACTGGGACACCTTCTGATCAGTTGAACTCGCCCTGGCGCAGCCACTTGGTGGCCACCCACTTTTCACCGGCGATCACCGGTGCGCCGGCGTGCAGGGTCAGGGTGGCGGCGTCAGGCCGGTCGTAGCTGAAGAACACGGCGTTGCCCTTGATGGGGCCGACTTCCAGGCCCACGTCGGGGAAGGTGGTGCCGCCGCCCTTTTCAGGCGTGTTCAGGTACATCACCAGCGTGCCCACACGCTGGCCACCCCGCGCGAGGATGGTCGACGCCCCTGGCTGCAGCGGGTCGAAATAATCGTGGTGGGCCTGGTACTCGGCGCCTGGCAAATAGCGCAGCACCTGCAGACCTTCGCCGTTTTCCACCGGCCAGTTCAGCAGGGTGGCAATGCGCCGCTCGATGCGCGTGCACAGCTCGAACTCACCGCGGCTGAAGAACATGCCGTCGCTGGTGCGGGCGTGGTTGACTTCGCTGCCGCCGGTCTCGTTCACCACCGTCTCCGAGCGGGTCAGCCGTTTGGCGGCCAGCGCCACCAACTCGTCGCATTCTTCATGCGAGAGAAAGCCGCCCAGCACCACCACGCGCGGCGCATCCATCTGCATCAGCACCTGCACCTGCCGGTCACCGCCATTGAGGTGGCTCGGGTGCTCCGCCAGCAGCGGCACGGGCACGGCCGAGCCCTCACGCAGTTCGGCCATCCGCGCCTTGTTGGCCAGATGTGCAGACAAGGTGTCTTCCATGGCCCGGATGGCCACGTTTTCATGCCATCCGGTGGCCAGCATCGCCGCCAGCACGTCGGCCGGCTGACAGCCCGACTCGGCCTGGGCAATGATCCAGTCACGCAACTCCGGGCTGGCTACCTGGATGCCGCGCGGGTCAGCCTGGGTTGAACGAATCTCGGAGGAGTAGCCGGCCTTGCTCATGGGTGGATGGGGGCGTGCGTTGCAAAAACGGGTTCAGTCTGCCAGCTGGCGGCGAAAGACCAGGCGGTCCGGCTCGCTCAGGGCTGGCTGGAAAGCATACCCTTCGCTGTCGAAGGCTTCCAGTGCCGCCACGCTCTGGGCGCGCTGGCGAATGATCCAGCGGGCCATCAGGCCGCGGGCGCGCTTGGCGTGGAAGCTGATGATCTTCCACTGGCCGTTCTTGTGGTCCTCGAACACGCACTCGACGACGCGGGCCTTCAGGGACTTGCGCAGCGCAGCCTTGGCATATTCCTGCGACGCCAGGTTCACGATGACCGGCGTGGCCGCACGCGCCTGACGCTGGTTCAGGTAGGCCGCCAGCGTGTCGCCCCAGTAGCCGTACAAGTCTTTGCTGGTGCCCACAGGCAGGCGGGTGCCCATCTCCAGGCGGTAGGGCTGCAAGCGGTCCAGCGGGCGCAGCACACCGTACAAGCCCGACAGGATCACCACATGATCCTGCGCGAAGGCCCAGTCCTCGTCGTCGAAGCTGCTGGCTTGCAGGCCCTCGTAAACGTCGCCATTGAAGGCGAGTGCTGCCGGTCGGCTGTTGGCATCGGTGAAGCGCCGCGACCAGGCGCCATAACGCGCCACGTTCAGCTGCGCCAGCGGGTCAGACAGATCCATCAGGCTGGACACCTGCGCCGGGTTGAAATGCTTAAGCACGTCGATGAGGCCGGCGGCCTGGTCCACCATCAGCGGCCGGGTGGCGCGGGCGGCCAGGGCCGGCGGCACCGGGGTTTCGTAGTCCAGCGATTTGGCGGGAGACAGCAGCAGCAGCATCGGTGACGGAGAACAGGTTGGCGGGAAATTCAGCAGCGTCGCGGCGGGGGCCACAGCCCCCGGGCGCATCAGTCTTCGCGGTCGCCGTCGACCCGGCCAGAGGCCTGGGTCTGGGCCTGGGCCTGTGCGTGCCCCATGGCCGCCATCCAGGAGCGGTACGGGATGTGGTTGCGCAGGCGGAAGATGGCCTGGTTGAACAGCACGCCGTTGATCTCGTGGCCGGCACCTTCGGCGATGTCGATGGTGGCGTCGGCTTGCAATTCCGCCAGGCGCTGCATCGCGTCCTTGGCATGCTGCACGTCGATCACCGGGTCAGCACCACCATGGAAGAAGTGCAAGGTGGTCATCTTCGGTGCCACCAGCGGCAGCGTGGCGTAACGGCCGGCAAAGGCCAGCACGCGGCCGGCGATGCCGTCTTCAAACTGCGCCAAAGCCAGCGACATGATCGCGCCCTGCGAAAAGCCGATCAGCGCCGTGGCCTGCTGGCCCAGGCCCGTGGCCTGCTGCGCCGCATGCACCGTGTCAGCCAGCGGCTGCAGCGCGGGCGCCAGGCGCGCGGCCCGGTTCTCTTCGGTGATGCCCGCCAGCGAAAACCACTGACGACCCAGGCCGCTCGGGTCGCCATCAAAGGGCTCGAAGCCATCAAACGCCAGGATGGCCGCCTGCGGAAACTCGCGGCGCAGCATCTCGGCCAGCGGCACCATGTCGGCGGCATTGGCGCCAACGCCGTGCAGCAGCAGCAGGAGTTGTTCGGGGCGGCCGCTCTCGGGCAGCCATTGCAGGGTCTTGACGGCAACTTGGTCCATGGCTGAATTGTCGCCGCAGCCAAGGGCTTGCGCTGGCGCGGGGTGTTTGAGCTGATGGGCGGGGCCGTGGGGGCGACAGCGCCCTGGTGGCGGCGTCAGTGGAAATCGCGGCTGCGGGTGGTCAGCCCGTGCAGCATGGCGCTGTGGTCAACCAGCTTGCGGGCGATCAGGTGGCGCACCGCGCCCTCTTGCTGCCAGATGCCGAACACCGTCAGCAGCCGCGCGCCCAGCAAGGGCTGGCGCTGCGCCTCGGCCACCTGGGGCCAGACGATGACGTTGATCTGGCCAGTGTCGTCTTCGAGCGTCACGAAAACCACGCCGCGCGCGGTCTCGGGCCGCTGCCGGTGGGTGACCAGCCCGCTGGCCCGCGCCAGCTGCCCGGGGCGGCATTGCAGCAACTGCTGCGCCGTGAGCACCTTGAACGGCGCCAGCTGCGCGCGCAGCAAGGCCAGCGGGTGGTTGTCCAGTGACAGGCCGGTGCGCCGGTAATCGGCCAGCAACGCCTGGCCCGCCGTGGGCGCCGGCAGCACCGGCACGTCGGGCTCCACGGTGCGGCTGGCGTGCAGCAGCGCCGTGGGGCGGGTGTCGATGCCGGCCACGGCCCAGGCGGCTTGTCGCCGGTGGCCCGCCAGCCCTTGCAGCGCATTGGCATCGGCCAGCAGCTTCAGGGCATGGGCATCCAGCGCCGCCCGCCGCGACAGGTCTTCCACGCTGGCGAACGGCGCTTCCAGGCGTGCCGCCACGATGCGCGCCGCCGCCTCTGCCCCCAACCCGCCCAGCCGGTTCAGGCCCAGGCGCACGGCGTGGTGGGGCTCGCCTGCCACAACGTGCAAGGTGCTGCCGGCGTCGCTGTGCTGCACATCCAGCGGCCACACCGTCACGCCGTGGTTGCGTGCATCGCGCACCAGCTGGGCCGGGGCATAAAAGCCCATGGGCTGGCTGTCGAGCAAGGCCGCCAGAAAGGCGTCGGGGTGGTGGCATTTCAGCCAGGCGCTGACATAGACCAGCAGCGCAAAACTGGCCGCGTGGCTTTCAGGAAAGCCGTACTCGCCAAAGCCCTCGATCTGCTTGAAGATGGCCTCGGCGTACTCCGGCTGGTAACCCTTGGCCACCATGCGCCCCACCAGCTTCTGGTGAAACGGCCCGAGGCCGCCCTTGCGCTTCCAAGCCGCCATCGCGCGGCGCAGCTGGTCGGCTTCGCCGGGCGTGAAGTCCGCTGCCAGGATGGCCAGCTGCATCACCTGTTCCTGGAAGATCGGCACGCCCAGCGTGCGCGCCAGCGCCTGCCGGGCCTCATCGCTCGGGTAGGTCACCGCCTCCTCACCGGTGCGGCGCTTCAGATAGGGGTGCACCATGCCGCCCTGGATCGGCCCGGGCCGAACGATGGCCACCTCGATCACCAGGTCATAAAAAGTGCGTGGCTGCAGGCGGGGCAGCATGCTCATCTGGGCCCGGCTCTCCACCTGGAAAACGCCCACCGAATCGGCCTGGCACAGCATCTCGTAAACCGCGGCGTCTTCGCCGGGCACGTCCTGCATGCGCAGGCTGCCGGGCAGGCCCTGCTTCACGCCCACCCAGGCGAGCGCGCGGCGGATGGCGCTCAGCATGCCCAGCGCCAGCACGTCGACCTTGATCAGGCCCAGCACGTCGAGGTCATCCTTGTCCCACTGGATGACGGTGCGGTCGGCCATGGCGGCGTTCTCGACCGGCACCAGGCGGGCGATGTCATCCCGGGCGATCACGAAGCCGCCCGGATGCTGGCTGAGGTGGCGAGGAAACCCGAGCAGCTGCATCGTCAGGTCCATCCAGAGCTGGCACAGCGGGGCCTCGGGGTCGAAGCCGTTTTCGCTCAGCCGGTCGGGATCGATGCGCTTGCCGTCGAACCAGTGCTGGCTGCGCGACACGGCGTCGATGCGGTCCAGGTCAAACCCCAGCGCACGACCCACATCACGCAGGGCCGAACGGGCGCGGTAGCTGATGACCACACCCGTCAGCGCCGCGCGCTGGCGTCCGTATTTGCGGTAGATGTACTGGATGACCTCTTCGCGCCGCTGGTGCTCGAAGTCGATGTCGATGTCGGGCGGCTCGTTGCGCTCGGCGCTGATGAAGCGCTCGAACAGCACGTTCATGCGGGACGGGTCCACCTCGGTGACGTGCAGGCAGTAGCACACCGCCGAATTGGCCGCGCTGCCACGCCCCTGGCACAAGATGCCCTGACCACGGGCCCAGTGCACCAGATCGGCCACGGTGAGGAAGTACGGCTCGTAGCCCAGCTGGGCGATCAGGCCGAGCTCATGCTCGACCTGCGCCTGCACATGGGCCGGCACACCCGCCGGAAAGCGCTGCGCCGCGCCCTGCTCGGTCAACACGCGCAGCCAGCTGGTGGGCGTGTGCTGCTCGGGCACCACTTCGCGCGGGTACTCATAACGCAGCTCGTTCAGCGAAAACGCACATTGCCCGGCCACCGCCACCGTGGCCTCCAGCCAGGCGGGCGGGTACACATCCAGCAGGCGCTGGCGCGAGCGCAGGTGCGCCTCGGCGTTGGGCTCCAGCGCCAGGCCGCAATCGGCCACTGGCAGGTTCAGCCGCGTGGCCGTGAGCACGTCTTGCAAGGGCTTGCGCGCCCGGCTGTGCATCAGCACATCACCGGCCGCCACGATGCGCAGGCCGGTGGCCTGTGCGGTGTGCTCGACCGCCGTGAGCAACTCGTCATCAAACCGCCGGTGCCGCACGGACGCCACCAGCGCCACGCGCTCCGGCCCGAACCAGGTCTTGAGCCACATGGCGTGGGCAAACAGGGTTTCGAAGTGGACCGGCGTATCCAGCGAATCGTCGGGCACCAGCAGCGCGATGCAATCAGGCAAGCCGGCCAGGTGCGGCATGTGCGGCACCCGCCCCTCCAGGTCAGACGGGTGCGCCAGATAACTGCCCTTGCCGGCACGCCGGCGCGCCACCGTGATCCACTGCGCGAGGTTGCCATACCCCCGCCGCGACATGGCCAGCAGCACCAGCCGGGCATGCGGCAGCACGGTGCCCTGCGGGCCCTGGGCGGGCAGCGTGAGGCGCATCTCGGCCCCGACGATGAGGTGCAGGCCCAGCTCCTTGGCCCGGCCATGGGCCCGCACCACGCCCGACAACGAGGCCTCGTCCGTCAGGGCCAGGGCGGTGTAGCCCAGCTCATGGGCGCGCTGCACCAATTCTTCAGGGTGCGAAGCGCCCGTCAGAAAACTGAAATTGCTGCGGCAGTGCAGCTCGGCGTAGGCGGGAAGCATGAGGGACAACGAGGAACAAGGCGGACGGTGCCCGGGCACGGGCCGGATCGGGGGCGCGGTTGGGAGCGCGGTTGGGAGCGCGACCGGGCACCATCGGATCTGGCGGGCCAGGCAAGCAAAATACTGTTTATCTGTACAGTATGCGGATGCTCGGGGGGCAGCGTCAAGCGCGGGGCGAAAACCCGTTGAGCGGCGTTAGCATGCCAACGTTGTGCAAGCTCGGGCCGATGTTGCAAGGCTGACTTGCGCCGGGTAAACACGTCAGCCAACGCCATCCATGCGCATTCACATCACCGGGGCATCTGGAGGCGGCGCCACCAGGCTGGTGCGTCAGGTACTGTCCAATCCAGTCGCCCACAGTGCTGCCAGGCCGCAGATCAAAGCTCATGAAACGCCTTCCCGCTGATTTTCAAATCCGCCGATTGACGGCCGCTGATGCAGAAGCCTTTTCGGTGCTTCGGCGCAAGGTGACTCAAGCGAACCCAGTGCCGATGGGCTTGGCGCTCGATGAAGAGTTGGGGCGACCGATCCAGGGGTTCAGAGACCAGCTGTCGTATCCCGATCCAAATGCAGCGTTCGGCGCATTCATCGGTGGCGAGCTCATCGGAAGTGCAGCAGTGGCGTGGCCCAGCAAGTTCCCGTCTTCGCGTCACAAGACAACGCTGTGGGGCGTCTTCGTTGCGCCTGAATGCCGCGGCATGGGCGTCGGCCGAAAGGTGGTTGCACAGGCGGTGGACCATGCCTTTGAAAACGGCGTGCGCCGAATCAATCTGCAGGTCTATGTGCCCAACGCAGAAGCCATCGCGCTCTACCTGTCGATGGGCTTCATGGAGTACGGACGTGAACCAGAGGCCATCTGCCTCGACGGTACGTTTTACGACGGCGTTCATATGAGTCTGCTTCGCCAGTGAGGCCGAAAATCCAGCACGGTCCCCGTCAAGTTCCAGCTCGAACATGGTCAAGTGAGCATGACGGCGTTGCTGCCGTTGCCTGCGCCCTGTGTTGCACACCGGTAAGCTCTTTCACCCGACACCCAGCGTCATGACATCGTTCTCCATCCGCCACGCCGAGAAGTTCCCCGAGCCAGGTTTCTCTGAGTTGAACCGTGCCGTGTTCGTCGACATGCAGCAGCCCTCGATGGAGTGGGCGTCCACGCTGGCCGCTGAGACCGCCGCGGCTGCACCCGCAGAGCAGCAGGTGCACAGCCCGATGCACCGGCTCGGCGCCTATGTTCAGGACGAGCTGGTCGGCTGGACCTGCGGCTGGATGGAGCGCGGAAATGTCTTCTACGTGGCCAACAGCGGCGTCCTTGCATCGCACCGCCGCCAGGGCATCTACACCGCGCTGATGTCCGCGATTCGGGAGCACGCCAAGTCGATGGGCGCGGTCGCGGTGCGGTCTCGCCACTCGGTGATGAACAACCCCGTCATCATCGCCAAGCTGCGGGCCGGCTTTCACATTTCAGGCCTGTCGCATTCCGCCCAGATGGGCACGCTGGTGGAGATGACCCTGCACTTCTTCCCCGAACGGGAAGCTCTGTTCCGCGAACGCGCCCTGCCGTATGTCGTGCCTGTGGCTTGAGTGCTTCGCCGACACCACACCAACGCCATGATCGTCCGAGACCTCGTCCCATCCGAATTGCCATCGGTGCACCAGCTCTTGTGTGCCAACGGCTGGGCGCACCGGGTCGGCTCGCTGCACGAGTTCGAGCTGCTCATTGCCGCCAGCCAGCGCACGGCTGTCGCCACTTCGGAGTCCGGCGAGATCATCGGCTTCGCTCGTGGCATCACCGACGGTATTTCCAACGGCTACCTGTCCATGGTGGTCGTGGCGGCGGCCCATCGCAGGCAGGGTGTTGGCCAGGCCCTCGTTCGCCATGTCATGGGCACGAACACCAGCATCAGCTGGGTACTGCGCGCGGGGCGGGAAGGCGCTGATGCGTTCTTCAGCTCGCTGGGCTTTTCAAGATCGACTGTGGCGATGGAGCGCACGCGTGGGTGATGTGACGCGCAGATCCCCAAGAAGGCTCGTGTGAACGCTGAGCCAGAATGCGCGCCATGACGCTGGTTTCCGTGCTTCGACCCCGCCCCGTCCGTGTGCTGCTGGCAGCGCTGGCGTTGGCCATTGCCTTGGTGTTCGGCGTGCCCTGGGGCTTGTACGCCTGGGGACTGAGCCAGTTCGGGGAGCAGCGCCCTGCACTGCCTGGCCAGTTGCTGAGCACCGAGCAGCAAACCGCGCTGTGGCAGCAGATGGGCGCCGATGGCTTACCCGCCATGGTCATGCTGGACCCGGTGAGCTACGTGATGTCTGCGGCCAGCCAGAGCCCGCCGCCACCGTCCACCGCCGTGGCCTGGCGGGTGGCCTCCAGCTTCACCCGGCAAACCCTGGGCGCCGAGCACTCGGTTCGGCTGCACATCGCCAGCACCGCCATGGCGATCTGGCTGACGCGCCACCACACCCTGGCTCAACTGTTGAGCCAGATGGCGGCCACGACACCATGACAGCACCCGCGCCACACGGCATGGTCATCTACGCCTGCAACAAGGCGCAGATGACGGCCTTCTACCAGCGCACACTTAGCCTGCAACTGCGCGCTTCGCACGACAGCCATGATCTGCTGGCCGGGCCTGGTCTGAGCCTGGTCATCCACGCCATTCCTGCGGCCATCGCACAGCAGATCAGCCTCACCACCCCGCCCGCCTTGCGGGAAGACACGGCCATCAAGCCGATGTTTGTGGTCGCTGATCTGGCCATCGTCCGGCGCGAGGCAGAAGCCACGGGTGGCGGCCTGCAACCTGACTCACGGGTCTGGCAAATGAACGGCCACACGGTGCTCGACGGCTGGGACCCGGAAGGCAACATCGTGCAGTTCCAACAAGTTTCCCCCTCCTGAAAAGAAAGAAGTTTCCATGTCGCTGCTTGCACAAATCGTGGTCGGCCTGATCGGCGCCCTGCACGTCTATATCCTCGTGCTGGAGATGTTCATGTGGAACACGCCGCGTGGTCGCAAGGCCTTCAACCTGACCCCGGAATTCGCCGAATCCACCAAGGTGCTGGCGGCCAACCAGGGGCTCTACAACGGCTTCCTCGCCGCGGGCCTGTTCTGGGGTCTGAGCATGGGCCCGGCCGGTCGCCCGGTGCAGGTGTTCTTCCTGCTGTGCGTGCTGGTGGCAGGCCTGTACGGCGCCGCCACGGCCAGCAAGAAGATCCTGTTCATCCAGGCCGTGCCCGCCACCCTGGGCCTGGTGCTGGTGGCGTTGTCCTGAACCGGCCTCGACGACCTCTACGGTCTTTGCGGCCTCAAGCCGCTTCGAGCAGATAGGCCATGTCCCACTGCTGGCGCGGATCGGCCAGCAGGCGGCGCTCGTCGTGCTCATGCCGCTTGATGGCCACCAAGGCCTCCACCAGGGGCGAGCCCAGCAAGCCGCGCAGGGCCTCGCTGCCAGCCAGTGCGTTCAGTGCGTGCGGCAGATTGGCCGGCAGGGCCAGCGCGTCCGGCTGCCCGGGCACGGGCAAGGCGCCCTCACGCAGGCCCAGCAGGCCCAGGCCCAGTGTGGCGGCCACCGTGAGGTACGGGTTCGCGTCGCCGCCGGGCAGGCGGTTTTCAATGCGCCGGCTGCTGCCGCCAGACGCAGGGATGCGGAACGCGAGCGAGCGCGCCTCATGGCCCCAGCTGGCATGCGAGGGCGAGGCATCACTCAACGCGATGCGGTCAAACGCCATGTCGTGCGGAGCGAACAAGGCCATGGCTGCCGGTGCATGCCGTTGCAGGCCGGCGATGAAGTGGTGCAACGCCGGGCTGTCTTCTCCGGCGGGGGTGGCAAACACATGCGGCCAGGTGGCATCTGCCGGCCTCTGCACGCTGAAGTGCCAGTGCATGCCGGTGCCCGGCAAATCGAGGAAAGGCTTGGGCGCAAAGCTGGCCATGAAGCCGTGGCGCAAGGCCACCTCACGCGCCAGCCGCTTGAAGCGCCAGACGGCATCGGCCTGCGCCAGCGGGTCGCCCGGCGCGAAGTTCACTTCGTATTGCGACAGGGCCGACTCGTGCGCGTGGCCGGTCATCGGGATGCCCAGCACTTCGCACGCCGCGTAGAGCTCATCAAAGTACGCATCAAAGTGGCTGGCGCGCTCCAGGCACAGCACCTCGGTGACGCGTTCGCTGGCGCCGGCGTGGCCGTAGGGCTCTGCCGCGCCCAGCACCACCTGCCCGTTGTGTTCGGTGCGCTTGAGCAGGAACATCTCCAGCTCGGGCGCCGCCAGGGCCTGCAAGCCTGCCGCCCGGAACTGGGCCAGCACATGCCGCAGCGCCGCGCGCGGTGACAGCGCCTGGATCGACATCTCGCCCCCCTGCACCGCCAGTTGCCCCACGGGCTCGCAGATCACCGTGGCTTCACCCGGGCGGCCCGGGCGCGGTGCCAGGGTCGCCAAATCGGGCACCAAGCGCACATCAGCGTAGTCCTCGGGCAACAGCGGGCCGAACACGGCGTCGGGCTCGCCAGCGGTCAAGGTCAGGCCGAACACCACCGAGGGCAACCGGCAGCCGGCCATGCCTACGAAGTCAGACGCGGCCACCACCTTGCCACGGGCCAGCGACGTGAAATCACCAACGGCACATTCCACCCGGCGCGCCGGAACCCGCTCCAACGCGGCACGCAGATCGTCAGTGGAAGGCAGGGGCAACGGGGTTCGGCTCATGAAACTTGCAACATCAAGATACGGGCTGATGATGATAGGTGGCGGTGCCCCGTGACTTTGTTGGCATGATGGGGGCCTATGCCGAACTTTTCGATCTTGTCGCTGCCTGCGGCCGCCACTCTGGCGCCCGCTCTCGCTGCGCAGACGACACGTCGACGCCCGGCAGGCTTCGCGGTGGCCGGGAAACCGCAGCCCTCCAGCGGCAGCACCTTGCTGCCCGCCCGCCCAGGTGCCAAAGGCCAGCACGCACGATGATGGACGACCACGAATTCCGCGCTCTGGTGGCGCGCCACGAGCTGGATTGCCGCCACCAGCCCGAGTTGTTCACCCGCACCACGGCGGCGCTGGCCGGCCTGGGTCACGCCGTGATCCTGCTGGTGATGCTGCTGGCGGCTGTTGGCTTCATCTGGACGCTGACCGGCATGTTCACGCAGGGCTTCCGGCTGTGGCGCCTGTTCCTGCTGGCGGGCTGCGGATCCTTGTTGTGGTCGATCGGCAGCGCACTCTGGCTGCGGCAGTTGCCGCCCGACGGCGTTACCCTTACCCGCGACGACGCCCCGCGCCTGTTCGAGCTGATCGACAAGCTGTGCCGCCGTTGCAGCGCGCCGCCGGTGGACGTGTTGATGGTCGACGCCGAGCTCAATGCCTCCGTCGTGCAACTGCCGCGCCTGGGCGTGCTGGGCTGGCACCGGAACCATCTGGTGCTGGGCCTGCCTTTGATGATGGCGCTGGACGTGAAGCAGCTGGCCGCCGTCATCGCCCATGAATTTGGCCACCTGCGCGGTGCGCACGGCAAGCTGGGCGCCTGGGTGTACCGCACGCGGCGCAGCTGGTGGATGCTGGCCCACTCAAGGCACCAGGCCAAGCTGGGCGCCAATGTGGCCGATGCGGCGCTGGGCCTGTTCTTCACCTGGTTCTTCCCGCGCTTCAATGCCCGCGCCTTCGTGCTTTCAAGGCTGCAGGAGGTGGAGGCCGACAACCTCGCGCACCAGACGGTGGGCCGGCGCCACGCAGCCAGCGGCTTGATCAGCCTGGGCGTGCACAGCCGCTACCTGCAAGAGGTGTTCTGGCCCGACCTGTGGGCCCGCGCACGCCAGCGCAATGCCGTGGTGCCACGCCCGATGGCCGACATGCGCGTGCTGCTGAAAGACGCCCTGCGCCACGAGCACGCCAACCGCTGGCTGCGCGAAGCCCTGAAAACGCTGCCCGAAGCCGGCGACACCCACCCCAGCCTGCGCGACCGGCTGGAGCACGCCGAACAGACACCCGCCCTGCCGCTGCTGCCCGAAGCCAATGCTGCGGATGTGCTGCTGGGTGACCGCCTGGGCAGCCTGATCGAGACGCTGGACGGGCAATGGCAGGCTCGCCAGGCCGATGCCTGGAAGGAAGCCCACGACGCCCACGACCGCGCCGAACGGCTGCTGGTGGAGCTGGCTGAAAGCGACACCCCGCAGCAGCGCCTGCAACTGGACGAGCTGCTGCTCTGGGCACGCACGGCCTGGCAGGTCGACGACGCGGCTGCCGCCCGAGCACCGCTGCGCGCCGCCATCGGCCGCCATCGCGAGCCGCATGAGGCGCGCTACCTGCTCGCCCTGGCCCTGCTGGATGCAGCCAGCCCGATCGTCTCGCGCAGCATGGCCCCGCAGGAAAGCGAAGAGCTGCTGGAGGCCATCGAGCTGTTGAAAGGCCTGACTTTCGACACGGTGGATACCGGCGGCTACGGCGCCAGCATCAGCGACCCGCACTGGGCCTTGCCCGCAGCGCGGCAGCTGGAAAGCGTGCTGGAGCAGCGCGAGGCGTTCGAGCAACTCAAGCCGGTGCGTGAACGCCTGCGCAAGTTGGAGCAAGAAGCCCGGGAAGCCCGCGAGGAGCTGGAAGATTTCGACAGCCCGCAAACCCTGGCGGCGGCCCGCGTCAGCCCCAGGGTGCTGCGCGAAACCCTGCACCTGATGAAGCAGGAGGTGGCCATCGGCCGCGCCTGGCTGCTGCGCAAGACCAGCCCGGCCGCACGCGGCTGGAGCCTATACCTGCTGGTGATCGAACGCTCAGGCAGCCTGCGCCAGCCAGACGTGAACACCTGGTGGGAAACGCTGCGAGACCGCGTCCCGCTGCCCTTCCCGTTCATGGTGATTGACCTGTCGCACCCCTTCTGGGCGGACCAGGCCCGCGTCGATCTGGTGCAGCAGTTCCGCGAGGCTTCCAGCGGGCTGATCTACACCGCGTCCGAGCAGCTCAAAGACCAGCTTTGAGCTTGCGCGGCGCTTCCAGCCGCTTGCGGATCTCGGGCAGTGCACGCTGCGTGGCTTCATAGCCGGCCTGGATCATTTCCCGGCGCGCGCTGAAATCGCTGCTCGACCATGCGCCCGTGTCAGGCCGGATGACCATGTCTGCCTGCGCCGCGTCCTGGTCGGCCAGCGCCCGGCCCATGATCTCGAACGACTGCAGCACCACCTCGTACAAACCGTTCAGGTCATGGCGCTTGGGGCGGGCGGCAATGTCCACCGCCAGCACCATGTCTGCACCCTGCTGCCTTGCCACGCGGGCCGGCAACGGAGCCACCAGGCCGCCATCCACCAGCTCACGCCCGTTCACCTCGGTGGGCACGAACACACCCGGAATGCTGCAGGAGGCCCGCACCGCCTCACCGGCCGGGCCTTGGCGCAGCAGCACCATCTCGCCGGCTTTCAGATCGGTGCTGACGGCCACGAAGCGCGTCTTGAACTGCTCCAGCCGCGCGCCCTTGACAAGGTCATTGACGACACGGGCCAGCGCTTCGCCGGCCAGCATGCCGCGCTTGCCGGCGCTTGCGAAGTCGGCGATCTCGACATCCTTGATGCGCAGCGCCACTTCTTCGATCTGCCACGGCGACAAACCCGATGCATACAGCGCACCGATGAGGGCGCCCGCGCTGGTGCCCACCACCACGTCCGGCCGCAGCCCGGCCTGATCCAGCGACTTCAGCACCCCGATGTGGGCAAAACCGCGGGCCGAGCCGCCGCCCAGGGCCAGTGCCCAGCGCGGCTTGGGCGGGGCGGCGGTTGCTGGCGTTGTAGCAGGCGCTGCCGTGGGCGCGGGCGCCGCTGCGGGCGTTGCCGGGCGTGGGTTGGCCGGTGCAGGTGCGGCCACCGCTGCGCTACCCAGCACCGCCAGGCCCAGGCCGGTGCCCGCCTGCTGCATCCAGGCTCGGCGCGACGAGCGGGGGAGCATGTCGCCGCTCATGGTGCTGCACTCGCGGCCGGCTTGACCAAGCCTTGGTCGATCAGGCCCTTCAAGCGGCCCCAGGCCGACTCGAACGCATTGGCCGGCTCGCCCTGGGTCAGGTTGGCGATCTGCTCGTCCAGCACGATCAGCTCCACCCGGCGATTCAGGCGCTTGCCATCTTCCGTCGAGTTCGAGGCCAGCGGACGATTGAACGAGAAGCCAGCCGACTGCAGGCGCGCCTCAGGCACACCGCGGCTTGCCAGCGCGGCCGACACGGCACGTGCACGGGCCAGCGACAACTGCTCATTCAGGTTGGGCGCGCCATCGGCATCGGTGTGGCCTTCCACGGCCACGCGCTTGTCGGTCTTGCCGGTCAACAGCTTGGCCACGCGGTCCAGGTAAGGCCCGGCCTCCTTCTGGTTGAAGCTGGCTTGCCCCACGTCGAACAGCACGCTGCTGGGCAGCACGATCTGCACGCCGCGCTCGGTCTGGTCGATCGCCAGCACGGGGCCGCGCCAGACGGCCGGTACCACGGGCGCAGGTGCGGGGCTGCTGCACGCCACCAGGCTGGCTGCCGCGAGAGCCATGCAGAGGGGCTGAGCGATGGAACGAACAAGCGCCTTGGCGCGGAATTGAATGGACATGGGGGACGATGACTGCAAGTCGTGAATGTGAACAGGCGGCGCGATGCTAGCCATGACTTGCAAGCAGATGTATTGCTCCCGGACGCCGATGTGCGGTGCGGCACGGCGTCTGTCTGCAATGTTGCAGAGGCGCATCGAAGACCTGCACAGGCACACGGTTTACCCGGCCACCTAAAATCGGGGTGTGCATCTTCTCAACGCTGACCTGCACTGCCACTCGACCCGCTCGGACGGCAGTCTCTCCCCCACCGAACTGGCCCACCGCGCACACGCGGGCGGTGTCCGACTGTGGTCTCTGACCGATCACGACGAACTGGGTGGGCAAGCCGAGGCCCGTGCCGCCGCCCGGGCGCTGGGCATGGCTTATGTCACGGGTGTGGAAATGTCGGTGACGTTCGCCGGCGAAACCGTGCACATCCTCGGCTTCGATTTCGACGAACACCACCCTGCCCTGGTGGCCGGCCTGGCCGCGCTGCGGGCCGGCCGCACCCAGCGCGCCATCGACATGGGCGCCAGCCTGGCCCAGGCCGGTATCCCGGGCGCCTACGAAGGCGCGGTGGCCTACGCCGCCAACCCCGAACTGGTGTCACGCACCCACTTCGCGCGCTTCCTGGTGGACAACGGCCACTGCGCCAGCATCCACGAGGTGTTCCAGCGCTTCCTGAAAGAAGGCAAGCCGGGCTTCGTGCCGCACCGCTGGGCGGGCCTCGGCGAAGCGATGGGCTGGATTCGCGCCGCAGGCGGCGTCACCGTGATCGCCCACCCGGCCCGCTACAAGTTCACGCCCACCGAAGAGATGGCCTTGTTCGAAGACTTCACCGGCCACGGCGGCACCGGCGTGGAAGTGACCTGCGGCAGCCATTTCCCGGATGAGGTCACCCGCTACGCCAAGATGGCCGGCGAGTACGGTCTGCTGGCCTCGCGGGGCAGCGACTTCCATGCGCCGGGCGAAAGCCGGGTTGAGCTGGGCGGCCTGCCTGACCTGCCGGGCGCCGCCAACCCGGTGTGGACGCTCTGGGCATCGCGGCTGACGTCGATGGGGCTCTCGGACAGCTCGGCCCTGGTGGCCTGACTGCCTGAGCGCGCTGCGACAATGCACCCATGGCCCAGTTCTTCGATGTTCACCCCGACAACCCCCAAGCCCGCCTGCTGAAGCAGGCCGCGCAGATCCTGCATTCCGGCGGCGTGGTGGCCGTGCCCACCGATTCCAGCTATGCGCTGGTCTGCCACCTCGATGACAAGAACGCTGCCGAGCGGCTGCGCAAGATCCGGCAGGTGGACGACAAGCACCACCTGACGCTGCTCTGCCGCGACCTGTCGGAGCTGGCCAATTACGCCCGCGTCGACAACCGGCAGTTCCGGCTGCTGAAGCTGGGCACGCCAGGGCCGTTCACCTTCATCCTCGAAGCCACCAAGGAAGTGCCGCGGCGGCTGTCGCACCCGTCCAGGCGCACCATCGGCCTGCGGGTGCCTGAACACCGCGTCTTGCAGGCCTTGCTGGAGGAACTGGGGCAGCCACTGCTGGCCACCACGCTGATTCCGCCGGGCGAGACCGAGGCCTTGAACGATGCCGACGAGATCCGCGAGCAGTTCGAAAAGCAGCTGCAGGCCATCGTGGCGGCAGGCGCCTGCCCCTTGCAGCCCACCACCGTGATCGACCTGACGGACGACGACCCGGTGGTGGTGCGAGAAGGCCGGGGAGACCCGGCCCTGCTGGGCCTCTGAAGGCCCGGTGAACCCCGACTCAGCCTCGGCGGTTGAGGCAGGGGTTCAAGCTGCGCTTCACAGCGCGGCGGTCACCACGATTTCGACCTTCCACTCCGGCTTGGCCAGGGCGGCTTGCACCGTGGCGCGCGGCGGCGTGTGGCCAGCCACGACCCAGGTGTCCCACACCGCGTTCATGCCGGGGAATTCGGCGATGTCGGCGATGAAGATCTGGGCGCGCAGGATCTTGGTCTTGTCGGTGCCGGCCTGGGCCAGCAGCTTGTCGATGGCGCCGAGCACCTGGCGGGTCTGGCCGCCGATGTCCTGGGAGCCGTCTTCGGCCACCTGGCCAGCCAGGTAGACCACGCCGTTGTGCACGGCCATTTCGGACATGCGGGCGCCGACTTCGTAACGTTGAACCATGTCAGTGCTTTCCTTTGCGAGTTTGACGAGTGGATTTCTTGGGCTTGACGGCAGCGCCAGCCTTGCTGGCTGCCGCGGCCGGTGCAGCCGCCTTCTGGCCGAGCTTTGATTCGGTGCCGGCCAGCAGCTTGCGAATGTTGGCCTCGTGGCGCCAGACCAGCAGCAGGCTCATCACCGCCACGGCCAGGGCTGCCAGCGAAGGCTCCCAGAACATCAGCTGGATGAGCGGCGCGGCCAGCGCAGCCACGATGGCGGCGAGCGAGGAATAACGCGTCACGGCCGCCACCACCAGCCAGGTGGCCAGCACGCCGAGGCCCAGCCAGGGGTTCAGCGCCAGCAGCACACCGGCGGCGGTGGCCACGCCCTTGCCACCGACGAACCGGAAGAACACCGGCCACAGGTGGCCCAGAAAGGCAGCCAGGCCGATGAAGCCGATCACGGCGTCGCTCCAGCCGAGGCGGGTTTGCCAGGCCACGGCCAGCGCCACCGGCACATAGCCCTTGAGCGCGTCAAACAGCAGCGTCAGGATGGCGGCCGCCTTGTTGCCCGAGCGCAGCACATTGGTGGCGCCGGGGTTGCCCGAGCCGTAGCTGCGCGGATCCGACAAGCCCATCAGCCGGCTGACGATCACGGCAAACGACAGGGAGCCGATCAGGTAGGCGGCCACGACGGCCAGATAGGGGGAATCAAAGTTCATGGGGCTGAGCAATCCACGGCAAGTCGCCGGGCGCTGAGTGTAAAGCGTCAGCCCATGGGAGCCGCCTGTATAGTCGCTCGATGCCTGCCGGGTCGGCACTGGGCGAGAGTACCAAAGGAAAGTAGTCGGTGTTCCGGATAGCTTCATCGCTGGTGGCACGCATGCTGGTGTCGGTGGCCGCCCTGGCCATCCTGATCTTCGTGATCGTGGGCGGCGCCGAGCTCTGGCGTGAGCACAGCGTCATGACCGACGAGCTGCGCGCGAAGTCGGATTCCGCACTCTCCCTGAGCACCGGCCCGCTCTCGAATGCCCTGTGGAACTACGACCTGGCCGGGGTCGACACCCTTGCCCGCAGCCTGGTGCGCGAGGGCGCGCTGGTGCAGGTGCAGGTGCTCGGCGAAGACGGTCGCCTGCTTGCGGAAGTCTGGCGCGACGGGGCCACGCAAGCTGACAGCCTCAGCCAGCGCCGCATCAACCTGAACGTGCCGCAGCGCGACACGGCGATTGGCGAACTGCGGGTGCGTGAGTCATATGCCGAGGCGGACCAGCGCATCCTGCGCCGCGCCCGCGACCGCCTGCCCCTGGAGCTGCTGAAGATCCTCGCAGTGGCCGTCAGCATGATGCTGCTGCTGCACCGCCTCGTGATCGCCCGCGTGACTGACCTGGTCCGCCAACTGCAGGCCCTGCGCATCGACGATGCCCAGGCGGTGATCGAGCTGCCCCCCGATCGCGGCACCCAGCCCGACGAGATCGTGGTGCTGGGCCGGGCCATCAACCAGTTCCAGCAAGACCGCGCGCTGGAGGTGCAGCGGCGCCGCATGGCCGAAGAGATGGTGCGCGACAGCCTGCTGGAACGCTCGGTGATGCTGGGCTCGCTGCGTGATGGCCTGCTGGCCCTGGACGTGCACCTGCAGGTGCGCTACGCCAACGGCGCGCTGGCCGACCTGCTGGACCTGGCCGAGCGCCCCGCACCGGGCACTTCGGTGCAGGGCGTGGCCGAGGTGCGGCGGGGCGGCGTGCTGGTGGACATGGCCACCTGGCTGGCCGATCTGACCCAGCCCGGGCTGTCGGTGGCCGACCAGGTGGAACGCATTCGCCAGGATGGCCAGTTGCAAGTGCTGCGGGCCCAGCTCAAGCCCGTGACCGGCGCCCACGACGTCGCCTGGATCCTGCTGCTGTCGGACGTGTCGGATGTGCTGCGCAGCCAGCAGGCCGAACGGGCCCGCGCACTGGCGGAGGCGGCCAATCTGGCGAAGAGCGAATTCCTCTCGCGCATGAGCCACGAGCTGCGTACGCCGCTCAACGCCATCGTCGGCTTTGCCCAGACGCTGGGCAGCGACCCGCAGGTGGCCGACGACCCGCAACGCCGCGAGCAGGTGGCCTTGATCGAGCGCGCGGGCTGGCACCTGTCGCGAATGATTTCAGACGTGCTTGACCTCTCGCGCATCGAAGCCGGCCACCTCAAGCTTGACCAGAAGCCGGTGGACCTGCGCGCCATTGCCTCAGACGCCCTCGCCTTCGTGCGCGACGATGCGCTGCGCGAGCAGGTATCGCTCGACAGCGAAGTGCGCGACGAGCTGCGCTGGGCCATGGCCGACGGCGTGCGGGTGCAGCAGGTGCTGGTCAACCTCCTGTCGAATGCCGTGAAGTACAACCGGCCCGGCGGCCTGGTGCATTTGCGGGTGGCGCTGGACGGCGTCGATCAGGTGCGATTCGACGTGACCGACACCGGCCTGGGCATGGACGCCCAGCAGCAGGCCCACCTCTTTGAATCGTTCAACCGCCTGGGGCGCGAAATCAGTGGCAAGCCCGGCGCCGGCATCGGCCTGGTCGTCACCCGCAGCCTCATCACCGCCATGCAGGGCCAGCTTGACGTGCACAGCGTGGCCGGCCAGGGCAGCCGCTTCAGCGTGCGCCTGCCCATGGCTCTGCTCGAACAGGGCCCGGCGAGTGTGGAAGGCCGCGCGCAGCCCGCCCTGACCAACCAGACACGCCGCCTCGTCTACATCGAGGACGACCCGGTGAATGCGATGGTGATGGAAGCCATGCTGGCGCGCCGCGACCACTGGCAACTCACCATCTGCAGCAGCCTGGCCGAGGGCTGGAAGGTCATCAACCAGCAGCGGCCGGATCTGCTGCTGCTCGACATGCAGCTGGGCGACGGCATGGGCACCGACATGCTGGCGCGGCTCCAGGCCGACCCACGGCTCAAGCCGCTGCCGGTCATCGTGGTGTCGGCCGACGCGCTCGACGTGAGCATCCAGGCGGCCATGGCCGCAGGCGCGCAGGCCTACATCACCAAGCCACTGGACAGCGACGAGCTGATCCAGCGCATCGAGGACGCCCTGACCAAGCGCTTGCCGGGCTGAGCACCAGGCACACCGGGAGCGAGGTCAGGGCGCAGCCGCCGGCGTGGGCGCAGGCAAGCCGGCTGCGCACGGAATGGGCGCACTGAGGCGCGCCAGGCTGCCGTTGCTGCGCAAGGCAGCGATGCCCCGGTTGAACAAGCGCAGGCGCTCGTCGCCACCCACCTTGCCACGCGGCAACATCAGGTGGCTCGTGAAGGTGTCGGTGACCATGCGCGGGTGGGCGCGGATCAGTTTCGCCTGGGCAGGTGGCAGCTGCGAGTCCATCAGGGTGCAGGCCACGTTGCGGTCCAGGATCATGATGTCGACCCGGCCGGCCGCCAGCTTGTTCAGGGCAGCCATGTCATCGGGCGTCCAGTCTGCCTGGATGCCGCCGTCGCGCAGCATCGCCAGAATTTCCGGGGTGTAGGTGTAGGTGCTGATGGCTGCCATGCGCAGGCCGCGCAGGTCATCGGGCTTGTGCCAGTCCAGCGGCTTGCTGCTGCGATGCAGCACCACCCATTGTTCGGTCAGCACGTTGTCGCTGAGCAGGAAGTCGCGCTCGCGGTCCGCTCGCCGGCCCCAGGTGGCAGTGGCGTCCCACAGGCCCGCCCTCGTTTCCTCCTGGGCGCGCGCCCAGGGCATGAAGACGAACTCGACTTGAACGCCCTGGGTCTGCAAGGCTTGCCGGACGATGTTCAAGGCCAGACCCTGGTCGGGCCGGCTTTGCGTGGCATAGGGCGGCAGCTCACCGGTGGCAATGCGCCAGACCTGCACGGGCTGCGGCGCGGCCGCGACCGGCAGCGCGGCACACAGCCAAGCGCTGCTCGCCAGCATCACCACGCTGGCCGCAGCTGCGCAACGCTGGCGCACCGCATGAAACCCAACCCACCACCGTACTGCCATGGTTGTCCGGACGCTCAGGAAAAATCAGATCAGATCAGATGGCGCATTGCACCGGCTTGGCAGCCAGCAACTCAACCAGCACCTGAGGCGGCAATCCGACGAGATACCCCCGCCGGCCACCGTTGATCAGTATGCCGGGCAAATCGAGCACCGTCGCCTCCACGAACACCCGCATGTCCTTGCGGGTTCCGAAGGGCGAGGTGCCACCGACCATGTAGCCGCTGTGGCGCTGCGCCACCTCGGGTTTGCATGGCTCCACCTGCTTCACACCGATGGCGCGGGCGAGGTTCTTGAGGCTGACTTGCTTGTCGCCGTGCATAAGGATGATCAGCGGCTCGGCCTTGTCGTCCTGCATCACCAGGGTCTTGATGACCTCGTGCTCGGGGCGGCCCAGCTGGCGCGCCGACTCGGCCGTGCCACCATGGTCCACGTAGTCGTAGACGTGTTCCGTGTACGCCACCTTCCTGGCCTTGAGCCATTGGGTGGCCGGCGTTTCGCTGACGTGTTTGTCCTTCTTGGCCATGCTTCAAATCACTGCGCCGGGTCACGCAGGCGCCAGCGGATGGCGTCGATCTGCTCCAGCAACTCGGGCGACAGTTGCACCGTCCAGGCGTCCAGGCACTCGTCGAGCTGCGCCTCGCTGGTCACACCGATGATGGTCGAGGCCACGCGCCAGCTGCGGTAGCAGAAGGCCAGCGCCAGCTGCGACGGCGTGAGCCCGTGGGCGCGGGCCAGCGCGTTGTACTCGCGGGCGGCCACCAGCGCATCCGGACGGGCCCAGCGCTGCTTGCGCATCGACTCGAACTTCGCGATGCGGCCGAGCGTCGGCTGCGCCGGGTCAAAGCCCGGCTCATCGTATTTGCCGGTCAAGGCGCCGAAGGCCAGCGGCGAATAGGCCAGCAGGCTCACCTGCTCGCGGGCCATCACTTCGTCCAGGCCGTTGTCGACGGCGCGGCTGGTCAGCGCATACGGGTTCTGCACCGTGGCCACGCGCGGCAGGCCCAGGCGCTCGGCGGTGTGCAGGAAGCTCATCACGCCCCACGGGGTCTCGTTCGACAAGCCGATGTGACGCACTTTGCCGGCCTTCACCAGCGTGTCGAGCGCGCGCAGCTGGCTCTCGATGCTGCTGTTGACGGTGTCCTTGGCCGGATCGAAATAGACCGCGCCGAAGGCCGGTGCGTTGCGGTTCGGCCAGTGGATCTGATAGAGGTCGATGACGTCGGTGCGCAGGCGGCGCAGGCTGGCGTCGCAGGCATCGATGAAGTCTTGCGGCGTCACATCAACGGCGCCGGCCCGCACCCAGTCCATGTTGCGGCTCGGGCCGGCGATCTTGGTTGCGAGCACCACGCGGTCACGCAGGCCCGGGTTCTTCGCGAACCACTCGCCGATGATGGTTTCGGTTGCGCCGTAGGTTTCAGCCTTGGCCGGCACCGCGTACATCTCGGCCGTGTCGATGAAGTTCACGCCGCGCTCCAGCGCGCGGTCCAGGATGCGGTGGGCGCTGGCCATGTCGACCTGTTCGCCGAACGTCATCGTGCCGAGGCAAATGGGAGTCACCTGCAGGTCGGTGCGACCGAGTTGGATTTTTTGCATGCCCGGAGTGTGCCAAAGGTCCCGGCTGCCTGCGCATTCGTGCCACAAGCATCCGTAATTCCCCCACAATGCTTGGTGTTTACTCACGGTCACACGGGACACTTCCCCACACGCTCCGCACCCTTCTTCCGGTGCTTGTCTGTCAAGAAACCGCGCGAATGAGTTCTGTTCCCTCGCCTGCTTCGCCATTGGAGACCATGGCCCAGCGGGAATTGACCATCACCAGGCGATTGCTCTGGGCGGGCATTTCGGCGCTGTCGGTGTTGTGGCCGCTGGAAGCGGTCACGGGTGTGATCGCTACCTGGGACCGCTGGCTCTATCCGCTGATGCTGGTGGTGTTCACGGGGCTCGCTCTCTGGCTGCGCCGACGCCCCGACAAGCCCCAGGTGGTGTACCTGATCGGTGGCGCCATGCTGAACACCTACCTGGTGGCAGCGGCGCTGATGGCCATCTTCACGGGTGATCTGCAGTCCAGCATCTTTCCGCTGGTTACCACCACCCACTGGATGCCGCTGGGTTACGCCGCTGCTTTCGTGGTGATGGCCCGGCGCGCCTCGCTGATTCTGGCCGGCCTCACCATGGCAGCCTTGTTCGTGCCGGTGGGTGTGGCCATCGCAATGGGGCATCTCACGGTCTGGGGCCCGCAGTTGCCGGTGCTCACGGCCAACCTGGCGCTGGCCCACGGGGTGTTCATCCTGGGCTTGATCTCCATCGCCAGCCTGCGCAACGGCTATATCCGCTCGCAAGAGCGCATCGCCGTGATGGAGACGCTGGCCAGCACCGACATGCTGACCAGCATGCCGAACCGCCGCGCCCTGACGCAGCAGCTGCAGTCGCATGTGGCGCTGGCCAACCGCCATGCACAGACCTTGTCGGTGCTGATGCTGGACATTGACCACTTCAAGGTCATCAACGACCAGTATGGCCATGCCGGCGGTGACGACGTGCTGCGAGAACTCAGCGCCGTGCTGGGTGCGCAGCTGCGCGCCTCCGACCATGCCGGCCGCTGGGGCGGCGAGGAGTTTCTGGTGGTCGCCCCCGGGGTGGGCTTGCCCGGGGCGATGGACCTGGCCGAGCGCATTCGCGCGGCCGTGGAGCAGTACCGGTTCTCACACGGGCAGCCGGTGACCGTGAGTGTGGGCGTGACCGATTTCCGGCCCGGCGACACCATGGACACCCTGCTGCGCCGCGCCGATGCGGCCCTGTACGGCGCCAAGCGCCAGGGCCGCAATCAGGTCACGCTTCAAGCCCTGCCCTGACGCGCCTCTGCCGCGCGGGCCTCTTCCTGCAAGCGCAGCACCCGGCGCTGCACCTTGCCGGTGGTTGTCATTGGCAGCGCGTCGATGAACTCGATCTCCTTCGGGTATTCGTACGGCGCCAGCCGACCCCGCACATGCTGCTGCAACGCATCGATGAGCTCAGTGTTGCCCACCAGCCCGGGCGCCAGCACCACATAGGCCTTGACCACCGCGCCGCGCTCGGCATCGGGCTTGGGCACCACCGCCGCATTGGCCACCGCCGGGTGCTTGACCAGGCAGTTCTCGACCTCGCTCGGGCCGATGCGGTAGCCCGCCGCCTTGAACACGTCGTCACTGCGCCCCTGGTACCAGAGGTAGCCGTCGTCATCCATCACGGCGGTGTCGCCGGTGCGGCACCAGCTGTTGTCCGGCTCACCCGTGTACTTGGCCACAGTGGCCTCGGGGCGGCGCCAGTAGCCAAGAAAGAACACGGGGTCCGGATGGCCATGTACATCGCGCCGATGCACGGCAACGTCACCCGGTGTGCCGCGCGGACATTCCTGCCCGTCATCGTCGATCACGGCGATGCGGTGGCCCGGGTAGGCGCGGCCCATGCTGCCGGGCCGCGCCGGCCAGCCTGCTGCCGGGTGGCCGTCGGTGCCCACGGTCTGGCTGCAGTTGCCCACCACGTAGTTCAGCTCGGTCTGGCCGAACATTTCATTCATCGTGACGCCCAGCTCCTGCTGGCACCAGTGAAACACCGCGTCGCCCACCGCTTCGCCGGCGCTCATGATGGCGCGCAGCTTCAGCGGGTAGGTGCTGCGCGGCTGCGGCACGGCCTTCATCATCGCCTTCAGCGCGGTCGGGAAGAGGAAGCTGTTGGTGACGCGGTGTCGCGCCATCAAGCCCAGTGCGTGCTCCGGCCCGAAGCGGCCCGCCCAGGCCACGATGGGCACGCCGAAGTACAGGCACGGCAGCAGCGCGTCCATGAGGCCGCCAGTCCAGGCCCAGTCTGCCGGGCTCCAGAAGACGGCGTCAGCCGGCGCACCGCCCGGTCCGAGGCGGCGCTTCGGCGGTTTGCCGCTGCCGCTGCGCAACCAGTTCTGGCTGCAGACGAAGCCGGTCAAGTTGCCGATCAAGGCGCGGTGCGGTATCAGCGCGCCCTTGGGCGGGCCGGTGGTGCCGCTGGTGTAGATCAGCACGGCGGCATCGTCAGCCAGGGTGCTCACGGCGCGGAAGGCCGAGGGCTCACGGGCCAGCACCGCATCCAGATCCAGATCACCCTGCCCCTGGGCGCCGCCCACCGCCAGCACATGGGCCAGCTCCGGGCATTCAGCACGCACGGCGTTGAGGTTGCCGAGGGCCGATTCGTCCACCACGGCACAGCGCGCGCCGCTGTCCTGGATGCGCCAGGCCAGCGCCTCCGGGCCAAACAGAATCGACAAGGGCATCGACACAGCGCCAAGCTGCCAGATGGCCAGGTGCGCCAACGCGGTTTCCATGCGTTGGGGCATCACCACGGCCACGCGGTCACCACGCTGCACGCCCATGCGCCGCAAGGCGCGCGACACCTGGTTGGCCGCCCGCTGCAGTTCGGCAAAGGTGTGAAGCCGCACGTGGCCGTCGGGCTGCTCGGTGCGAATGGCCACAGCCTCAGGCTGCTGCTCTGCCCACCGGCTGCAGCACACCTGCGCCAGGTTGAAGCGCCGAGGCACATGCCAGTGGAATTGCGCACTCAGCGCGTCATGCTGGTCGGCGGATCTGCCGGCCGTGGACGCCACGGTTCGGGGTGCCACGCGAGTTGGCTTGGCGCGACGTTGTTGCCGGCTTTTCAGGGGATGTTGCTCAGGCGCTTGCAAGGGGTTCTCCATGTCTGCAGGCTACCGACCACGCAAGGCGGCTTGAAGGGGGCTTCCACCCGTTTACAAAGGGCATGATGACGATCGGAGAGGCCGAAAACAATCGGTTTCATTCGGCGCGGTTCAAAGCTACCATCGCGCCCATCGATGACCTTCGCTGTTGCACATGGCCGCTGACCGGGATACCACCGACGTGAGTCACACAGGGCCATGGGTCGTTGGCATCGGCGCCTCTGCAGGCGGGCTGGAAGCGCTGCAACAGTTCTTCAACGCGGTCGAGCGTCCCTCCCGCTGCGCCTTCGTGGTGCTGCAACACCTGGCCCCCGATCACAAATCGATGATGGTCGAGCTGCTGGCCAGGCACACCACGCTGTCGGTGCAGGCCGCCGTTGATGGATGCGAGCTGATCGAGGAAACGGTGTACCTGCTGCCCCCGGGTGTCTCGATGACGCTGGTGGGCAACACCCTCCTGTTCGAGCCGCGCCCCAGCCACGGCCTGGCGCTGCCGATCGACCACTTCTTTCAATCCCTGGCCAAGGCCTGCCCGGAACGGGCGGTCGGCATCGTGCTGTCGGGCTCGGGCTCTGACGGCAGCCTGGGCTGCGAGGCCCTGCGCCAGGCCGGCGCCTATGTGCTGGTGCAGACACCCGAGAGCGCCCGCTTCGACAGCATGCCGCGCAGCGTGCTGGCCAATACCCAGATCGATGCCTGCCTGCCACCGTCGGGCCTGGCGCGGCTGGCCGTGGACATTGCCGGCGGCACCAGCACCCGCCTGACCCAGGGCGGCATTCTGGAAGTGCAGCAGCTGCGGCCCGCCCTGCAGCGCGTGTTCGACCAGCTCTTCAGCCACTGCGGCATCGACTTCAGCCATTACAAGCTGCCCACCGTGATGCGCCGCCTCGAGCGCCGCATGCTGGTGACGCAGATGGCCAGCGTGTCCGATTACGCCGACATGCTGGAGCGCACCCCCGCCGAGGTGGAGCACCTGCGGCGTGAGTTGCTGATTCCGGTGACCAGCTTCTTCCGCGACCCTGAAGCGTTTGACGCTCTGTCCACGGAGGTGCTGCAGCCTGTGCTGCGCACCCGCCCGGCCAACCGGCCGCTGCGCATCTGGTGCGCGGGTTGCGCGACCGGCGAAGAGGCCTACACGCTCGCCATCACGCTGCTGGAAGCCTGTGAGGCGGCGCAAAGCTGGCCTGGCTTCAAGGTGTTTGCCACCGACGTGGACCCCCGCGTGCTGGAACTGGCCGCAGCCGGCAGCTACCCGGTCGCCATGCTCGGCCACATCAGCGAAGCACGCCTGAACCGGCACTTCAACCGCCAGGGCGACCGGCTGGTGGTGAAGCCCGAGTTGCGGCAGATGGTGCTGTTCGCCCGCCACAACCTGCTGGAAGACGCGCCCTTCACACGCATGGACGTGGTGGTGTGCCGCAACACGCTGATCTATTTCCAGGCAGACGCGCAGGACCGTGTGTTGCGCCGCATGCAGTACGCGCTGCTGCCTGGCGGTACCTTGTTTCTGGGCGGCAGTGAGTCACTCGGCAGCCTGCAGCCTGACTTCAGCATCATCAACAACAGCCAGAAACTGTACCGGCTGGAGCGGGCCGTGCTGGGCGCATCGGGCCTGCACGACGGCTTCCTGCGCAACGGCGGCACGCCGCGCCGGGCCGTGGGCGACGCCCGCAACGGCCGGGCCAGCTCGCTGATCGACGAAGGCTTGCTGAGGCTGGTACAGGACTACGTGCCCGCCAGCTTCCTGGTGAGCAGCCAGCGCCAGCTGCTGCATGCCTGGGGCACGACCCGCCGATACCTGCGCATGCCCGAGGGCAGTGGCACGCTCGATGTCTTCCGGCTGCTGCCGGAACGGCTGGGGCCGGTTGCCGCCCATGTGCAGCAACTGGCGCTGCGTGAAGCCGGCCCGCACCGCTCGGTGCCGGTGCAGCTGGAGCTTGACGGCCAGCAGGTGCGGATCACCGTGCTCGCGCGACGGCTAGACCAGGACGATGCCGACGACTGCGTGCTGCTGACCCTTGAAGAAGCGCCGGCCGAGGTGTCGCCGAACCTCAACGGCGAGGGCCAGCTCACCGAAGGCGAAAGCCTGATCACGCTGGAGCGCGAGCTGTCGGCGACCAGGCAAAGCCTGCAGGCCACGATCGAAGAGCTGGAGTCGTCGAACGAAGAATTGCAGTCGACCAATGAAGAGCTGATGTCCTCGAACGAGGAACTGCAATCGACCAACGAAGAGCTGCAGTCAGTCAACGAAGAGCTCTACACCGTCAACGCCGAGTTCAATGCCAAGCTAGAAGCGGTGAATGCGCTGAACGCCGACCTCGAAGGCATGGCCCAGGCCACCGGCATCGCCACGCTCTTCATCGACCCGCAACTCGCTCTGCTGCGTTTCACGCCGGAAGCCGGCATGTTGTTCCGCCTGCGTCCGGGTGACACAGGCCGCTCCATCGAGGACTTCAACAGCCTGCTGCTGTACCCGGAGCTGGTGCCTGACCTGCGGCGCTGCATTGACGGCGAAGACCTGATCGAGCGCGAGGTGCCCGGCCCGCACGGCAGTCACTACCTGGCGCGTCTGGTGGCCTACAACGCACGGCCCGGTTTGCCGCGCCGCGTGGTGGTGAGCTTCATCGACGTCACCCGCATGCGCGACGCCAGCCGCCTGCAATTCCTGATCGACTCGCTGCCTGAGCACATCGCCGTGCTCGATCGCCAGGGCACCATCCGCCGCGTCAATCGCGCCTGGGCCCGGTTTGCCGAGGGCAACGGCGCGAATGGCCTGTGTGACGTCGGCGCCAACTACCTCGCGGTGCTGGCCCGATCCAGCACGGTGCAGTCGCAGGAAGCGCTGGCGGGCTTGCAGGAGGTGCTGCAAGGACAACGAAGCAGCTATTCGCTGGCCTACGACTGCCATAGCCCCGATGAGCAACGCTGGTTCGTGATGCAGGCCCGGCCGCTCGAAGGGCCGGACAAAGGCATGGTGGTCACGCACCACCAGGTTGATCCGTCGCTGTTCACGAACGTTGCCGGCCCTGGAGCCTGACACTGATGCCACATTCCGCCGCACGCCAACCCGCCTTGATCTGGCCCGATGCCCCGGACAACATCAAGCCTGACGAACGTGTGGCCGAGGTGGCGCTGAAGGCGCTGCGCAAGGGCGATGTGGAGCGCGCCGCCGCGCTGCTCGACCAGGGCACCGGCCAGGGCGGCCTGACCATGGCCGAGCTGCTGCGGCTGCACCTGGCCGAAACCGAAGCACAGTCCCGCCAGCAGCAGGCCCTGCAGGCGCACACCGAAGCGGTGCTGAGCTGGTTCACCAAGCTGTTCGAAGCCCTGCCGGTGCCTGCGTTGCTGCTGGGCAGCCAGGGCCAGCTGCGTGAGGCGAACAAGGCCGCCTGCCGCTACCTTGGCTTGCCCCACCCGCTGCCGCTGCAACCGATGGCGCTGCGGCGCTTCATGACCGGCTCGGACGCCGACCGCACCTGGCTCAACCTGCTGCAGGAGGTCCGGCAGAACGGTGAGACCGAGCGCGACGAATGGCTGCTGCAGCCCCTGACGGGCGAGGCGCGTGTGGCGCAGCTCAAGCTGTGCCACGCGCCGGTGCTGGACGCCGACCGTGACAATGAGGTGCTGGTGTGCACCCTCACCGACCTGACCGATCGTGCCGCCCGGCAGCTGGCCGAGCAGCGCGCGAGCGTGGCACAGCAGCAGCGGCAACTGGCGTCTGATGCGAGCGACGCCAAGACGCAGATGCTGTCGCGGGTCAGCCATGAACTGCGCACGCCGCTGAACGCCATCATGGGGTTTTCGCAGCTGCTGCAGGGCGATCTGGACACGCTGCCGGAGGCCCATCGGCCTTACCTGGCCCACATCCTGCGCGCCAGCCAGGATCTGCTCAGCCTGGTCGACGAGGTGCTGGAAATCAACCGCGCTGAAGCCGGGCATCTCCGGCTCGACATGACCGCCCTGAGCCTGCGCGATGAAGCCCGACTGTCACTGCAACTCAACCAGCAGGCCACCGGGCCGCTGCAGGTGGAGCTGCAGATGACCGAGCCAGAAGACACCCCGCCCATGGCCCGTGGCGACGCGCGCCGCGTGCGCGAGATCCTGTGCAACCTGATCTCGAATGCCATCAAGTACAACCGATTCCGAGGCGAAGTGCGGCTGGTCATCGGCCATGACGCACAGCGCATCTGGGTGGACGTGTCTGACCAGGGGCTGGGGCTGGACGCACGGCAGCAGGCGCACCTGTTCGAGCCGTTCAACCGCCTGGGGGCCGAGCGTGGCGCGGCCCGCGGCTTCGGCCTGGGCCTGAGCATCTGCAAGGCCTACTGCGACGCGATGGATGGCCAGCTGACCCTCGTGCACAGCAGCGAGCAAGGCAGTTGCTTCCGCCTCAGCCTGCCGCGCTGGGACCGCCTCGGCTGAGCGAGGCTGAACGGCAGCTCAAGGCTGCGCTTGCTGGCTGGCCAAAGCCGCCAAGCCATCGCCGGTCACCCGGCAGATTCGCCAGTCGGGCAGCACCGTGGCACCCATCTTCTGATAGAGCGTGATGGCGGGCTGGTTCCAGTCCAGCACCGACCATTCAAAACGGCCACAGCCTCGTTCGACGGCCAATGCCGCCAGCTGGCGCAGAAAGGTCTGACCCAGCCCACGCCCGCGGTGGGCTGGCTGCACGTACAGATCCTCCAGATACAGGCCGGGCCTGCACTTGAAGGTTGAAAAATTGGTGAAGAACAGGGCGAAGGCCACCACGGCGCCGTCAACCTCGGCCACCAGGCATTCCGCGGCGGGTCGCTCGCCAAACAGGTGCGGCATCAGGCGCTCGGGCGTGGTTTCGACCTGGTCTGCGAGGTTCTCGAAGACGGCCAGCTCGGTGATCAAGGCGACGATGGCCGGCACATCACGAGGCTCGGCGGCGCGCAGTGGGGTATGGAGGGTCATGCCTTGATTCTGTCACCGGGCCGACAGCGCCGCAGCGCGCAGATGGCTACCATCAGCCGATGAGCGACACCTCCGTTTACCAGCCCCTGCGCGCTGGCCGAAGCCTCTTCGTGCCCGTTCGCGGCCTGCGCTACCACGTGACGATGTGGGGCGATACCTCGCTCATCACCCCGGAGCGGCCGGCCCTGGTGATGGGCCACGGCTACATGGACGTCGGCGCCTCGTTCCAGTTTCTGGTGGACGCGCTGGCGCGGCTGGAGGGCGAGGTGCGCTGCGTCATCGCCCCCGACTGGCGCGGCTACGGCCTGACGCGCCCCGACGGCGCCGACAGCTACTGGTTTGCCGATTACCTGGGCGACCTCGACGGCTTGCTGGCGTCACCCGAGCTGGGTTTGCAGGCCAACCAGCCCATCGACCTGCTCGGCCACAGCATGGGCGGCAACATCGTGATGAGCTACGCCGGCGTGCGCGACCAGCGCATCAGGCGTCTCATCAACCTCGAAGGTTTTGGCTTGCCCGCCACAAAGCCCTCCCAAGGCCCGGGCCGACTGGCCCAGTGGCTGAACGAGTTGCAGACCCCGCAGGTGCTGCGCGATTACGCCAGCCTCGACGAAGTCGCCCAGCGCCTGCGCAAGACCAACCCCCGCCTGCCGGCTGACCGCGCCGCCTGGCTGGCTCGCCATTGGTCAGAGCAAGGTGCCGACGGCCGCTGGCAGATTCTGGGCGACCCGGCCCACAAGCGGCCCAGCGCCCTGCTCTATCAGGTGGAGGAAGTGCTGGAGACCTGGCGGCGCATCAGCGCGCCCGTGCTGTGGGTGGACGGTGATGAAACCAACCTCGTTCAGTGGTGGGGTGACCGGTATCCGCGCAGCGAATTTGATGCGCGCCTGAGCGTCGTCAGGCAGGTGGAGCGGCACACGCTGTCGCCCTGCGGGCACATGCTGCACCACGACCAGCCGGATGCGCTGGCAGCACTGCTGCACCGATTCCTCGCCTGATTCAGGCGATGCTGCCGCAGGCTCAGGCCCGCGGGTAGCGCAGGTCTTCGACGAATCGGCGGATCGACTCAGGCGGCTTCGGCGTGAGCAGGCTGACGATGATCGTCACCGCAAAGCCCACCGGCACGCCAAACACCCCGGCCGACACCGGCTGGATGCCCCACCACAGCTGCACCGGCCCCTGCACCCCCAGCAGCCCGCGCAGCCACGGGTGGGTGGCGCCCATGTACCAGCAGGTCAGGAAGAAGCCGGCCAGCATGCCGGCGGCCGCGCCCCAGCGGTTCGCGCGTTTCCAGAACACGCCCAGCACCAGCGCCGGGAAAAACGCCGAACCCGCCAGTGAAAACGCGGCCGACACCAGGAACAGGATATTGGCCGGCCGCTGTGCTGCCACGAACGCCGCGCCCAGCGCCACCACCAGCAGCAGCACCTTGGTGATCATCACCCGCCGGCCGGTGGAGGCCTCGGGGTCGACCATGCGGTAGTACATGTCATGGGAGAGCGCATTCGCGATCGTCAGCAACAGGCCATCGGCCGTGGACAGCGCCGCCGCCAGCCCGCCGGCCGCCACCATGCCCGAAATGACGTACGGCAGGCCGGCGATCTCGGGCATGGCCAGCACGATGATGTCGCCGCCAATGCGGATTTCACCCAGCTGCAGCAGGCCGTCGTGGTTGATGTCTACCACCGACAGCAAGTTGGCATCGACCTTCGACCAGTTGGCGACCCAGGCCGGCAGATCGGCAAACGGCAGGCCCACCACATGGTTGAAGATCTCGAACTTCACCAGCACCGCCAGCGCGGGCGCCGTGATGTAGAGCAGCGAGATGAACAGCAATGACCAGGCCACCGATTCGCGCGCCTCTTTCACCGACGGCGTTGTGTAGTAACGCGTCAGGATGTGCGGCAGGGCCGCGGTGCCCACCATCAGGCAGAACACCAGCGCAATGAAATTGCGGCGCGAGAGCTCGAAGGCACGGCGCTCTTCCACCGTGCCATCGGGGTTGCCGGCGAACTGCTGGGCATGGTCGGGCATGCCGGCCAGGGGCCGTGCCCGCTCTTCCAGCGCCAGCCGCTGGGCGGTCCACAACTCACGGGCGGCGGCTTCGGTCTTGGGCTGCGATAGCAAGGCGCGCTCGGCCGCCTGGATGTCGCGCTGGGGGGCATTCGCCTGCTTCAACGCAGCAATCCGGTGGCGCAGCGTTTCCACGTCGGCGGCCATGGCTGAGGGCACATCACGCAGCCGGGAGCCCAGCTCATCGGCCTGCAGGCGCAGCGCGGCGATGACTTCCTTCTCCTTCGGGTCGGCCTTCAGGCGCTTTTCCGCCTCGCTCACGGCCTGCAGTTGCTGGCCGTAAATCGCCTGCGGGACGGGCACGCCGGTCTGCTTCACGCTCAGCCACACCACCGGCACCAGGTAGGCGATGACGAGCACGATGTACTGCGCGACCTGCGTCCAGGTGACGGCCCGCATGCCGCCCAGAAAGGAGCACACCAGGATGCCGCCCAGGCCGAGGAACACGCCGATCTCGAAGGAGGCGATGCTGGTCAGGCGGGTGGTGATCAGGCCCACGCCGTAGATCTGCGCCACCACGTAGATGAACGAGCACAGGATGGCCGCGGCCACGCCGATGAAGCGGGTGAGGTTGCCCTCGTAGCGCGCACCGAGAAAATCAGGAATGGTGAATTGGCCGAACTTGCGCAGGTAAGGCGCCAGCAAAAACGCCACCAGGCAATAGCCGCCCGACCAGCCGAGGATGTAGGCCAGGCCGTCGTAGCCGGTCAGGTACAGCGTGCCGGCCATGCCGATGAACGAGGCGGCACTCATCCAGTCTGCCCCGGTGGCCATGCCGTTGTAGACCGCCGGCACGCGCCGCCCGGCCACGTAGTACTCGGCGGCGTCAGTGGTGCGGCACAACACGCCGATCACGGCGTACACCACCACCGGCGCGGCCAGAAACACGAAGCCGATGTAGCGCCGCGGCAAGCCCCATTGCTCCAGCAGCACCATGATGCCCACGAACAGCAGGAAGCAGGCGGTGTAGCCGGCATACAAGCTGCCGAGGCGTTTGCGGAAGCCGCGGCTGGCCAGCACGGACGGACGAACGGGGCGGGAAAACATGGCGCTCAATCCCGCTCGTGCAAATCAAACCGGTGATCCAGCCAGTTCATGCCCACGGCATGCACCACCACCAGCAGCACATAGATCAGCAAAGCCCCCTGCGCAGCCAGCCAGAAGCTGAACGGCCAGCCGAAGAACGAGAACGACAGGTCGCGGGCGAAGTAGGTGCTGCCGAGTGTCACGAGCAGCCAGACCAGCAGCAGCCCGCCGGTGAACAGGCGGTTCAGGCGCCAGTGCTGGCGGCGCCGCGTGGTTTCGGTCGTCACTTCGGGTGCCAATTCGGTTGCCACTCCGGGAGCCACCTCCTTGCGTGTGTCGACCACCTCAGGCCTCCTCATGCACCTGCCCCCGCCAGTTTCAGCTCGGCCCGCAACTGGCTGGCCACCGCCGGCTCGAAGCCTTGCAGGTGTGCCACGATGCGATGGGCCTCCGCCGCATCGCCTGACTCAGCGGCAACGCACGCCAGCTGGTACCACGCGTGCGGACTGAACGGCTGCAACTCGGTGCAGCGCTGCAGCGCAGGCCGCGCCGCTTCCAGCTCACCCAGCCGCAAACGCGCCAGGCCGAGGCCATACCAGGCGGTGTCCAGCGCCGGCTTGAGGACAGTCGCACGCTCGAAGGCCGCAGCCGCCCGCGCCACATGGCCGGCCTGCTCTTCCAGATAACCCAGGTTGAACCACGCGGTGGCGTCTGCTTCAGGCTGCAGCGCCACCAGGTGACGGGCATCCTCCAGGGCACCATCCAGCCAGCCCGTCTGGTGACGCAGCCAGCTGCGGCGCGCCAGGGCCGGCAAATCCTGGGGGTTGATGGCCAGGCAGCGGTCAAGGGCGGCCAACGCACGGCGTGGCTGGCCCAGCCACACCCAGGCACGTGCCTGCCAGCGGGCGAGGTCAACGTCGGCGGGCACTGCCAGTGAGTTCATCGGCATGCCCCGGGGCCCAGGGCCAGGCACATCGACACCTTGGCGGCGGTGGCGCAGAACCACAGAAAGAGCAGCAGCAAAGCCACACAGCGCGACTGCGCCGACGCACTCAAGCCGGGACGTCCAGCGGCAGAAGCCAGGCGCAGCACCAGCGCATTGGCCGGAGCGGTTACCCAGGAAAGCAGGCGCCAGAAGGGGTTGGACTCGCGCGCCGATCCCGCCAGCAAGCCGACCAGCCACTGGCCGGCGCCTGCCATCAAGGCCACTTCCGCGACCAGCTTGACGCTGGTGATCAGCCACAACCCCACCCACATCATTGCCATGTCCGTTGGATGCCCGTGGACCGCCATCCACCACCCGGCGAGTCCTTCAGCTGCATTGTGTGTCCATTCAAGCAGCGCACCCCGGGCGGGAATAACCCGCAGTCGTGACACGCCGTTGCCGTCAGCGCATGAGAAAATACGCGGTTTCGCAAGACCAACAACTCCAAGGACACGCGTCATGGACATCGAACAAATCAATGCCATTGGCACCGCCCTCGCCGACCTGAGTCAACGGACTCAGGATCTTCGGGGGTATCTTTGACTACGATCGCAAAGCACTGCGACTGAACGAAGTCAACGCCACGCTCGAAAACCCAAGCATCTGGAACGACCCCAAGCGGGCGCAGGAGCTCGGCAAGGAAAAGAAGAGCCTGGACGACGTTGTCGGCACGATTGACCACCTGACGGGCAATCTGGCTGACAACAGCGAGCTCTACGAAATGTCGAAGGCCGACGGCGACATCGACGGCCTGCTCGCCATCAAGGACGAAGCTGACGCGCTGGGCGAGATCGTCGAGAAGCTGGAATTCCGCCGGATGTTCAGCAACCCGGCTGACCCGAGCAACTGCTTCATCGACATCCAGGCCGGCGCCGGTGGCACCGAGGCCTGCGACTGGGCCGGCATGCTGCTGCGCCAGTACCTGAAGTACTGCGAACGCAAGGGCTTCAAGGCTACGATGGAAGACGAGACGCCGGGCGAAATCGCCGGCATCAAGAGCGCCACCATCAAGGTGGAAGGCGATTACGCCTTCGGCCACCTGCGCACCGAAACCGGCGTTCACCGCCTGGTGCGCAAGAGCCCGTTCGACTCGTCGGGCGGTCGCCACACCTCGTTCGCCTCGCTGTTCGTGTACCCGGAAGTGGATGATTCGATCGAGATCGACATCAACCCGTCCGACGTGCGCACCGACACCTTCCGCGCTTCCGGCGCGGGCGGCCAGCACATCAACAAGACCGACTCGGCGGTGCGCCTGACGCACATCCCGACCGGTATCGTGGTGCAGTGCCAGGACGGTCGCAGCCAGCACAGCAACCGGGACGTGGCGTGGAAGCGCCTGCGCTCGCGGCTGTATGACTTCGAAATGCGCAAGCGCATGGAAGAGCAGCAGAAGCTGGAAGACACGAAGACCGACGTGGGCTGGGGCCACCAGATCCGCTCGTACGTGCTCGACAACAGCCGCATCAAGGACTTGCGCACCAACGTCGAAATCTCGGCCACCCAGAAGGTGCTCGACGGCGACCTGGACGCGTTCATCGAGGCCAGCTTGAAGTCGGGCCTGTGATGCTGGCGGGGCCCGCTGCCGGCTTCGACGCGCTGCTGTTCGACCTCGACGGCACGCTGATCGACAGCATGCCGCTGCACCAGCGCGCCTGGTCGCAGTGGTTTGCCGGCCAGGGCCGTCCGCTGGCTGACGAAGCCGGTTTTTTTGCCGCCACTGCGGGGCGCACCAACGCCGAGATCCTGGCCGAGTACTTTCCGCAGCACACCGCGGAAGTTCACGAGGCCATGGCCGACGCCAAGGAAGCGCTCTACCGCGCCGAGGCCGCCGTGCAGCTGCAGGCGATTGCCGGTGGCCTGGCGCTGCTGCAAACCGCCCGGGCCCGCGGCCTGAAGCTGGCCGTATGCACCGCCGCACCGCCGGGCAACATCGCGGTGGCGTTCGAGCGCTTCGGCCTGGGCGCGCTGGTCGACACCGTCACCAGCCCGGCCGACGGCCTGCGCGGCAAGCCCCATCCTGACATCTTCGAGGCCGCGGCCCAGCGGCTGGCCTGCCCGCCCGAGCGCTGCCTCGTGTTTGAAGACGCCCCCCTGGGTGTCGAGGCCGCACGCCGCGCCGGCATGCGGGCCTTTGCTCTGACCACCACCCTGGACGCTGCGGCGTTCCAGCCTTTTTCCAACCTGATCGGCACGGCGAGAGATTTCACCGAGCTGGATCAGACCCTGCTGTTTGTCTGACTAGGACACCACCACCATGATGCGTGAAGGCACTGCCAACATCGTCCGCCGGGAGGATTACCTCGCTCCCGCCTACTGGATCCGCACGGTCGACCTGACCTTCGATCTGGACGCGGCCAAGACCATCGTCGCCAGCAAGCTCTTCATCGAGCGCAACCTCGAGCAGATGGAGCAGCCGCTGCGCCTGCACGGCGAAGACCTGAACCTGCTGCGCGTGCTGGTGGATGGCCAGAGCGTTTCGTTCCGCCACGAAGACGGCATGCTGGTGATCGACGCCCCGCAGCAGTCGGCGTTCACGCTCGAGATCCGCAACACGGTGGCGCCCGAGAAGAACACCCAGCTGAGCGGCCTGTACGCCTCGGGCTCGGGCCTGTTCACGCAGTGCGAGGCCGAAGGCTTCCGCCGCATCACCTATTTCCTGGATCGCCCGGACGTGATGGCGGTCTACACCGTCACCCTGCGCGGCGACAAGCAGAAGTACCCGGTGCTGCTGTCCAACGGCAACCTGCTGGAGCAGGGCGATCTGGACAACGGCCGCCACTTCGCCAAGTGGCATGACCCGTTCCGCAAGCCGAGCTACCTTTTCGCCCTGGTGGCCGCCGACCTGGTGGCCCGCGAGCAGCGCGTGCGCAGCCGCAGTGGCCGCGACCACCTGCTGCAGGTCTTCGTCAAGCGCGGTGATCTGGAGAAGACCGAGCATGCGATGAACTCGCTGGTCGCCTCGATGATCTGGGACGAGCACCGCTTCAACCTGCCGCTCGATCTGGAGCGCTTCATGATCGTCGCCGTTGATGACTTCAACATGGGCGCGATGGAGAACAAGGGCCTGAACATCTTCAACACGAAGTACGTTCTGGCCAGCGCCGCCACCGCCACCGATGCCGACTTCGACGGCATCGAGAGCGTGGTCGGCCACGAGTATTTCCACAACTGGACCGGCAACCGCATCACCTGCCAGGACTGGTTCCAGCTGAGCCTGAAGGAAGGCCTGACGGTCTTCCGCGACCAGGAATTCAGCATGGACATGGCGGGCAGCGCCAGCGCGCGCGCGGTGCGCCGCATCGGCGATGTGCGCTCGCTGCGTGAACGCCAGTTCCCGGAAGATGCCGGCCCGATGTCGCACCCGGTGCGCCCTGACGCTTACCAGGCCATCGACAATTTCTACACCGCCACGGTGTACGAAAAGGGCTCGGAAGTGGTGCGGGTGATCCACACCCTGGTCGGGCAGCAAGGTTTCGCCGCTGGCATGGCGCTGTACTTCCAGCGTCACGACGGCTTTGCCGTGACCTGCGACGACTTCGCCCAGGCGATGGCCGATGCCAACCCCTACAGCCCGCTGGCGCACAACCTCGACGTGTTCAAGCGCTGGTACTCGCAGGCCGGCACGCCGCGCCTGACGGCCCGTGGTGAATACAACGCGGCCAACGCCACGTTCACCCTGTATTTGTCGCAGCACAACCCGGCCCTGCCGGGCCAGAACGACAAGCTGCCGCAGCTGCTGCCCGTGGCCGTGGGCCTGCTGGCCCGCGACGGCACCGCCCTGCCCCTGCAGTTGGCCGGTGAAGACCACGCCGTCGGCACGGACCGCGTGCTGGTGATGACCGAGGCGCAGCACACCTTCACCTTCGTGAACGTGCAGGCCGATTGCGTGCCATCGCTGCTGCGCGGCTTCTCGGCCCCGGTGGTGCTGGACGACGGCCTGACCGACGCCGACCTGCTGGTGCTGATGGCCCACGACACCGACGCCTTCAACCGGTGGGAAGCCGGCCAGCGCCTGGCACTGAACCGCATCCGCGCCGCACTGAACAGCGATGCCCCGGCCGCGCTTGATGACGCCTTCATCGAAGCCATGCGCGCGGTGCTGAACGACACCCGCCTCGACCCGGCCTTCAAGGAACTGGCGCTGCTGCTGCCGTCCGAGGTGTACGTGGCCGATCAGGTGACGGGCATCGACCCCCAACGCCTGCACAGCGTGCGCGAAGCCATGGTCGACCAGCTGGCCACCGCCCTGCATGCCGAATGGGAAGCTGCCTTCGCGGCCAACCAGGTGCGCGCAGGCTACAAGCCCGACGCCGTGCAGAGCGGCCAGCGCGCCCTGGCCAACCTGGCCCTGACGATGCTGGTGCGTCACGCCAGCCTGACCGGTGACACGGTGTGGCCGGGCCGCGCCTACCAGCGCTTCAAGGACGCGTCGAACATGACCGACCGCCTGGGTGCCCTGGAAGCCCTGGTGAACAGCCACTCGGAGCTGGCACAGCCGGCGCTCGACCGCTTCCACGCCCTGTTCCGCCACGAAGCCCTGGTGCTCGACAAGTTCTTCATGCTGCAAGGCCGCGCCCCCGAGAAGGATGGCCGCGTCTTCGCCCGCATCAAGCAGCTCATGCAGCACCCGGACTTCACGCTGACCAACCCGAACCGCGCCCGCTCGCTGCTGTTCGCGCTGACGGCCGGCAACCCGGCGGCCTTCCATCGCACCGATGCCGCCGGCTACGTGTTCTGGGCCGACATGGTCATCACCTTGGACACGCTGAACCCGCAGCTGGCTTCGCGTTTCGCCCGTGCGCTCGACCGCTGGACGAACCTGGCCGAGCCGTACCGCAGTGCCGCCCGCGAAGCCATCGCGCGTGTGTCTGCCAAGGCCGACCTCAGCAGCGACACGCGCGAGATCATCGACCGCGCGCTGGCCGGCTGAGCCCTCGAGGCAACCGCATTCACATCAAGGAGCTTTCATGACCAAACGCATCAGCCTGACCCAGTACCTGGTCGAGCAGCAGCGTGAACACGGCCACATCCCGGCGCAGCTGCGCCTGCTCATCGAAGTGGTGGCCCGCGCCTGCAAGCGCATCGCCATCTCGGTGAACAAGGGCGCGCTCGGCGAGGTGCTCGGCAGCGCCAACTCGGAAAACGTGCAGGGCGAAGTCCAGAAGAAGCTCGACATCATCTCGAACGAGGTGCTGATCGAGGCCAACGAGTGGGGCGGCCACCTGGCCGCCATGGCCTCGGAGGAAATGGACTCGATCCACGTCGTGCCGAACCGCTATCCGCAAGGCGAGTTCATGCTGCTGTTCGACCCGCTCGATGGCTCCAGCAACATCGACGTGAACGTCTCCATCGGCACGATCTTCTCGGTACTGCGCAAGGTGAACAACCAGCGCGGCGTCAGCGAAGAAGACTTCCTGCAGCCGGGCAAGCAGCAGGCCGCGGCCGGCTACTGTATCTACGGCCCGCAGACCACCCTGGTGCTGACGGTGGGTGATGGCGTCGCGATGTTCACGCTCGACCGCGAGCAGGGCTCTTGGGTGCTGACGGAAGAAAACGTCCGCGTGCCGGAAGACACCAAGGAGTTCGCCATCAACATGTCGAACATGCGGCACTGGGATGACTCGGTGAAGCGCTACATCGACGACTGCCTGGCCGGCAAGGACGGCCCGCGCGGCAAGGACTTCAACATGCGCTGGGTGGCCTCGATGGTGGCCGACGTGCACCGCATCCTGACCCGCGGCGGCGTGTTCCTCTACCCGTGGGACAAGCGCGAGCCCGAGAAGGCCGGCAAGCTGCGTCTGCTGTATGAAGCCAACCCGATGAGCTTCCTGATCGAGCAGGCCGGCGGCATGTCGACCAACGGTCACCAGCGCATCATGGACCTGCAGCCCGTGCGCCTGCATGAGCGCGTCAGCGTGATCCTGGGTTCGCGCAATGAGGTGCAGCGCGTGACCGACCTGTACGCCGCCAACAAGGCCGGCTGAGCCAGGTGCCTCAGCCCTGGGACAGACCCAGGGCTGATTCGATCACGCTGCACAGCACGTGACCGATGAACAGATGGGCTTCCTGCACCCGCGCCACATTGGCGTCGGGCACGCGGATGGTCAGGTGGCACTCGCCGTCCGGCGCGCTGCCTGCCAGGCCAAACAGGCCCACGGTGAGCAGACCGGCGTCCTTGGCCGCCTTCACGGCGTTGGTCAGGCTGGCGCCGGGCACCCCGGCGCTCAGCACCAGCAAGGCGTCACCTGCCCGCCCCAGGCCACTGACCTGGCGCGCATACACCTCGTCAAAACCGTAGGTGTCACCAATGCCGGTCAAGGCTGGCGTGTTGGCTGCCAGAGCCAGCGCGGCCAGCGGACGGCGCTCCTGCGCGAACCGGCCGGCGAGGTCTGCGGCCAGATGGTGCGCGGTGGCCGCCGAGCCTCCATTGCCGCACAGCAACAGCTTGCCGCCCGCCGACAGGCAGGCGGCCAGGCGATCACCGGCATCACAGATCGGCCGCCGCAGCACCTCCAGCCCACCAAACACGCGTCGATGCGCCAACAACGCGTTCGCGAAGCTGTGCGTCGCCATGTCGGTGGCGAGTGCGTTGAAGACGAAGTGCAGTGGTTCGGTCAGGATGCTCATGCGGAGCGCCTCCTCGGCGCCTGAAATCTGAGACTTCTTTCACGGTGCGCCATGCTCGCACCGCCGCCACGCCCCGCAAAGGGAGAGAAGCGCGCCAAAACACCCTCAACTCGTGCCGCAAGGCATGAGTCGCCACGAAAAACCGCCGAAAGTTCTGCTATAGTGCTGGTTTTCGCCGGTGTAGCTCAGTTGGTAGAGCAGCTCATTCGTAATGAGAAGGTCGAGGGTTCGACTCCTTTCTCCGGCACCAAAATCCGAAAGGGGCCTGACGGCAACGTCAGGCCCCTTTTGCGTTTCTGGTGCGCGCCGGCCAAGCTGCCGAGTGAACGGCACATCTGCAGGGCCACCGCCATGAGCCGCGCAGGGAACCATCGACCCGGCCTCGGTAACACTTTGTCACCAATAGGTCGGCAGTTCGCGGGTGTGTCAATGTGTATGAACATGGGGGTCTGCCGCCTCGATCTTCTGGCAATAATGGCTGTTGACTGCCTGCGAGCAGGGTGAGGTTCAACGATGTTGTTGAACCATCCCTGGCCCGCCACCTTCGATACCAAGGCCCCCATGAGCAACTCGTTCACCTTCCCGGAAGGCATGACGCCCTACACCCACCACCGTGGCCGCCCGCTTTACAGGGTACAGGGCGTGGAAACCATGGCAGCTGGCTCGAGCCACATGAATTTCCTGCATTCCGGGGAAGCCACGCGAGGTGGCGTGAATCAGGGCGCCTTGCTGCGTGCTGGCGAGTGGATCGGCTCCGGCACCTTCCGCAACAGCCTGTTCCTGGAGCCCTGGGCCCAGATGACGTCGGTGCGCGACCTGAACCTGGTCATTGAGTTCGCCGGCGCACTTCGCGTGCGCATCACCCGGGTCAGCCGCGGACAAGGGGCTGAGCTGCTGCACGAAACCACGCTGCAATCCGCCAGCCGCACCCGCCATGTCATCTCGCTGGGTTCGCCCGGCGACTACCCGGAATCGACACGGTTGTTCTGGCACATCGAGAGTGCCGGCGTGGGCGCCCAGCTCTTTGATGCCAGCTACTGCGCCGGGGTGGCACCGCGCCAGGATTGCCGTCTGGCCGTGCTGATGCGCACCTTCGGCCGCACCGCCGACGTGAAGGCCCTGCTGCAGCGCTTCATCGACGCCGCTGCCGACGAGCCCTTCCACGCCGAGTTGCTGCGCCACATGCACTTCCTGGTGCTCGACACCACGCCGGGCTCCGAAACCGCCTGGGACGACGAATGGCTGTGTGCCTTGAATGTCGACGTGCACTTCGGCCCGAACCTGGGTGGTGGCGGCAATGCCGGTCACCTCATCAAGCTGTTCAACGAAGCCTGCGACGCCAGCGATGCGCCGCCGACGGAAGTGCTCATCCTCGACGATGACCTGTCGATGTCGATGGAGACGCTGGCCCGCTACTTCATGTTCGTGGCCTACCGCGCCCAGGAGTGCCTGACCAGCCTGCCGGTGTTGATGAAGAGCCGCCCGACGGTGGTGTGGGAAGACGGTGGTTTCTGGGGCCGCCTGAACTTCCATGAGGCCGGCGATTTCAGCCGCAAGCGCAACCTGTTCCCGAACCTGCTGAAGCACGGCCTGACGCTCGACAACTTCGAGAAGGTCGACCAATTCAGCCCGCTCAACACCTGCGAGTACGCCACTTTCATCTTCTTCGGCCTGTCGGCCAAGTCGCTGCGCAAGCTGGGCTATCCGGTGGCCTTCTTCCTGCGCGGTGATGACATCGAGATGTCGCTGCGCGCCCAGGAAGCCGGCCTGCAGATGATCACCAACCCCAACCTGGCCGCGTGGCATGAACCCGCCCACTCGTACGGGCAGGAATACATGGCGATCCTGCACGGGATCATCATCAACCTGCGCTACGGTGAACACGACGCCGGCTTCTATGCCCGCTACTTCGAGGACCGCATGCACGAGCATGCCTCCATCGACGACGAGGTCGGCCTGACGCTCTACCGTGACATCCTGCTGGAGTTGCTGAACACCAAGTCCCAGGTGCTGACCGACGACTTCCAGCAGCACTACCTCACCAAGCTCAAGACCCTGTCGGCGCACCGCATGACGCGCCTGCCGGACGTCGACCGCGAAGCGCTGGAGCGGCGTGCGCGTGAGGAAAAGACCTTGCTCGTTCCGTTCGTGTACCCGGGCTATCACAGCCAGGTGCGCAAGTTCCGCAACGTGGTGCTCATCAACCATCCGCTGCGCAGCTACCGTGAAGTGCCGCCGATGCCCATCGCCGCCAAGGTGAGCCTGATGGCCGAGTACGGCCAGCTGATGATGCGCCTCACGGAAGAGTTCGACACCATCGTGACGCACTGGCGCGCTCGCTTGGCCGAGACCGGTGGCGAGACCTTCTGGCAACGCATCCGTGACCGTTACGCGGGCCAGACCCGGCAACTGGCCACGTGGCGCCGCCCGAACGCAATCGCCGCGGCAGACGCAACCCAGGTGAGCCATGACGCCCAGGCCGGTGCTGCCGCTGACGCAGCCACCGCCAAGCTGGTCAACCGCCTTCGCGGCGCTGCATTGAGCCACGAACAGAGCCACCAGAGCCTGGCAGCCAATGACACCCGTGAGGCGGGCTCGGACATGGCGGATAGCGAGGTCGATGTGGCCGAGCTGCCCATGGACTTCGATGCCGAGTTTTACCTGGTGCTGAACCCGGACGTGATGAAGTCAGGCATGTCGGCAAAAACGCATTACCTGAAGTTCGGCCATCTTGAAGGCCGCCGCTACCGCGTCTGAACACTCTCCACCTGCCCATGAAACCCAACAAGCGACACGGCGCCGGCGACGCATTGCGCGCCTACATCTACACGATCCCGAAGGCAGGCACCTACCTGATGGACGAGTACCTGACCCAACTGGGCATGACGCCTACGGGTTGGCATGTGTCGATGACGCATTACCTGGACACCCGGCAATTCGATGCCGATACCAACCGGGTCCAGCCCTCGCGCACCAGCGTGCCGCGCTCGTACCTGGGCACCTTGAAGAACGTCCCGGCAGGTGGACACGCCTTCGGTCACTTCAGCCCGAGCTACATCCCGCCTGCGTTGATGCAGTCGCTGAACTACCGGATCGTGGCTGTGCGGCGGCACCCGAAGGAAGTGCTGGTCTCGGAGTTCATCGACTTCCGCCATCGCCGCAGTGACGTGCACTTCGTCAGCGAAGCCACCGTGCCCGACCCGGCCCACGCCTTCGAGATCTACCTGCGCGAGCACGGACCGGTCATCAAGAACATCTGTGCCAATTACGCGCTGCTCAAAGACCTGCACCTCAACCATTTCTACCAGGAGCTGGTCGGGCGGCACCGCTTCATCTTCGCGGACTTCCGTACCTTCATCGATACCAAGCGCGGCGGCGACACTGCCCTGCGCATCGCCGAGTTCCTGGGCATCGACCTGCCGCAGGACGAGGTGCTGGCCCGCTGGCGCGCCGCCCTCGACGCCGACAACAAGACCAAGTCGGATACGGTGCAACTGCCCTATGCGCGGGAAAGCCTGTGGACCCCCACGGCCCTGCAGATCTACAAAGACCTTGGCCTGGCAGCCATGGAATCTCACCTGGGCTACTGATCGCCATGAGCACACCTCTCCGTTATGGCATGGCTGGCGCCGGCTTGTCGTGCGCCGTGATCGCGCGTGAACTGGCCGAACAGGGACACCAGATCACGATCTTCGAGCGCCGCTCGCACGTGGCTGGCAACTGCCACACCGAACGAGACGAGGCTTCGGGCGTGATGGTGCACATCTACGGCCCGCACATCTTCCACACCGATGATGACGAGGTCTGGGCACTGGTGAACCGCTACATGCGCTTCATGCCCTACGTGAACCGCGTCAAGGCCACGGCCCAGGGCAAGGTGTTTTCGCTGCCGATCAACCTGCACACGATCAACCAGTTCTTTGGCCAGACGCTGCTGCCGGCCGAGGCGCGCGCCTTCATCGAGGCCAAGGCCGACAAGAGCATCACCGACCCGCAGACGTTTGAAGAGCAGGCGCTGCGCTTCATCGGCCGCGAGCTGTACGAGGCCTTCTTCAAGGGCTACACGATCAAGCAGTGGGCCGTGCACCCGAGCCAGCTGCCGGCGTCGATCCTGAAGCGGCTGCCGGTGCGCTTCAACTACAACGACAACTACTTCTTCCACAAGCACCAGGGCATGCCGGAAGAGGGCTACACCCGCATGGTCGAGCGCATGCTGGACCACCCGAACATCACGGTGCAACTGGGGGCCTCGCTCAGCCGCGATGACGTGGCTCGTTTCGACCATGTGTTCTGGTCGGGCCCGGTGGACGGCTTTTACGGCTACGACCAGGGACGCCTGCCCTACCGAACGCTGGACTTCGAACGCTTCGAAGGCGACGGCGACCTGCAGGGCTGCGCGGTGATGAACTACAACGATGAGGACGTGCCTTTCACGCGCATCACCGAGCACAAGCACTTCTCACCCTGGGAAGAGCATGACAAGTCGGTGTGCTACCGCGAATTCAGCCGGGCTTGCGGCCCCGATGACACGCCCTACTACCCCGTGCACCTGACTGCCGGTGACGAGTTGCTCAAGGCCTACCAGGCCCGCGCAGCGGCCGAGCCCGGCGTGACCTTCGTCGGCCGGCTGGGCACCTACCGCTACATGGACATGGACGTGACCATCCGGGCGGCCCTGGATACCGTGCGTGCCCACGTGGCAGCGCGCCGGGCACCCGCCACGCCGACCTGAAGCGTGGCCTCAGGTCGGGCTTGATGCCCGCCTGAGCGCGGCGCCGTGCCCGGCCTCAGCGGCTCACGGCGTCCAGCGCACCTGCGTCTGGACAGCGCCGCCGGCACAGCCTCCCAAGCCCACGTGCAACTTCACCTCGCGGCCTTGCGCGTCCCAGTCTGCGGGCGCGCCCTCGTCCAGGTCCAGCCTGACTCGGGCCTGGGTCTCGACGGTGCCAGGCTGCCAAGCCAATGCCCGCACCACTGGTTGTGCACCGGCCATGCCACTGGCACCCAGCATGCGCTGCACCGTCTGGGCTTCACCCCAGGCTTGCGTGCCCACCACCTGCCCCTGCCGCAGATGCTGAAGCACGACGCCCAGGCACGAGGTGGCCTCGCGCGGCGCATGCCCAAGCGGCATGTTCAAGCTCAATCCCGTTTGCCGCGTCACGCCCTTGAGCCAGGCCGTGGCATGCGCCGTGGCCTGTGCCGACGGCGTCTGCAGGACGAAGCCGTCACGCAGCGGGTCAAAGGCCGCCGTGGCCAGGGCCGCCTCGGGCAGCACCTGCCCCTGCGGGCCCACCCGGTGCACATGCACCGCCGCGTGAACGAAGGAGCCGGGCAAGGTGGCCGAGGCCGGCGGTGGCGCCGTCTGCACCAGCACGATCTCGTCGGGGGCCAGGGTGAGGGTCAGCGCGCCGCCCGCGTCGAGCTGGGCAGTGTCGTTGCGCAGACCCGCAGCATCGGCCGCCAGGCGCACCAGTTGCACCCGCTGGCCGGCCAGCCCCTTGAGGGTCAGGCGCACGGTTTCGGTGGTGCCTTGTGCAGCGCCCGTGCCGGTGATGGCACCCTCGTCCGGCATCTCGGCCTGCTTGTTCCGCTTGGCGCCCTTCTCGGCTTGTTTGTCAGCCTTGCGCTCCGCCTTGCGTTCGGCCTTGCGGTCTGCCTTGCGCTCAGCCTTGCCGCCACCTGCCTGGGCGGCTGCGGCCTGGCGATCAGGGGCCGCTTCTTCCGTCTGGCGCGGCTGGTTCACCAGCAACACCGCGGTGCGCTCCGCGTCAGCGCTGGCATACACCTGCACCGGCGACTCCCCCTTGGCGCCGGTCGCCTGAACACGCCACGGCGCGAGCCGCTGGTACAGGCTCAAGGCCAGGTAGGCATGGCTGCGGTCAAAGTTGTTGCTGCGGGCGTTCCAGCGCACGAACGATTTGCCGTCGATGCCCGCCCAGAAACTCATGCAGACATGCTGTATCGACGGCGAGGCCATCAGGTTGTCGAGCGACTCGATGTAAAGCGCGCCAGCCTCATTGGTGCCACCCAGATCGGCGCGCTCGCCGATCTGCCACGGGGCGAACTGCGAAAAGATCAGTGGCTGATCGAGCTTCCGGCGGCCCATCTCGGTCTGCATCATCGACAGGAACTCATCGGTCTTGCCGTGATAGTTGTTCATCGTGATGAAGTCGACCCGTGGCCCGGCGGCATCGGTGCCCCCGACGCGGTCCATCACGCTCTGGAAGAAGTTCTTGCCGGGCTCGCCCACCGTCGGCTTGAGCGAGCCCTTCATGAACGCAGCCAGACCGAACCGGTCGCGCGGCGCCATCGGGTCGATCGCCTTGAAATAGGCCTGGTAGATGCGGGCCATGTCGGCGGCTGCCTCGGCGCTGTTGGTGCCGCGCAAGGCATGCTCAGGCTCGTTCCAGACCACCCAGTTGGCATTCGGGTAGCGCTGCAGGTAAGGCGTGGCCCAGGCAGCCATCAGCTGGGCCGTCTTGTCGATATCGAGGGGCGTCGGGTGCTCCGCGGGCTTGCGGATGTTGGCCGGGTGATACGGCGCCGGCGCACCCACCAGCCCGAAGTACGAACTCACGCCCTGGCGGCTCAGACGCTCTTGCAAGGTGTTGAACCAGGGGCTGGTGCTGCCGGCGTGCTTCAGCCCGTCCGCCGTGAAATGCCCTTCCTCCACCGCGAAGTTCTTCTTGCTGCCTTCGTCCGGGCTGTCGAAGTTCAAGGTGGTGCAGAAGGCGCGCGCCCCCACGTCTCCCAGCAAGGGGATGCTGTCGGGCAGCTTGTCAAAGCCGGTGGCCCGCGCAAATCCCAGCTTGCTGCTCAAAAAGGGATACCGCGCAACCGCCGTCGGGTCGATACTCACGGCCGTTGTGGCTTGGGCCGTCATCGTGCCCAGCAGCAGGACCAGACAGCCCGCCCGTTTTTTCCCGTTATTCATAAACGTTCTCCCAAAGTTATGCCGACGTGCAACCAGGCATTCGGCGCGAACCCACTGAACCTTCGACGCAAACGCCATCCGGCCCTGCCGGACTGCCACCCCATCGCATGAAAAAACGCATCGTCGTCCACATCGGCACCCACAAGACAGGCACCACATCGATCCAGCGCGCGCTGTATGAGCAACGGGCTGACCTGTCGGCTGCCGGCATTCTGTACCCCCGCACCGACCGCGACCGTGGCGACCGGCTCAGCCTGCGCAAGCACGGCGAGTTGTCTGCGGTGGCTCGCCGCGGCCGGCCTCAGGCGGTGGAGCGCGAACGCACGGCGCTGATCGAGGAATTTGAAGCCTCCGGCGCCACGACGATGATCGTCAGTGAAGAGGGCCTGTCCGGCCCCAACCCGAATTGCGCCGAGTTCTTCAAGCCGCTGGCAGAGACCTACGCGCTGGAGGTGGTTTGCTATCTGCGCCGCCAGGACATCTTCGTTGAATCGTTCTTCAACCAGGTCGTCAAGCGCGCTGAGCGTGAACTGAGCCAGGACATCATCGAATACACCAACAGCGAGCGTACCCGGTCGCGGCTGGATTACCACGGCATTCTTTGCTGGTGGCGCGACCTGCCGGCGAAGGTCACGGCGCTGGACTTTGCCGCCGAGGTCAAGCGGGGCTCCTTGATGGACTCCTTCACCCGCGCAGCCAACATCGAATCTGTGCGCCTGGTGGACACCCAGGCCAACACCTCGCCGGACATGCGCGTCATTCTGGCCATGATGGCGATGAACAAGGCGGGCCTGGATTACAACGAAAAGGCCGTGCTGCGCGCTGGGCAGCGCCTGGCCGAAAAAAGCGCGCTCAAGCCTTTGAAGCTGTTGCTGGGCCAGCGCGCACGGGCCGCCCTGCTGGCCGACTGTGCGGACAGCAACGCCCGTCTGGCCGCCGATTTCGGTGTGCAATTTGATTCCCGTCTGCCGGAAGAGGACGAGGCACCCGTGCTGGGCCCCGACCTGGACTACCTGCTCAACTTGCTTGGCAGCGCGACGTTGGGTGGCAAGCAAGGTGCTGACGGCCAGGCCGGCGGCGCGGACGACGGATTCAGGAAGCGGGCCTGAAGCAGTGCCAAGCGGACTGATCAGGCACCTGAGGCTGTCGGCCCCTGAAACTGTCGGATCCTGACGCGCCAGTCGCCTGCTTGCTGCTTGCCTGGTGAGGTCGACGGCCCCGTAGCCGCCGGCCATCGTCAAATCGACTGCCGCTCAACGCATCGCTCAACCAGCTTGGGCCGTGTCTGCCGCTTTGCCATGTCCGTTCAGCCTGGCCGCCTTGCGCTCGGCCTTCTCTGAGCGCTGCCCGTTTTTCTCGGTGCGGCGCTCCGTCTTGTCAGCCCGGCGCTGCAACCGGATCTCCTTCATGCGCTGCTTCTCCGCCTCGGCGGCGGCCTGCTGCGCAGGATCCAGCACGGCCTCGGCGTCCGTGTCGTCGTCATCGCGCTTGTCACGTCGCGCAGCCATCGCAGCCAGCAACTTCAGCACGTAGCCGGGTTGGGGGCGCTCGAGCGCAGTCTCGGGCTCGGCAGGCATGTCAGCTGCGAATTCAATGCCGAAGTCGTTGCGAAGGTCGGCATTGATGCCCTGGAACTGCTGCAAGAGCAGCGCGCGGTCGACGCTGCCCAAGGTGTGCTTGACCAGCTTGTAGCCCGCTTCTTCTTCCAGTGCCTTGGCAGCCCGGATCAGCCGCTTGTGGTTGTGGCCGATGCCCGCCACATGCAGGTCACGCAGCAGCAGCACCAGGTTCATGTCGGGCGACTTGTTGGCCATCTTCTCCGGCAGCACGCCCACACCCTGCAACTGGGCGGCTTGCAGGAAGCTGTTCAGCAGGCCGTGCTGCTTGACCTCGCGCGCAAAGTCGAGGGCGCGCACCTTGGCCGGAATGTTGCGCCAGTTGATCAGGGTCTGGTGGTAGTTCAGGCGGGCGCTGATGCGCTCGTCGCGCCAGAACTGGCTGATGGTGCGCTGCTCACCGGCCTCCGGGTCGCGCAGCATCTGGTTGTAGAGCGATTCGACGAACAAGTCTTGCCGGCGCAGGTAGCAGATCACCTCGATGTCGAAGTCATCGGCGAAGCGCTTGAAGAACTCGGGCACCGCCGGGTTGGGGGCCGACAAGCCCTCGGCGCTGACGATCATCGTCGAGCAGCCGCTGGCGTTGAACTCGTCCATCAACGCCTTGTATTCGGCATCGGCCAGCGCGGCATCTCGGCCCTTGGCGGCGGTGTTCACCGAGTGGTGCTTCGACGGCCGGGGGCCGCGATCCGTGCTCGGAAACAAGACCCCTGCAGCACGCAATTGGGCGCGCGATTCATACAGGGCCTTCTGGATCGACGTGGACCCGGTCTTGTGCGTACCGATGTGAGCGATGAGGCGCTTTTTCATGGAGTGTCAGCCGGGTAGTTGAGACAGCACCGTCACACCTCGCTTGCTACGGCAAGGTGTAACGATATGCGCTGCTCAAATACTAAAACAAGCCGCCTCCCGGCGCCTGCTTCAAATGGGGGGGATATGTGCCCCCCTAACCGGCTGAGCCGGCAAGACTCAGGGCTGGTACTTCCAGGCGCCCTTGTCGATCTTCACCATCACGCGGGCGCGCTGATCCAGGCCCAGGTGGTCGCCAGGCGACATGTTGAAGATGCCATGCGCACCCGGCAGTTCCTTGATCTGCTCCAGCGCGTCACGCAGGGCCACGCGGAAGGCCGGCGTGCCGGGCTGCGCCTTCTTCAGCGCCACGGGCACGGCTGCTGCCATCAACAGGCCGGCGTCCCAGGCGTGAGCGCCGAAGGTAGACACCGAGCCCTTGCCATGAGCCGCTTCATAGCGAACCACGTAATCGGTGGCACTCTTCTTCAGCGGGTGGCTGGCTGGCAATTGTTCAGCCACCAGCACCGGGCCGGACGGCAGGAAGGTGCCCTCGACGTTCTTGCCACCCACACGCAGGAAGTCGTTGTTGGCCACGCCGTGGGTTTGATAGACCTTGCCGGCATAGCCCCGCTCCACCAGGCCTGCCTGCGGCAAGGCGGCTGGCGTGCCCGAGCCGGCGATCAGCACCGCGTCGGCCTTGGCGCCCACCAGCTTCAGCACCTGCGCCGTCACCGAGGTGTCGTTGCGGTTGTAGCGCTCGTTCGCCACCACCTGCAGGCCCTTCAGTCCGGCTGCCTTGCTGAATTCCTGGAACCAGCCTTCGCCGTAGGCATCGGCAAAGCCGATGAACGCCACCGTCTTGATCCCGCTGTCGGCCATGTGGCTGGCAATCGCCAGCGACATCATGATGTCGTTCTGCGGCGTCTTGAAGACCCAGCGCTTCTTGGCATCCACCGGCTCGACGATGCGCGCTGACGCGGCCATCGAGATCATCGGCGTCTGCGACTCAGCCACCACGTCGATCATGGCCAGCGAGTTCGGCGTGGTCGTCGAGCCCAGCACGATGTCGACCTTGTCTTCGGTGATCAGGCGACGGGTGTTGCCAACCGCCTTGGTGGTGTCGGATGCATCGTCCAGCACGATGTAGTTCACCTTCTGACCCGCGATGGTCTGCGGCATCAGCGCGATGGTGTTCTTCTCGGGGATGCCGAGCGAGGCCGCCGGGCCGGTGGCTGACACGGTCACGCCCACGGTGATGTCGGCGTGAGCCAGGCCGGCGGCCATGACGGAAGCCAGGGCACAGGCGGTGCGAATGAATCGGGTCTTGGTGATCACGACGTTGTCTCCTTCTTGCGGGGCTGGCGCGTCCGGGGGCGCACCGGTTGGGATTCAGGTGAGGACGTGGCCGGCACGGTGACACCGGCCAGACCACCAAAAAACAGATCGGCCACGATGGGGGCCATCTCGGCGTGGGTCAGCGGCTGCCCGGGTCTGAACCAGGTGAACAGCCAGTTGATCATCCCGAACAGCAGCATCGTCAACGGCGTGTGCAGTTCGGCCGCTTGCAGCGCCGGACGCACCTGGGCCACGGCCAGTGCGAAATCAGCCACCACGGCGCGTTGCACGGCCAGCACGCGTTCGGCCTGCTCGGGCTCCAGCAGCTTGACCTCCTTGGTCAGCACGCGGTGCTCGTTCTGGGCGCTGGCGTATTCCTGAACGAAGCGCACGATGAGCTCACGCAGCTGAACCTCGGGCGCCAGGCCCTGACCCAGCACCTCCGCCACCACGCCCTGCAGGCGCAGCACATGAGCCTGGCACACGCTCTCCAGCAGCTCGCGCTTGTCGCGCACGTAGTGGTAGAGCGCCGCCTTCGACACCCCGCACGCCGCCGCCACCTCGTTCATCGAGGTGGCCACATAGCCCTGGGTGGCAAACAAGGCGGCCGCATGCCGCAGGATCAGCTCACGCTGGTCGTCGTAACCCGAAGATCGAGGTCGTGCCATGGGGGCTGATTGTCGCGAAGGCCGGGCGCTTCAGCGCGGGCGCTGGTCAATCACCCGACGGGCCTTGCCCACCAGCGTGCGTTCGATGGAATCCGGCAAGCCCACCTCCACCCGCGTGCTCACGCCGATCAGGTTCTTGATGCGCTCCTGCAGGCCTGCCGCCAACTGCTTCCGGTCGGCGCTGGCATGCTCAGGCAGCACTTCGCAGCGCACCTGCACTTCATCCAGATGGCCGTCGCGGCTGACAACCAGCTGGTACTGGCCCGAGAGCCCCGGGGTCTGCAGCACCAGCTCTTCCACCTGGGTGGGGAACAGGTTCACGCCACGGATGATCAGCATGTCGTCTGAGCGACCCACGATCTTGCCGATGCGGCGCATGCTGCGCGAGGTGGGCGGCAACAAGCGCGTCAGGTCACGCGTGCGGTAGCGGATGACCGGGAAGGCCTGCTTGGTCAGCGAGGTGAACACGAGCTCACCCTCCGAGCCGTCGGGCAGCACCTCGCCGGTGTCGGGGTCGATGATCTCGGGGTAGAAATGGTCTTCCCAGATCACCGGGCCGTCCTTGCTCTCGACGCACTCGCTGGCCACGCCCGGGCCCATCACTTCCGACAGGCCGTAGATGTCGACGGCATCAATGCCTGCGTCCTGCTCGATCTGTGCGCGCATGGCTTCGGTCCACGGCTCGGCGCCGAAGATGCCGACCTTCAGCGACATGGTGCGCGGGTCGATCTGCTGACGACGGAACTCCTCGATGATCACCTGCATGTAGCTGGGCGTGACCATGATGATGTCGGGCTTGAAGTCCTGTATCAGCTGCACCTGCTTTTCGGTCTGGCCGCCCGACATCGGGATGACGGTGCAACCCAGGCGCTCGGCGCCGTAGTGCGCGCCCAGGCCACCGGTGAACAGGCCGTAACCGTAGGCCACATGCACGATGTCACCCGCCCGCCCGCCGGCGGCACGAATGGACCGGGCCACCAGATTGGCCCAATGGTCGATGTCTGCGGCCGTGTAGCCCACCACCGTCGGCTTGCCCGTGGTGCCTGACGACGCATGCACCCGCACCACCTGCTCCCGCGGCACGGCGAACATGCCGAAGGGGTAATTGGCGCGCAGGTCGTGCTTGGTGGTGAACGGGAATTTCGAGAGGTCAGACAGCGACTTCAGGCCTGACGGGTGCACGCCCTTGGCGTCAAAGGCCTGCCGGTAGTGCGGCACGTGGTCATAGACGCGCTGCAGCGTGTCTCGCAGGCGTTGCAGCTGCAGGGCCTGCAGTTCATCGCGGCTGGCAGTTTCAATGGGCTCCAGATCACCGGGCGCAGGCATCTTCACGGGCATGGGTCAGGGCCTCACAGGCTCGGGCAGCACAGGCTTGCCCTTCAAGGTGTAGGAGCGGCCGCGGAAGGCGGCTATGCGTTCATTGCGCTGGTTGCGCACGTCGATGTCGTACACACCGGTACGGCCAGCCTTGTTGAGCTCACTCGCCGTGGCGGTCAGCACATCGCCTTCTCGGGCGGGCGCCACCAGGTCGATGCTGAAACCGGAGGCCACCGTCACTTCGTTGTAGCTGTTGCAGGCGAAGGCAAAAGCCGAATCCGCCAGCGTGGCGATGAAGCCGCCGTGGCAGGTGGCGTGGCCGTTGAGCATGTCAGCACGCACCGTCATGCACAGCGCGGCGCTGCCGGGCCCGATGTGGGTGATCTGCATGCCCAGGGTGCGGGTGGCGGTGTCGGCGGCCCACATGTGGTCGCGCACGGCTTCGGCCAGGGCCTGGGAGCCTGCGGTGGGTTGCTGCGCATCGGTCATGCGTGGCGCCTCAGCGGTCGGTGAAGCTCGGGCTGCGCTTCTGCTGGAAAGCGGCCACGCCCTCGCCGAAGTCCGCCGCGTGGCCCAGTTCCCGCTGCATCCGGGCCTCCAGCGAGAGCGCGTCCTCCATGCTCATCTGCGCGGCTGCGTCCAGCGCACGGCGCGTGGCGGCCAGCGCCTTCACCGGCATCGACGCCAGGCGCTGCGCCAGGGCGCGGGCTTCGGTCTGCAGCTCAGTGTCATCCACCACCTGCCAGATCAAACCCAGCCGATGGGCTTGCTCGGCGGGCAGCTTGTCGCCCGTCAGGGCCAAGCCCAGTGCCGTGGCACGGCCCACCAGGCGCGGCAGCAGCCAGGTGCCGCCGCAATCAGGAATCAAGCCGATCTTGGAGAAAGCCTGGATGAAGCTGGCCGAGCGCGCCGCTACCACCATGTCGCAGCCCAGCGCGAAGTTGGCGCCAGCCCCCGCCGCCACGCCATTGACGGCGGCGATCACGGGCACGGGCATCGCGCGGATCTTCAAGGCCAGCGGCCGGTAGTTGGCGTCGATCACGGCGCCGATGTCGACACGGCCGTCAGGGCCCGGCAGCATGCCGCTGTCGTTCAAGTCTTGCCCGGCGCAGAAGCCCCGGCCAGCGCCGGTGATGATCACGGCGCGGCACTGCGTGTCGGCGGCGGCTTCGTCCAGCGCGGCACGCAACTCGGCGTGCATCTGCGAGGTGAAACTGTTCAGGGCGGCGGGCCGGTTCAGGGTGATGGTGCGCACAGCGCCATCGTTGTGAACCAGTACCAGGGGCTCGGACATGGGAACTCCTCGGGGGATTGGGCCGGCTCGGCGCCCTGTGCGGCAGGCCTGAACGCACAGGCCCCACCGGGCAACAACACGCTGAGTGTGCTCAGGCGAGTTATTTAACCGACCGGTCGGTCAATCATAGAAGTCACCACACCCCGGCGCAAGGCCAACCGGGGCTGCGGCCCTCCAGACTTTCCCTCGGTGCTGGCTTGGTCCAAGGCGGCTCGGCGCCTCAGTCCCCCACCACGGTGCCTTCGCGCCGCGGATCAGCCCCACCCAGCCAGCCACCTTGCCGCGTATCGGCCTGCAGGGCCTGGATGCCGCTGGTCAGCTCATCGAGCACCACCACATGGCCGCGGGCCTTAAGCGCCGCGATGACCTCTGGCGAAAACCGCCCCTGCTCCAGCACCGACACCGGCCCGTTGAAGCTGCCGACGTTGGGCAGGTCGATGGCCGCTTGAGGGTCCAGCCCGCCGCTGGTCATGGCCAGCAGCGTCTTGGCAGTGAAGTGGATGATGGCCGCGCCGCCGGGGGAGCCCAGGCTCATGCGCAGCGCGCCGCTGGCCCGATCGAACACCAGGGTCGGGCTCATGCTCGACCGAGGGCGCTTGCCGGGCTCCAGGCGGTTGGCCACCGGCCGACCCTGCGCGTCAGCGGGCTCGAAGTTGAAGTCGGTCAGCTGGTTGTTCAGCAGGAAACCACCCGGCAGTCCGGTGCCGCCGTCGCTCATCAAGCGCGCGCCAAAGCCGGCCTCGATGGTGGTGGTCATGGCCAGCGCACGGCCCTGCTCATCGACGATGCTGATGTGGCTGGTGCCGTGCTCGGGCTGCTCGCTGCCCTGCCCCCAGGCGAGCGGCACACCGCTAGGCTGCCCCGCCTTGGCCGTGCCCATGCTGCGCGGGCCGATCAGGCGGGCGCGCTGCTGCAGGTAGCTTGGGTCGAGCAGGCTGAGCCAGCCCCCTGCGGGTGGTACCACGAAGTCGGGGTCGCCCACATGCATCGCCCGGTCGGCAAAGGCCAGCCGAGACGCTTCCAGATAGTGGTGCAAGGCCAGCTCTTCATCGGGCAGCGGGGCTGCACCGCGGGGCCAGTCGGTGCCTTGCAGTGCACCGAGCAAGCCGCCCAGCTGCATCACGGCCAGGTGGCCGGATGAGGGCGGCGGCATGCCGCACACGCGCCACTGCGCCACCTCGTTGCACAGAGCCTGCCGGCGCCTGGGTTGGTAGGCCGACAAGTCGGCTTCACTCAGCGCTCCAGGCTGGCGAGGGTCGGTGCGAACGCGCTGCACCACATCCCGGGCTACCGGGCCGGTGTAGAACGCCGCCGCCCCTTCTTGGGCCACACGGCGCAGCACCGCGGCATATGCGGGGTTGCGCAGGCGCTCACCAACGGCCAGGGGGCGCCAGTTCCCGTTGCCCATTGGTCGAAAGAACAGGTCGCGGGCCTGCTTGTCAGCCTGAAGCCCGGTCACATCAACCAGCAGGGCATGCAGCCGCGGGCTCACGGCAAAGCCCTGCTCGGCCAGTTCGATGGCCGGCACGAACAGCCGGGCCCAGGGCAACACGCCGTGCTCACGGTGCGCCGCCTGCAACATGGCCAGCACCCCCGGCACGCCTACCGACAAGCCCCCCGGCACGGCCTGGGCCAGGCTCATCGGCCGGCCGTTGGGCTGCAGGAACTGGCGCGGGCTGGCCGCGGCGGGCGCGGTTTCCCGGCCGTCCCAGGCCACCACGTCGCTGCCAGCCCAATGCAGCAGAAAGGCGCCGCCGCCAATGCCACTGGATTGCGGCTCCACCAGCCCCAGCACGGCCTGCACGGCCACCACAGCGTCCAGCGCCGAGCCGCCTTCGCGCAGCATGCGCGCGCCGGCCTCCGCCGCCAGCGGGTTGGCAGCGGCCACGGCGAATCGGGTGTGGTGGCTGAGCTTGCGCGCCTGGAAGCCGGAGGCGGCTTCGGGCGCTACCGCCGTACGGGAATCGGTGTGTGCTTCAGCGGGCGACAGGGTGGCAGGCTGCGCAGTCGCGCCGCCATCGGGCGAGAAGGCACATCCGCCCACCGCAGTCGACAACACCAACGAAGCCAACAAGGCAACCGCCACAAACGGCTTGCTGCGCACACCACCGGGCCGCGAAGAGCCGTGGAGTGAGCGTGCAATGGCTGCTTGCAAAGGCTTGCGCATGCGCCAGATGCTAAACCGGGTCGAAGGAGCAGATGCCCGCTTCGACCCGGATGGGCTTCATCAAGGTGCGCGTGCTCAGAGCAGCGGCACACCCGTCTTCTGCTGCACTTCCTCGCGGCTGACGCCCGGCGCCAGCTCGGCCAGCTTCAGGCCGTCGGAGGTCACATCCAGCACGCACAGGTCGGTGATGATGCGGTCGACCACGCCCAGGCCGGTCAGCGGCAAGGTGCATTCCGGCAGGATTTTCAGGTCGGTGCTGCCGTCCTTCTTGGTGGCCACGTGTTCCATCAACACCACCACCTGCTTCACACCGGCGACCAGGTCCATCGCGCCGCCCATGCCCTTGACCATCTTGCCGGGGATCATCCAGTTGGCCAGATCGCCCTTGGCGCTGACCTGCATCGCGCCCAGGATGGCGATGTTGATCTTGCCGGCGCGGATCATGCCGAAGCTGTCAGCGCTGCTGAAGATCGACGAGCCCGGCAGCGTGGTCACCGTCTGCTTGCCGGCATTGATCATGTCGGGGTCGACTTCGTCTTCGGTCGGAAACGGGCCGATGCCGAGCAGGCCGTTTTCACTTTGCAGCCAGACCTCCATGCCCTCGGGCACGTGGTTGGCCACCAGGGTCGGCAAGCCGATGCCCAGGTTCACATAAAAGCCGTCCTGCAGTTCCTTTGCGGCGCGGGCGGCCATTTCATCGCGGGTCCATGCCATGGCGTGTTCTCCTTCAGGCCTTGCGAACGGTACGTTGCTCAATGCGCTTTTCCGGCGTCGTGTTCAGCACGATGCGGTGCACAAAGATGCCCGGGAGGTGAACTTCGTCCGGGTCAATCGCCCCGGTCTCGACGATCTCCTCGACTTCCACCACGGTGAGCTTGCCAGCCATCGCCACATTCGGATTGAAGTTGCGGGCGGTGCGGTGGAACTGCAGGTTGCCGCTCTTGTCGGCACGCAGTGCCTTGACCAGCGACACCTCGGGCAGCAGCGCGCGCTCCATCACGTAGGTCACGCCGTCGAATTCACGGGTTTCCTTGCCTTCGGCCACGATGGTGCCCACGCCGGTCTTGGTAAAGAACGCCGGGATGCCCGCACCACCGGCACGCAGCTTCTCGGCCAGCGTGCCCTGGGGCGTGAATTCGAGTTGCAGCTCGCCCGCCAGGTACTGGCGCTCGAACTCCTTGTTCTCGCCCACATAGCTGGCGATCATCTTGCTGATCTGGCGCGTGGCCAGCAGCTTGCCGAGGCCGAAGCCGTCAACGCCGGCGTTGTTGGAAATGACCGTCAGGTCCTTCTTGCCGCTGTCGCGCAGCGCATCGATCAGCGCTTCCGGGATGCCGCAGAGGCCAAAACCGCCCACGGCCAGCAACTGGCCGTCGTGCACGATGCCGTCCAGCGCCGCTGCGGCGCTCGGGAAAACCTTGTTCATTCGGGGTGACCTCCGTCTTGGTTCGGATGGCCGCAAGCGTACTACCTAATGCATTACGTAGTCGTTACGTAAAATTGACTAAGGCCACACCCAGCAACGCATGATCGACCTCGACTACAGAACCGCTTTCGACCGGGCCCCCATCGGGCTGGTGCTGTCACGAAACCGCCTGGTGGTGGATTGCAACCAGCAGGTGCTGGCCATGTTCAACGCCCAGGCGGATCAGCTCATCGGCCAGACCTTCGAGGTGATGTACCCCAGCGCCGCCGAATACGAACGCACCGGCGAGCGCATCATCGCCAGCCTCGGCACCGACGGCCGCTACGCCGACGACCGGGTGATGAAGCGCATGAACGGCGAGCTGTTCTGGTGCCATGTGTCGGGCCGCGCACTGGACCCGGCCGACCCCCACGCCGCCGGCATCTGGAGCTTTGAAGACCTGTCGGCCAAGCGCGTGCTGCGGGTGGATTTCACCGGCCGCGAGCGCGAGATCGCCGCGCTGCTGATCGAAGGCGACACCAGCAAGCAGATCGGCCGCAAACTCGACATCAGCCCGCGCACCGTCGACGTGTATCGTGCACGCCTGATGCGCAAGATGGGCGCCAGCACAACGCCGGAGCTGGTACACCGCCTGCTTGCCGGATGAACCCACTGCACACCGCACACCGCAACAGACCGTGACCCACGCTGACCACCGCCCTGCTGCCTGCCGCAATTGCGGCACTGACCTGACCGCCCTGCCCGAGGCCAACTTCTGCCCGCACTGCGGCCAGGACACCGTGCTGCACCCACCCACGCTGTGGGAGTTCGTGCACGAGTTCATCACCCACTACGTGGCGCTGGAGGGTGCGCTGTGGCGCTCGCTCGGCGTCCTGCTGCTGCGCCCGGGCAAGCTCACCCGCGAATACTTCCACGGCCGCCGCAAGCACTACGTGCTGCCGCTGCGCCTGTACCTCAGCGCCAGCTTCGTGTTCTTCCTGGTGGTGAAGATAGCCAGCGGCGGGCATGACGCACCGCCAGCCGAGGACGTTGTCCAGCAGGTCGCGGTGGAAGCAGCGCCTGAAGTGAATGCGGAGGCCGCCAGCGCCGCAGCCCAGAGCGCCAGCGCGGCCAGCGGCCCCGAAGAGAAGCCACGCTCTGCCCGCTCGCTGGCACGAAGGGCCGCGATGGCCACGTACACCGCATGCTATGAAAAGCCGGGCAGCTGCAACTGGCTGGACACGACCGTGGGCAAGTTCATCACCAAGTCGCAGAAAGGCGATGCGGAGCACATCGATTGGCAGCCGCGCATCGTCGCGGCAGCCCCCTATGCCATCTTCCTGATGCTGCCGCTGTTTGCCGGGCTCCTGCAATTGACGTACTGGCGCCGGCGCATGGCCTACGGCGAGCACTTCGTGTTCAGCCTGCACCTGCACAGCTTCTGGTTCATCGCCCTGTTGCTGGTGAACCTCCTGCCTGATTCGCTGGTCATCGGCCCGCTGCTGGCCATACCGGCCTATGGGTGCTGGGCCATGCGCAACGTGTATGGCGGCGGCTGGTGGCCCACGCTGGGGCGCGCCACGGTGCTCTCGTTCGTCTACGGGGTGTTGCTGACCGTCGGGGCCACCGCACTCGCGGTGTGGGTCATCCTCAACAGCTGACGGTGCTGCGCAGCCAATCGGGCATCGGCGCCGATTTCCCGCTCGGGAAATCCAGCCACACGGTGGTGGCGCCACCGGTGGCACACACCACGTCCGGCGCGTCGGTGCGGGCCATGGTCAGCCAGGTGTCAAAGCTGGAGCGGCCCGGGGTGGACACATACATCCGGACCAGCAGGTCGCCCGGATATTCGAGCTGGTGGATGAAGTTGCAGAACGCATTCACGATCACCGGCCCCTGCCCCTTCGGGTAGGGCCGCGCGCCGATGGCATGCAGCCACTCGATCCGCGCGATCTCCATGTACCGGAAGTACATCGCGTTGTTGACGTGGCCCATCATGTCCATGTCGCCCCAGCGGATGGGGATGACCATGGTGTGCACCAGCCGCTTGTCCTCGGGAAGGTCAAAACGCATGCGCAGCGCCTCCTGGATCAGTCGACACCCAGCGCGGATTTGAACGCTGCCAGCTCGGCGCGCAAGGTGGCCAGCTCGCTGCTCACGCGGGCCAGCTCGGCCTTCACCGCCGCGAGCTCGCCCGCACTCACGTCTGTACCTGTACCGTCGGCCATGCCAACAAAGCCGTCGGTCCTGCCTGCGCCGGCCGCCGGCAATACCGGCTCGCCGCACAGCAGATGCGCCCAGCGCGCCTCGCGCTCACCCGGCGCACGTGCCAGCTTCACCACCCGGTGCGGCTCCTTGGTCGAGAGCTCGTCCAGGAAGGCTTCGACCGAGGACACATCCGCGAAGCGGTGCAGGCGCTCGGTGTTGAGTCGCAGCTCGGCAGCCGTCTGGGGGCCGCGCAACATCAAGGTCGCCAGCAGCGCCACCGACTGCCCGGGCACGCCCAGCACCCGGCCCATGTTGTGGTCGAAGCGCGCCACGCGACTGCCACTCACGGTGTTCACCAGGTGCTTGTATTTCAGGCTGTCGACAGCCACCAAGACATCAGACTCGGTGGCTTCGATCACCGGCTGGCGCGCGGTCTTCTGGTTGCAGCCGGCCACCAGGGCGTTCAGCGACAAGGGATACGTGTCGGGCACCGTGTGCTGCTTTTCCACCAGCACACCCAGCACCCGCGCTTCCAGCGGAGTCAGCACCGCATCGGTCATGGACAAACGCTCCAGCAGGCCGCCATCAAACGCCAAAACCGTCGTCGGCCTGGATGACCGCGCCGTTGATGAAGTGGCTTTCATTGGCGCACAGCATCATCAGGGCGGCGTCCAGATCCTGCGGCTGACCAACGCGCTTGCGCGGCAGCATCTGCACCAGCTTCTTGCCACCTTCGGTCTGCCAATGGTGGTGGTTGATCTCGGTGTCGATGTAGCCCGGGCAGATGGCGTTCACGTTGATGCCGTAGCGGCCCCACTCCAGCGCCATGGCGCGCGTCATGTGCACCACCGCGGCCTTGCTCATGGCGTAGACGCCGATCTGGCTCAGCGGACGCAGGCCGGCCATCGAGGCGATGTTGACGATGCGGCCACCGGTGAAGGTGCCGGGCGCCGCACCGCGTGAGCGGGCGATCATGCGCTTGGCCACTTCCTGGGCCACGAAGAACGCACCCTTGGTGTTGGTGTCCATGACGAAGTCGTAGTCGTCCGGCGACACGTCGGTCAGTTTCTGCGTGGTGCTGACACCCGAGTTGTTGATCAGGATATCGAGCGTGCCGGTTTCGGTTTCGGCGTGGGCCACGGCCGACTTGATGCTGTCGTGGTCGGTGACATCGAGCTCCACCACATGGGCGTCGCCGCCGTTGCCTTCAATTTCGGCGCGCAGCGTCTTCAGGCGCTCGGTGCGGCGACCGGCCAGCACCACCGCAGCGCCAGAGCGTGCGAGCACGCGTGCGAACTGCGCTCCCAAGCCGCTGGAAGCCCCGGTCACCAGGGCAACGCGGCCCGACAGATCAATGTTGTAGCTCATGGAGAAAGGGCCGGGCCTGCCGGCGAATGCGCGGTCAAGTAAGCGCCGCTCGTCCAACCACCTGGGTCAGATGAACGGCAGGAATCAATGGTGAAACCAACCCCAAAACGATAGCACGCACCTGGTGCGGTGCGGCGCTCAACGCGGCAGGGCCTTGTCGGCACCGCCCTTGGCCAGCAGCGCCAGCCATTGCTCGGGCGGCATCGGTCGGGCAAACAGGTAGCCCTGGAACTCGTCGACACCCAGCTCGCTCAGCAGCTGGAATTGCGCTTCGGTCTCCACGCCCTCGGCGACGGTGGTCAGCCCCAGGTCGCGGCAGATCTGCAGCGTGCCGCGGATCACGGCGCGGGCACGCGGGTTGTCTTGCATGTCCATCACGAAGGCCCGGTCGATCTTGACCTTCTGGAACGGCAGATGCAGCAGATGCGACAAGGACGAATAGCCCGTGCCGAAGTCATCAAGCGACAAGCTGAAGCCCTGTTGCCGCAGACGTTGCAGCAGCGGCAGCACGGCGTCCGAGGCCAGCGCTGATTCGGTCAACTCCAGCTCCAGCTGCGAGGGATGCACGCCCATGCGTTCGCAGGCGTGCACCGCCAGACGCTCGAAGCCGCTGAAACGCAGTTGCCGCGGCGACAGGTTCACGGCGATCGGCAGCGGGCGCCCCACCACCTCCTGCACCTGCTTGGCCAGATGGGCGGCCATGTGCAGCGCATGGCGGCCCAGCAGTTCGATCGTGCCGCTCTGCTCGGCAATCGGGATGAATTCGGCCGGGGACACGGCACCAAACTCACGGGTGTTCCAGCGCACCAGCACCTCGGCGCTGGTGTGCCGCCCAGCACGGTCAAACTTGGGCTGGGCCACAAACGTGAAGGCGTTGCGCTCGGCATCCACCCGCAGCAGGCTCTGCAGCTTCACGCGGCGCACCGCCCCTTCCTCGATCGCCGGATCAAAGATGCGCAGGCAGTTCTTTCCGCTGTCCTTGGCCCGGTACATCGCGGCATCCGCCTTGCGCAGCAGTGTGGACGCGTCATCGCCGTCTTCCGGGAAGCGCACCGCACCGATGCTCGGGCTGATCAGCATTTCATGTTCCGACCCCACGCGGAATGGCATTGCCATGGTGGCGATCAGCAACTGTGCGGCTTCGCGGATATGGAAATCGCCCGTGCCCTCTGGCAGCACGATGGCAAATTCGTCGCCCCCCCAGCGGCCGATGAAGGCCTGCGGCAAGGCCTGGCGCAGGCGACTGGACACCTCACGCAGGAGTTGATCCCCCTCGCCGTGGCCGAAGGAGTCGTTCACGCCCTTGAAGCCGTCGAGGTCCAGGAACAGCAGGCCGAAGCCGGTGCGCAGTCGATCCTTCACGCACCGGGCCAGGTGCTGCTCCAGCGCGGCGCGGTTCGGCAGCGCTGTCAGAGCATCCTGCAACGCCATGCGCTCCAGGCGCTCTTCAGCCAGGCGGCGCTCACGGATGTCGCGCATGGCCACGATGCCGCACCGCGTCTCACCGCCCACGGGCGTGACGGTGACCTCCACGGGAATCATGCCGCCGGCTGATTCAAGCTGGCGCTCGATGCGCTGTGCGCTGTCGCCCAGCGCAGGCAGGTCAATCAATTCCAGCAGGTTGAAACCCAGCAGGGCCTGCTGCGACAAGCCCGTCAGCCGCTGCATCGATTCATTGGTCTCCACCACGCGCCAGGCCCCGTCCACCACGGCCAGCGCATCGTGGGTGCTGGCAAAGGCCTGCGCCATCGTGTGCAGACTCTCCTCAGCGGCGCGTTGCACCGTGATGTCCTTGATGGTGCCCGTCACATGCACGGGCATGCCGGCAACCGGGTTGGCCATGGTGCGGCCACGGATGCGCACCCAGCGCACTTCATTGTTCAAACGCACGCGGTAGGCCGTGTCGATGTCGGCATGGGTGCCCGAGAGGTGCAGGCGCCAGGCCAGCAGCGTCGCCTCGCGGTCCTCCGGCTCGATGCGCTCGATCACTTCCCTGCCGGCCATGTCATAGGCGGGCAATTCCAGTCCGTCGACCACCAGGCCGCGGACACGCATCACGCCGTCCTCTGACGACCAGTCCCAGATGCCTTCGCCGCTGGCCCACAAGGCCATCTGCAGGCGGTGTTCAGAGTCCTGCGCCACCTGGAGCGCATCGAACAGCTCCCGGCTCTTGCTGGTCAGCAGTTGCTCGGCCGCCTTGCGTGCCGCGCGCTCACGATCGAAGCGCCGCTGCATCAGGGCCAGCGCTTCGATGTGGGCGGCGTTGGCCGCAGGAGGCAAGCCAGCGTTCATGCAGGCTGAAGGTCGATGATGAACACGGTACCGGCCTGCCCGTCCGAGCCTTGCCCGGCCTCGGACGTCACCTGCACGGGCTGGCCGAAATGCCGGGCAGCGCCAAGCAGCAGACCCAGGGCCAGAGACTCCATTTTGCGGGGTGACGAATACAACAGGTGCATCTGCGAGCCACTGCGGCTCAAGACCTCGAAGGTCGGAAGCCGCGCATTGCTGTAGAGCTTGCGCACCTCCACGTGGATGTAGGGCTCGATCGACGCGAGAAAGTCGAACAGCTGGCTGTGCTTCGTGAACATCTGCGGGTAGAGCTGCGTGAAGCGGCCCATGAGGTGCTCACCGAAAGCCTGGACCAGGTCAGGGACCGGCACCCCAGTGACCTCGGACAGGGCCACCACCAGCGCCACGATCTCGCCGTGGCCGTAATAGCCCACCGCGGTGTAGGCCCCGCCGTGTTCAGGCGCGGCTTTCTGCAGAATGACGTCAGCCACCTCCGGAGAAAAGCGTTCCTCGACCATCTCCATCAGCTCAGTGAACACCATGCCAAGCATCATTGACCCCTTTCGGCCTGATCATGGTCAGTCCGCAGGTCATGCTAAACGGGGACAACCCGGATGGATATGGCAATCAGCGCGACAGCAACCGCGCAATTTGCGCTTTGTGTCCGGCGGATTGGAGCGGCGCATCCATAAATAGTACGGTCGTGCTTTTTTGGTCTGCACTTCGCTAGAATCGCGCACAGAAATATCTGGCCGGGCCCTCCCCACCCGGCTGCCCATCCAGACTCCAACCGGAACACACGCTCATGACCAACGACGAGTTGCTCGCCCAGTACGGCCCCCGCGAATCCATGGAATACGACGTGGTGATCGTCGGTGGCGGCCCGGCCGGCCTGTCATGCGCCATCCGGCTGAAACAGCTGGCGGCAGCCAAGGGCTCCGAGGTGAATGTGGTGGTGCTGGAAAAGGGCTCCGAGCCCGGCGCGCACATCCTGAGCGGCGCGGTGATGGACCCGATCGCGCTGACCGAACTCTTCCCCGACTGGAAGGAACGCGGCGCGCCCCTGAACCAGCCCGTCACCGGCGACGAACTGCTGGTGCTGAGCGAAACCGGCGCGATGAGCTCGCCGATCATCCCGGACTGCTTCCACAACGACGGCAATTACGTCATCAGCCTGGGTGCCGTCACCAAGTGGCTGGGCGAGCAGGCCGAAGCCCTGGGCGTGGAAATCTTCCCCGGCTTCACCGCGGCCGAAGTGCTGTATGACGAGCAAGGCCGCGTGACGGGTGTTGCCACCGGCAACCAGGGCATCGGCAAGGATGGCCTGCCGCACGGCGGTTTCCAGCTGGGCATGGCCCTGCTGGGCAAGTACACGATCTTTGCCGAAGGCGCGCGCGGCCATCTGGGCAAGCAGCTGATCGCCAAGTTCAAGCTCGATGAAGGCAAGGACCCGCAGAGCTATGCCATCGGCATCAAGGAGCTGTGGGAAGTGCCGGCCGAGCAGGCCAAGCCGGGCCTGGTGGTGCACACCGCCGGCTGGCCGATGGACACGCAGACCTACGGTGGCGGCTTCCTGTACCACCTCGAAGGCAACAAGGTGACGCTGGGCTACGTGGTCGGCCTCGACTACAAGAACCCGTGGCTGAGCCCGTTCGAGGAGATGCAGCGCTGGAAGACCCACCCGTCGATCCGCAAGCACATCGAAGGCGGCAAGCGCATCGGCTATGGCGCCCGCGCCATCACGGCCGGCGGCATCCTCAGCCTGCCCAAGCTGACCTTCCCCGGTGGCGCCCTCGTGGGCTGCGACGCCGGCACCCTGAACGCCGCACGCATCAAGGGCAGCCATGCCGCCATCAAGACCGGCATGCTGGTGGCAGAAGCCGCTCTGGAAGCCCTGAGTGCCGAGCGCGCCCAGGACGAGCTGACGGCCTACAGCAGCGGCTTCGAAGCCAGCTGGCTGAAGTCGGAACTGGACCGCTCGAAGAACTTCAAGCAGTGGTTCAAGAAGGGCATGTACGTTGGCATGCTGATGACCGGCATCGAGCACTGGGTGCTGCCGCGCCTGGGCATGAAGTCGCCGCCGTGGACGATCCATCGCACCGCCCCTGACCACCTGGCCCTGAAGCCGGCGGCCGAATGCGCGCAGATCACCTACCCCAAGCCCGATGGCAAGCTGACGTTTGACCGCCTCTCCTCGGTGTTCATCAGCAACACCAACCACGAGGAAAACCAGCCGGCCCACCTGAAGCTGAAAGATGCGTCGGTGCCAGTGCGCATCAACCTGGCCAAGTTCGCCGGCCCGGAATCACGCTACTGCCCGGCAGGCGTGTACGAGTTCGTCAACAAGGACGGCGCGGACCAGCTGGTGATCAATGCGCAGAACTGCGTGCATTGCAAGACCTGCGACATCAAGGACCCGACGCAGAACATCGTCTGGGTGACGCCGGAAGGCGGCGGCGGTCCGAACTACGCGGGCATGTGATGGACGGACGGTTGCGGGCTATGTTGCGGTGTTGCTGCCGCACACGGCCCGCACTGTCCATGCCCTGACGCCAAGGCTTGACGCCTGGCGTCAGTCTTCGGCAGGCCCTTCGACGGGCAATGCATCGGCAGGTAGCAACTCGGCGCCAACCGCCTCGACCGAGGCGTTTTCGACCGGCTGCGCTTCGAGCAGATCGGCCTCCTCCAGCGGCACCACGGTCACCGCCACATGCGGCTGCGCCCGTCCGCCACCGCGGATCACGCCGCGCAGCGGTGCCACGTCGGCATAGTCGCGCCCCCAACCCAGGGTGACATGGCTGTCACCAGCGGGCACCCGGTTCGTGGGGTCCAGCGAGAGCCAGCCCTGCACCGGGCACCACACCTGCGCCCAGGCATGCGAGGCATCCGCCCCGACCAGGCGAGGCTGGCCTGGCGGCGGTTGGGTCAGCAGATAGCCGCTGACGTAGCGCGCGGCCAGGCCCAGTGATCGGCAGGCGCCTATCAGCACATGCGCAAAATCCTGGCAGACGCCGTAGCCCAGCGCCAGCGCGTCCGTGGCGCGGGTGGCCACCGAGGTGGATTGCGGCTTGTACTCAAACCGGTCGTGGATCAGGGCCATCAGCGCCAGCGCGCCGGCGGCCAGCGTCACGCCCGGCTTGAAGGCCTGCCGGCCAAAGGCGGCCAGCGCGGGTGACCTGGGTGCGAAGGTGGATGGCAGGGTGAACTCCACCGCCTCGGAGTGCACCAGCCCGGCGTGGTATCGCAGGTCTTCGGCCACGGTCTCCCAGGCGGGGCTGTCCGTCACGTCGATCGGCGCCGGTGCGTGAAGACCAGCCTCGAAGGTGGAGCGCACCAGCAGGCGTTCGTGTACCCGGGAATGGCTGAAGGCGAGCCGTGCATTGCCCCAGGGGTCCAGACTGATCTGGCCGGGAGGCACGGCGCCGTCTGGCGGCAGCGTGCTGGGCGCGGTGGCCGACTCCGGCAAACCCCACTCGTCGGGCGGCGGGTCGATCTGCAGGCGCCAGTCGCGCACGGTCTGGCAGCCGGTGCTGCGCGGTGCCAGATAGGCCACATGCTGGGCCAGTTCCACCGGCGCGCCGTAGTCGTAGCAGGTGTCGTGCACCACCTTCAGCCAGCGAACCGGCGGCAGGGCTGCCGGCTCAACGGCGCCACCGACAGCGGCCCCAGGGGCGCCGTCCACATCGATCTCTTCGCTCATTGCCACACCAGACGATCCACCGGGCCCACGTGAGAGAACAGCTGGCGGCCCAAGCCCTCGGACAGCTGCAGCGCCTGGCTGCTGCAGTCATGCAGGTGCTGCAGCAGCAGTCCGTGCTCGCCGCTGTCGTCGGGCGTGCTCAGGTCAGCCAATGACCAGGCCTCCGGCCGAGGCAGGTTGGCAGCCAGCGCCTTCGCCCATTCCGGCTGATGGCGGGCCAGCTTCAGGAAACGGTCGTGCATCGTGCGCGCCACCCAGGCCAGGGAGCGCGGGTTGTCGGTGTCGTGCACCAGCAGGTGCAGCAGCGGCGGCACTTCACGCCGGGCCTGGAACTGCGCGCGGTAGGTGATCGTGGAATCGAACAGGGCCAGCAGCAGCGCAAAGCCGTCGTCCTTGCGTTGCAGGCCGTGCTCGAAGCCGGTGGCCAGCGCATGCGACAGGAAGTCGAGCCGCTCGATCTGGCGCCCCACGCTCATCAGGCGCCAGCCGTCGTCGCGGGTCATGCGGTCCGTTTGGGCGCCGGTGATGGCGGCCAGGTGCGTGGCCGCGCGGCCAAGCACGCCCAGCACATCCGACAACGGCTCGGCGGCACTGGCCTTCAAGGCCGCCTGCAGATGGTGCTGGAAATGGTCGCCCACTTCGTGGATCAGCTTCCAGTGCTCTTGCGACAGGCGCTCACGCAGGGCCTGCGCGTTGGCCTTGAGCGCACTCAGGTTCCAGGCCACGCTGCTGGCGCCGCGGGCATCACCCAGCGCATGCACCAGCGAGCGCTCGAACACGCGCAATGATTGCTCGGGCGACGGCACACCCGCCCCCACCAGGCCGTGGCGCCGGGCCAGGTGGTCAAGCACCTGCAGCACCTCGGGCGACGCACCGGTCAGCATCGAGCCCGTCAGCGATTCAAGCGTCACACGGGCCAGACGCACCGTGTTCTCGGCGCGCTCGGTGTAGCGGCCCAGCCAGAAGAGATTTTCAGCGGCGCGGCTGGTGACACTGCGGTGCCAACCTTGCAGGTCATCCGCACTCAGCGGCTTGGGCAGCAGGCTGGTGGTGTCCACCGCGCCATCAGTCAGCACCCAGGTGTCAGCACTGGCACTGCCGCGCTGCATCGACAGCCAGGGGTCATGCGCGGCGTCGCGTCGGGAGGCCACACGCGTCAATCCACCCGGCAACACACGCCAGCCACCAAGGCCATCGGCCAGGGCGAACACGCGCATCACGGCCGGGCGTGGCTGCAGTTGCCCGTCGCTCCAGACCGGCATTTCGGAGGGGCGCACACGCGCCTGCAAGGTGTGCGCGGCGGGATCGGTCTCGATGCGGCCACGCAGCGCTGCCCGCTCAACCGGACGCAAGCTGCCGACCACCGACGGAGCGAAACTCGTCGTGGTCTCGCTGCCGGGGAAGGTCGGGGCCACCACATAGTCGTCCAGACGCCCCTGGTGGGCGCGCCACACGGCCTCTTCGCCGCACCACCAGCTGGTGGTGGCCGGCAGGCTGAGTTCCTGTCCGATGAGCGCTCGCGAGACGGCCGGCCAGAACGCGGCCAGACCGGGGCTCTCCAGCCAGCCAGCGCCAGGCGCATTGGCCATCACCACTGTGCCGGCTCGCAGGGCTTGCAGCAAGCCGGGCACACCCAGCGCCGAATCAGCACGCAGCTCGAGGGGGTCGAGGTAGTCGTCGTCAACACGGCGGAGGATCACGTGGACCGGCTCCAGACCATGCAGCGTTTTCAGGAAGACGCGGTTGGCGCGAACGGTGAGATCGCCGCCTTCGACCAGCGTCAGGCCCAGGTAGCGGGCCAGGAAGACCTGCTCGAAGTAGGTTTCGTTGTGCGGCCCCGGCGTGAGCAACACCACCCGCGAGCGTTCACCCGCCGGGCTCAGGCGCATCAGGCCCTGCATCAGGCTCTGGAAGGCCGAGGCCACGCGCTGGATGCGCAGGTCACGGAAGGCCTCCGGGAACTGCTGGGCCACGATCAGCCGGTTTTCCAGCAGGTAACCCAGGCCCGACGGCGCCTGGGTGCGCTGGCCGACCACCCACCAGCCGCCGTCCGGGCCGCGGGCGAGGTCAAACGCGGCGACATGCAGGTGCACGCCACCCGCCGGCTTCACGCCGTGCATCGGCCGCAGGTATTGCGGATGGCCCAGCACCAGCGACGGGGGCAGCAGGCCCTTGTCGAGCAGCGTGCGCTCACCGTAGACATCACTCAGCACGGCATTCAGCAGCCGCGCACGTTGCTGCACGCCCCGCTCGATGACGCTCCATTCGCGGGCGTCCACCAGCATGGGCAGCAATTCGAGCGGCCAGGCGCGCGCGGTCTGCCCACCGTCGTCGAACACGTTGTAGGTGGCGCCGTCGTCCTGCACACGGCGCTGCAGGCGCTGTGAACGCGCGCCGAGGTCTTGCCAGCCATCGGCACCGTTGGCCGTGAAGAAGCGCTGCCACAAGGGGCTGAGCGCGCCTTTCGGTGCGCCCGCCACGCTCAGCCGGCCCAGCAACTCGTCGTGATGTCCGTCGCTGCCGCGCTGCGCCGCCCCCAGGGCCAGGGCCACTGGGTCGGGCAGTTCATCATCGGGCAGGAGACTGGTTTGCTGGGACATGTCGGCATCATGCCTTGCCGCAGGTGCGCCAGGCATTGGGAGCTGCCCGTCCAGCATGGTGTTGTTTCACACTTTGCGCATTGCGTGGCAGTTGTTGTCAACGCCCCGCACGGCGCAGGTCCAGCGTGAACGGGAACTCCAGGCTCCGCTGCGGCTCGCCCACCACCATCGCCCCCGGCGTGTGGTTCATCGGGAAGAACCGCGCCAGGCGCCGGCTTTGTGCCTCGTAGGCATTCACCGGGAAAGTCACGTAGTTGCGACCGCCCGGATGCGCCACGTGGTACTGGCAGCCGCCCAGCGCGTGCTGGTTCCAGGTATCCACCAGATCGATCGTGAGCGGCGCGTGCGCCCCGATGGTGGGGTGCAGCGACGACGGTGCCGTCCAGGCCCGGTAGCGCACACCAGCCACGTACTCGCCAACGCGCCCCGTGGGTTGCATCGGCACCGGCACGCCGTTCACGGTGATGCGGTGCCGTGCATCGATGAAGCCGGTGACGTGGATTTCCAGCCGCTCCAGCGACGAATCAACGTAGCGCACCGTGCCGCCGGCCGAGCCCTCTTCACCCATCACATGCCAGGGCTCGAGCGCGTTGCGCAGCGTCATGTGCACACCCGACGAAGTCAGCTCCCCCACCTTCGGGAAGCGGAACTCGATGTGCGGCGCGAACCAGTCGGCCTCGAAGGCGTAGCCCGCGCGCTGCATGTCCTGCATCACATCGTCGAAGTCCATCTGCACGAAGGTTGGCAGCAGGAAGCGGTCGTGCAGCTCGGTGCCCCAGCGCACCAGCGGCGCGCGGTAAGGCGTCTTCCAGAAGCGCGCGATGAGCGAGCGCAGCAGCAGCTGCTGCACGATGCTCATGCGGGCATGCGGCGGCATCTCGAAGGCCCGCAACTCGAGCAGGCCCAGGCGGCCGGTGGACGAGTCGGGCGAGTACAGCTTGTCGATGCAGAACTCGCTGCGGTGCGTGTTGCCGGTGACGTCCACCAGCACATTGCGCAGCGTGCGATCAACCAGCCACGGCGGCATGTGCTGCCCGTGAATCGCCATGTTCCGGTCGATCTCGCCCAGCGCGATCTCGAGCTCACGGAGCTGGTCATTGCGGGCCTCGTCGACCCGCGGCGCCTGGCTGGTCGGGCCGATGAACATGCCGCTGAACAGGTAGCTCAGGCTGGGGTGGTTGTGCCAGTAGCGCAGCAAGGAGCCGAGCAAGTCAGGGCGACGCAGGAACGGCGAATCCGCTGGCGTGGCGCCCCCCATCACGAAGTGGTTGCCGCCACCGGTGCCGGTGTGCCGGCCGTCGAGCATGAACTTCTCGGTCGACAGGCGCGACAGCCAGGCTGCGTTGTAGAGGAACTCGGTGTGCGCCACCAGTTCACCCCAGTTGTGCGCCGGGTGGATGTTGACCTCGATGACGCCCGGATCCGGCGTGACCTGCAGCATCTTCAGGCGGTGGTCACGTGGTGGCGGATAGCCTTCCAGCACCACCTTGATGCCCAGCGTGGCCGAGGTCGCCTCGATCGCGCTGAGCAGCTCGAGATAGTCTTCCAGCCGTTGCAGCGGCGGCATGAAGATGTAGAGCACGCCCGTGGCCTGCCCCACCTTCTCGGCCTTCGGGCCGTTGGCGCGGCGCGGGTCACGCACTTCCACGCACAGCGCCGTGCGGGTGATCCAGTGGGCGCTGTCAAAGCGCTCGGGGCGCTGGTTCAGCGGCGTGGTGCTGTTGGCAGTGTTGTACGCGGTGTGGTTGCCGTTGGCCGATGCGTTGCCAGCCAGACTGGCGGTTGCCGCGCCCGCATGCCCTGCATCATTGGTCAGGTCGCCCGACTGCCCCAGGCCGTCAGCGCCACCAGGCACCGCCACGACACCACCTTCGGCGAAGCCGCCTGCCAGGCCGTGGCCTGCCGTGCCGCCAAGGGCGGACTGGGTGCGCAAGGTCGCACTCGCCGGCAGCGCATCACGCGGCGCAAACGGATCATGCTCATGGTGGAACGGGTAATCCCCCGAAGACACCCACGGCAGCGAGTCGAGCGGCAGGCGATACCCCATCGGCGAATCGCCGGGGATCAGGTACATGCGCTCATCACGGAAGAACCACGGGCCGGTTTGCCAGCGCGCACCAGCCACTGCCGGGCCTTCGGCCGGCTTGATGGGCAGCACATAACCCACCTCATGCTCCAGCCCCTGGTCGAACACGCGGCGCAGACGACTGCGCTCCAGTTCGTCATCAAGGCGGGCATCAAACGGGTCGACGTTGATGGGCAGGCGGCGCTCGCGCCACAGCCAGTACCAGGTGTCCTCGAAGCCCGGCTGGACGTAGTCAGTAGGCAGGCCCAGGCGGCTGCTCAGTGTGTCGATGAAGCGGCGAGCGTCGGCGCTGGTGTACTGAAGCTGGTCACGCTCGTCGGCGAACAGCGACGGGTCATGCCAGCACGGTTGGCCGTCTTCGCGCCAGAAGATCGACAGCGCCCAGCGCGGCAGTTGCTCGCCCGGGTACCACTTGCCCTGGCCGAAATGCAGGAAGCCGCCCTGGCCGTATTCAGCACGCAGGCGCTGCACCAAGTCTTGGGCGTACAGGCGCTTGGTCGGGCCGAGTGCGTCGGTGTTCCACTCGGCGCCGTCGCGGTCGTCCACCGAGACAAACGTCGGCTCGCCGCCCATGGTCAGGCGCACGTCGCCCGCTTCCAGTTCAGCGTCCACCACTTGGCCCAGGGCCAGCACGTCAGCCCATTGGTCTTCGCGGTAAGGGCGCGTCACGCGGGGCGATTCGAAGATGCGCGTCACGCTCATCTCGTGGCCGAAGGTCACCTCAGACTCGTCCACAGCGCCGCTGATGGGCGCCGCGCTGCTGGGCTGCGGCGTGCAGGCCAGCGGAATGTGACCCTCGCCGGCCAGCAGGCCTGACGTCGGGTCCAGGCCGATCCAGCCGGCGCCCGGCAGGAAAACTTCGCACCAGGCATGCAGGTCGGTGAAGTCGACTTCGGTGCCGCTCGGGCCGTCGAGGGCCTTCTGGTCAGGCGCGAGCTGGATCAGGTAGCCCGACACGAAGCGGGCCGCCAGGCCGAGGTGGCGGAACAGCTGCACCAGCAGCCAGCCAGAATCACGGCAGGAACCGCTGCGCTTGGTCAGCGTTTCCTCGGGCGTCTGCACACCCGGCTCCATGCGGATCAGGTAGGAAATGTCGTTCTGAAGCCGCTGGTTCAGACCCACCAGGAAATCGATGGTGCGGGTCTCCTCACGCGGCACGGCAGCGAGGTAGCGCGCCACTTCCGGCGTGACCGCATCCGGCACCAGGTACGGCGCCAGCTCGGCCTTCAGTTCGGCGTCGTAATCGAAGGGGAAAGTTTCGGCGCCCGGCTCCAGGAAGAAGTCGAACGGGTTGTAGACCGACATCTCGGCCACCAGATCGACCGTGACCTTGAACTCGGTGGTCTTCTCGGGGAAGACCAGCCGCGCCATGTAATTCGAGAACGGGTCTTGTTGCCAGTTGACGAAGTGGCCGGTGGGCTCGACCGTCAGCGAGTACGACAGCACCGGCGTGCGTGCGTGGGGCGCAGGACGCAGACGCACCACCTGGGGCGACAAGGCCACGCGGCGGTCATAGCGGTAGTGCGTGACGTGCTTGAGTGCAACGTGGATGGACAAGGCAGTTCCTTCAAGCGGCTTCGAGGGAGGGCCGGCAAGCCGTCAAGGCGTGCCGGACACCCAGACTGCCACCGCTGCATGACTGGGTCATGGCAAGGTGGGCAGCAGGTCGTTGGTCAACAGGCTCAGGACGCCGGCACGAGGAAGTCGCGGCTGATGCCTGCCCCGAGGTCGCCGACACGGTCCAGAAACTGGGTCAGGTAGGCATGCAGCCCCGTCGCCAGGATTTCGTCGATGCGGGCGTAATCCAGATCAGCTCGCAGGCGGCCCGCCATGCGCTGGGTGTTGGACGACTGCTCGTTGGCCACCAGACGCAGGTTGCCGTGCACCTTGCTGATGCAGTGCGCCAGCGAACGCGGCATGTCCGGCCGCAGGATCAGCAGCTCGGCCACCTTGTCCGGCTGGATGACGTTGCGGTAGACCTTGCGGTAGATCTCGAAGCCCGAGACCGAGCGCAGGATGGCCGACCAGTGATAGAAGTCGTACTCGGCATCCCGCTCGCTGGCGGCACCGTAGAAATCACTTTCCACCGCATGGAACTTCACGTCCAACAAGCGGGCCGTGTTGTCGGCGCGCTCGAGGAAGGAGCCAATGCGGATGAAGTGGAAGGCTTCGTCCTGCAGCATCGTGCCCACGGTCACGCCCCGCGACAGGTGCGAGCGGAACTTCACCCATTCGAAGAACGCCGAAGGATCACGCGCCAGCAGGCCGTCAGCCAGCAGGCGGTTGAACTCCAGCCAGGTCTGGTTGGTGGTTTCCCAGACTTCGGTGGTGAGCGTGCCGCGCACGGCGCGCGCGTTTTCACGGGCTGCGCGCAGGCAGCACAGGATGGACGACGGATTGCGCTCATCGCGCACCATGAAGTCGAGCACCTGGCGGGCACTGACCGCGCCGTAGCGGGCCTGGTAATCCTGCGTCAGCTCGGAAATCGACAGCAGCCCGCGCCAGCCAAGCTCAGCCACCGCGGCGGATTGCGGCAGCAGGTCGGTCTGGACATTCACGTCCAGCATGCGGGCGGTGTTCTCGGCCCGCTCCATGTAGCGGGCCATCCAGAACAAGTGGTCGGCGGTTCTTGACAGCATCGTTGAGCTTCCCATCTCAGTCTTCCAGCACCCAGGTGTCCTTGGTGCCGCCTCCCTGGCTGCTGTTGACGACCAGCGAGCCTTCCTTCAAGGCCACGCGCGTGAGGCCACCGGGCACCATCTGCACCTCGGCACCTGACAGCACGAAGGGCCGCAGATCGATGTGGCGCGGCGCAATGCCGGATTCCACGAACGTCGGGCAGGTGGACAGGCTCAGCGTCGGCTGGGCGATGTAGTTGCTCGGGTTGGCGATCAGGTATTCGCGGAAGTCGGCGATCTCCTGTTTCGTGGCCGCCGGGCCAACCAGCATGCCGTAGCCGCCGGCGCCGTGCACTTCCTTCACGACCAGCTCCGACAGGTTGTCGAGCACGTACTTGAGGTCTTCCGGATCACGGCAGAGGTGGGTCGGCACGTTGTTCAGGATCGGCTTTTCACCGAGGTAGAACTCGACCATCTTCGGCACGTACGGATAGATCGACTTGTCGTCGGCGATGCCGGTGCCGATGCCGTTGGACAAGGTGACGTTGCCGGCCTTGTACGCGGCCACCAGACCCGCGCAACCCAGGGTGGAATCCTTGCGGAACACGGTGGGGTCGAGGAAGTCATCGTCGAGGCGACGGTAGATCACGTCGACGCGCTTCGGGCCCTGCGTGGTGCGCATGAAGACGAAGTTGTCCTTGACGAACAAGTCCTGGCCTTCAACCAGTTCGACGCCCATCTGCTGCGCCAGGAACGCATGCTCGAAGTACGCCGAGTTGTACATGCCCGGCGTGAGCACCACCACGGTGGGCTCGTTCACGCCGCCCGGGGCCACGCTGCGCAGGGTTTCCAGCAGCAGGTCGGGGTAGTGCGCCACGGGGGCCACACGGTGTTCGGCGAACAGGTCGGGGAAGAGCCGCATCATCATCTTGCGGTTCTCCAGCATGTAGCTCACGCCGCTGGGCACCCGCAGGTTGTCTTCCAGCACGTAGTAGCTGCCGCTGCCGTCGGTGTTGGCTGCGCGAACGATGTCGACGCCGGCGATGTGGGAGTAGATGTTGCGCGGCACGTCCACGCCCATCATCTCGGGCCGGAACTGCGCGTTGTTGATGATCTGCTCACGCGGAACGATGCCTGCCTTGAGGATCTCCTGGTCGTGATAGATGTCGTGGATGAACCGGTTCAGCGCCGTGACGCGCTGGGCCAGGCCCTTTTCCATGTCGCGCCATTCATGCGCCGGAATGACCCGCGGTATCAGGTCAAACGGAATCAGGCGTTCGGTGCCTTCCCCGGAATCCTTGTCGCCATACACCGCGAAGGTGATGCCGACACGGCGGAAGATCATCTCCGCCTCATCGCGCCGCGCTCGCATCATGTCGCGCGGTTGCTGGGCCAGCCAGCGGTCATAGGTGCGGTAGTGCTCGCGCACATCTGCGCCTGAAGCGTGCATCTCGTCGAAGCTAGGTCTCATCAGCGGGTCTCCTGCCAGTCCACTGCAGCAACTTCCGCACCAGCTCCGAGAAAACCCTGCAAGGGCTGCCAGTGCCAGTAGCGGCGCCGCACATCACGAGTGCATGATGCACCCGTTTCGCGCCATACCCAGCCTCCACACTCATCAGTTCGCACCACGGTGAAGCGCAATGCTTCAAGTCGGGTCATCACCGCCGGGTGTGGATGGCCAAAGCGGTTTCTATAGCCTAGCTGAAGCACCGACCATTTCGGCGAGACGGCGTCAAGGAATTCAGGTGTGGACGAGGTGCGGCTGCCGTGGTGTGGCACGAGCAACACATCGCTGTGCAGTGCAGTGCCGTACTGCACCACGAGCGCATGCTCCTGCGGCGCCTCGATGTCGCCGGTCAGCAGCGCGCTGAAGCCGTTGGCGGCCGTGACGCGCAGCACGCAACTGATGGCATTGGGATGCCTGTCGGCCCGGTCGGCGCCGGGCGGCGGGTGCAGCACTTCGAACTCGACACCATCCCACTGCCAGCGCTGACCGGCTGCGCAGTCTTCATGCGGCAGGCCGCGCTGACGCAGCGCGTGTGAAGCCGTCAGCGTGGTGCGCATCCGGTGCGTAAGCATCTGATTCAGCACCGACGCCGCGCCGCCCACATGGTCGGTATCGCGATGGGACAACGTCAACTCGTCCAGCGCAGCCACACCCAGCCCGCGCAGCAGCGGCAGCAGGATGCGCTGACCCGCATCACTGTCAGCCCCCTGCAGCGGACCGGTGTCGTGCAGCAAGGCGTGGTGGCGGGTGCGCACCAGCACGGCACTGCCCTGCCCCACGTCAGCCGCGATCAACTCGAACTGGCCCTCATGCGGCATCCGTACGGCAGGATGAATCAGAGGCACCAACAGGGGCACCGCCAGCAGCCGCCAACGCCACGGCAATCGCATCAACATCAAGCCACTGCTCAGCACGGCCGCGCCTTGGGCCCACACAGGCGCCACAGGCACTACCGCCACCACCCAGGGCCAGATCGTGAGCCAGTGCAGCCAGGCATTCAGGGGCCCGACAAACCAGGCCGCCAGTTGCCAGCAAGGCGACCACACCAGGCCCGCCAGCGACAGCGGCATCACGACAAAACTCACCAGCGGCACCGCCACCAGATTGGCCAGCAGCCCCACCAGGCTGACCTGCTGGAAGATGAGGATGCCCAACGGTGCCAGGCCCAGCGTGGCCACCCACTGCGCATGCAGGCCCGCCCGCAGGGCCTGTCTTGCTCGTGGCCAGACACCTTCAGGCGCCGGCTCGCGACGCTCGCTGTCATCACCCGACAGCATCAACAAGGACACCGCCGCAAACGACAACCAGAACCCCGCCTGCAACAAGGCCCAGGGGTCGAGCCCGGCCACCACAGCCGCCGTCACCAGCAACACCAGCGTGGGCGGCCAATGCACACCGCCCTGCCGGAACACCGCCACCAGCAGCAACATGCCCACCGTGCGTTGGGCTGGCACACCCCAACCCGCCAGCAATGAGTAGCCCGTGGCCGCCAGCACCCCCGCCCAACGGCCCGCCCAGACCGCCGGCCAGCGGTGGCACAGCCCCGCACTGCGCCGCCACGCCCAGCCCACGGCGCCCGCGGCCAGCCAGGCGAACAAGGTGATGTGGATGCCGCTGATGCTGACCAGGTGCGCGATGCCGGTCTGCCGGTAGATGTCCCAGTGCGGCGCGTCGATGGCCGACTGATCGCCCACCGCGAGCGCCGCCAGCAGCCCGGCCATGGCAGGCGGCCCGGCCTGGGTCAGCAGCCGATCACGCAGACGCTGGCGCCAGGCATCCAGTTGATCACCCGGATGCCACCAGCGGGCGCGGGCCAGCAACACGGGGTCGGTCGGGGCGCCCGTACGCACACCGCCACTGGCGCCAATGCCCTGCTCGAACATCCACAGCTCGGCATCAAAACCGACCGGGTTCAAGCTGCCATGCGGACGCTTCAGGCGGACGGGCCAGCGCCACACATCACCGGCCTGCACAGCGGGCGGCACCGGGGCGATGACCGCATCGTCGCGCGTCGACACCGACCAGCTGAGCGACACGGTGCCGGGCAGTTGCTTGTCCTCTCGACAGGCCCCATCAGCACCGCAACGGCCCAGCACCGCCACCTGAAAACGCACGCCTTGCGCATCCGGTTGGGGCAAACCGCTGACGCGGCCCCACAGCACCAGATCCTGCCCTTCGAGCGAAGCAGGCAAGCGATCCGCCAAACGCCAGGCGGCCCGCACATCAGCCTGCAACCAGCCCAGCAGCAGCAAGGCCGCGAACACCAGCACCGCGCTGGCGGCAGGCTGCCTGCGCCACCACCATGCCGAAGCCAGGGCGAAGACGGCCAGCAAGCCCGCTGCCAACCAGGGCGCGCCGGGGCGCACCTCCGCCTGCTGCAGTTGCAGCGCCATGCCGGCCAGCCAGAACAGCGCCATGCCGGCCACCACCCATCCCTGGGCCCAACTGCGCGTGCCGTGCATGCCCCAGTGTAGGATGCCCGACCTTGTATTTTTTCATCGGAGTATCCCCATGTCTGTCGCTGCACGCCTGAAGGCTCTGGGCATCGAGTTGCCTCCCGTGGCCATCCCGGCCGCCGCATACGTGCCGTTCGTCCAGACGGGTCAGCTGGTGTTCCTGTCTGGCCACATCGCCAAGAAGGACGGCAAGCCCTGGGTCGGTCAGCTCGGCCTGACGACCACCACGGAAGAAGGCAAGGCCGCCGCCCGCGCCATCGCCATCGACCTGATGGGCACGCTGCAAGCCGCCGTGGGCGACCTGGACCGCATCACCCGCATCGTCAAGGTGATGAGCCTGGTCAACAGCACCGCCACCTTCACTGAGCAGCACCTGGTCACCAATGGCTGCTCCGAGCTGCTGGGCGAGGTGTTTGGCCCGACGGTGGGCGCCCATGCGCGCTCGGCATTCGGCGTGGCCCAGATCCCGATGGGCGCCTGCGTCGAGATCGAGCTGATCGCCGAAGTCGCCGCATGATGTCGCGGCAGGATCGTCGTTGGCCGCTGTGGGCCGTGGGCGCCGCGTGTTTTGGCGCCGTGGGGGCCGCGCTGGTCTCCCAGTACCACTTCGACATGCTGCCCTGCCCGTGGTGCACGCTGCAACGGCTGATCTTCCTGGTGGTGGGCGCGCTGGCCTGGCTGGCGGCGCTGCTGCCGCGCGGCACCGCGCGTCGCGCGCTGGCCGCGCTGGCCACCTTGTTCGCAGCCAGCGGGGTGGCGAGTGCGCTGTGGCAACACTTCGTGGCCGCCTCCAGCAACTCCTGCAACCTGACGCTGGCGGACCGCATCCTGTCAGCACTGGGTCTGTTTGACCTGGCACCGTCGGTGTTCGCGCCGATGGCGTCTTGCGCCGATGCGGCCGTGAACCTGCTGGGCGTGCCCTACGCCTTCTGGAGCCTGGCGTTGTTCGTGCTGTGCGGCGCGGTCACCGCAGCCGTGGCGGTGCGCAAGCAGCGCTGAAGCACATCAAGGCGCCCGCACACCCAGACAGGTGTTCAGCGGGCGCCGGGCAGGCGCCATTTTCGCCGCGGCCCAACCGCGGCGAGCGCCATCAGCCCGCGATGACCCGGGCGACCTTCAGCACACCCTCGACCTTGACGCCCTTGCGTGCCCGCTTGCCCTGGTGAGCGGCAAAGCCCGAGGCCTTGACGTGCTCGTCGCGCTCCTTGCCACCACGGCCGGTGCCCAGCACGCGCACGCTGTCGGCGCAGCTGGCCACCGAGATCAGCGGATCCTTGGCATCGACATCCATCAGCGTCAGGCCACGGCCGCCGTTGCTTTGCAGCTTCAGCTCATTGAGCGGGAACACCAGCATGCGGCCGCCCATCGCCAGGCAAGCGACATGCGTGTGCGCAGGCAGCACCGTCACCGGTGGCAGCAGCTTGTCCTCGGCGTCCAGCGTGAGGAAGCTCTTGCCCGCCTTCTGGCGGCTGGCCAGGTCGGTCATGCGCGCCAGCAGGCCGAAACCGCCGGTATTGGCCAGCAGCAGCAATTGCTCGGCAGGCCCGGCGGCGTAGTGCGCCACGCTGCTGCCCGCTTCCAGGTCGATCAGGCTGGTGATGGGCACGCCATCTCCGCGCCCGCCCGGCAACTGCGACACCGCGATGTTGTAGACCCGGCCGGTGGAGCCGAACACATACAGCGTGTCAACGCTGCGGCAAGAGAAGGTGCCGTAGAGCCCGTCACCCGCCTTGAAGGCCAGGCCGTTGGCATCGACCTCGTGGCCCTTGAGCGCCCGGGCCCAGCCCTTCAGGCTGACCACGACCGTCACCGGCTCATCCACGATGCGCACCTCGGCCACCGCGCGCTTTTCAGCCTGGATCAGCGTGCGGCGCTCGTCGCCATGTTGCTTGGCATCGGCCTCGATTTCCTTGATCAGCGTGCGCTTCAGGGCGGCCGGGCTGCCCAGGATTTCTTCCAGCTTGCCCTGCTCTACCCGCAGCTCGGACAACTCCTGCTCGATCTTGATCGCCTCCAACCTGGCCAGTTGGCGCAAGCGGATTTCGAGGATGTCTTCGGCCTGGCGGTCGCTCAGGCGGAAGCGGTCGATCAGCGCCGGCTTCGGCTCGTCCGCATTGCGGATGATGCGGATGACCTCGTCGATGTTGAGCAGCACCAGCTGCCGACCTTCCAGCACGTGGATGCGGTCGAGCACCTTGTTCAGGCGGTGCTGGGTGCGGCGCTGCACGGTGGTCTGCCGGAAGGCGATCCACTCGTTGAACATCTGGCGCAGGCTCTTCTGCGTCGGGCGGCCATCGCCGCCCACCATCGTCAGGTTGATGGGCGCGCTCGTTTCCAGGCTGGTATGCGCCAGCAGGGTGGTGATGAGGTCTTGCTGCTCGACGCTGCGGCTCTTGGGCTCGAAGACCAGGCGCACGGGCGCGTCCTTGCTCGACTCGTCACGCACGGTGTCGAGCACCGCCAGCACGGCGGCCTTGAGCTGCGTCTGCTCCGAGGTGAGCGCCTTCTTGCCCGACTTCACCTTCGGGTTCGTCAGCTCCTCGATCTCTTCGAGCACCTTCTGCGAGCTGCAACCAGGCGGCAATTCATTCACCACCAGCTGCCACTGGCCGCGCGCCAGCTCTTCGATCTTCCAGCGCGCACGCACCTTCAGGCTGCCGCGACCGGTGCGGTAGGCCTCCTGAATGTCGGTGGCGCTGGAGATGATCTGGCCGCCACCCGGGTAATCGGGGCCCGGCACGAGCTGGTAGAGCTCGTCATCAGTCAGCGCGTCGTTGCGAATGAGGGCGATGGCGGCGGTGGCCACCTCGCGCAGGTTGTGGCTCGGAATTTCCGTGGCCAGGCCCACCGCGATGCCGGAGGCACCGTTCAGCAGGACGAACGGCAGGCGGGCCGGCAGCTGGCGCGGCTCTTCGAACGAGCCGTCGTAGTTGGGGATGAAATCCACCGTGCCTTCGTCGAGCTCATCGAGCAGCAGGCGGGCAATGGGGGCCAGGCGCGCTTCGGTGTACCGCATCGCGGCGGCACCATCACCATCGCGGCTGCCGAAGTTGCCCTGGCCGTCGATCAGCGGGTAGCGCAGCGCGAAGTCCTGGGCCATGCGCACCATGGCGTCATAGGCCGCCGTGTCACCGTGCGGGTGGAACTTGCCCAGCACGTCGCCCACCACGCGGGCGCTCTTGACGGGCTTGGGCGCGCCGCCCGAGCCGCCGAACGACAGGCCCATGCGCTGCATCGAATACAGGATGCGCCGCTGCACCGGCTTGGCCCCGTCGCAGACATCGGGCAGCGCCCGGCCCTTCACCACGCTCAGGGCGTATTCCAGGTAGGCACGCTCGGCGTAATGCGCCAGCGTGATGCGGTTGGGGTCGCTGCCGCCATCGGAGGAAGCGAAAGAAAGAGGCGTCTGTTCCATGGGCATAGGTCAAGGCCGGGGCGCGCGCTCAGCGCAGGGCCACCGGCTGTAGGGGGTCCGAAGGGACCAGGTTCATGTCTTTGGCCTGGCGGTGCTGGCGTTGCTGCAGCAGGGCCCAGTACAGCTCGAGCACGAGATGCACATGGGCCTGGGTTTCGGCGATTGCAGGCACCTTGCCACCGGCGCGGCGCACCTTGCCTTCGCCGGCATTCCAGGCGGCCAGCGCGACATCTACGCCGCCGAGTCGTCGGTCAAGGTCAGCCAGCATCCGAGCGCCGGCCATGATGTTGCTGCGCGGGTCACGCAGGCGCTCATCCACCGGCCGTGCCGTGCGTTCGGCCTTGGTGGCGTAGCGGTCGGCGGTGTCCGGCATGATCTGCATCAGACCCACCGCGCCGCGCGGCGACACCAGGTCGCGTTTGAAGCCTGATTCGACCGCGATGATGGCCTGCAGCAGCTCCAGGTCCACGCCGGTCGCGCGCTCGGCATCACGCAGCCAGGGCTGCACTGCCTTCACCTCCGGAGCGAACTCAAGCCATGTCAGCAGGCTGCTGCGCACCATGGTCTTGCCCGGCACGCGGCCGACCTCATCATGGTTCGCACGCAGGACCGGCGCATAACGGCTGTCCAGCGCCGAAGACGCAAAGTGCGCCATGCCGGCGCCGTCCACATAGCCGAACAGGCGCGGCTGTGCACCGGCCGCGGGTGCGGTCTGGGCATGCCCCGGCGCGCACCACAAGGGCAGCACGCACAGCGCCGCCGTACACACCCCACGCAAGGTACTGCTCAGCATGGGCTCAGACGTCGATCTCGACGGAGTCGCCGTGCAACTCCATGAGGTCGCGACGGGCCTGGGCCTCGCCCTTGCCCATCAGCTTGCTCATCGACTCCACGGTGGCCGCGAAATCCAGATCACCGTAATCGATCTGGAGCAGGCGTCGGGTGTCCGGGTTCAGCGTGGTGTCCCACAACTGCTCGGCACTCATTTCACCCAGGCCCTTGAAGCGGCTGATGCTCCAGGAGTTGTCGCGTGCGCCTTCCTTGCGCAGCTTGTCGAGTGCGGCGTCAAGCTCGCCCTCGTCCAGGGCATACATCTTGGCCGCAGGCTTCTTGCCACGCGCTGCCGCGTCCACCCGGAACAGCGGCGGCTTGGCCACGTACACATGGCCAGTCTCGATCAGCTTCGGGAAGTGGCGGAAGAACAGCGTCAGCAGCAGCACCTGGATGTGCGAGCCGTCAACGTCAGCATCCGACAGGATGCAGACCTTGCCGTAGCGCAGGCCCGACAGATCCGGCTGGTCGTTCGGGCCGTGCGGATCAACGCCGATGGCCACCGAGATGTCATGGATCTCGTTGTTCTTGAAGAGCAGGTCCCGCTCAACTTCCCAGGCATTCAGCACCTTGCCACGCAGCGGCAGGATGGCCTGGGTTTCCTTGTTGCGGCCCATCTTGGCCGAGCCACCGGCGGAGTCACCCTCCACCAGGAAAAGTTCGTTGTGCAGCAGGTCGCGGCTCTCGCAATCGGTGAGCTTGCCGGGCAGCACGGCCACGCCGGAGCCCTTGCGCTTCTCGACCTTCTGGCTGGCCCGCTGGCGGGTTTGGGCCTGCTTGATGACCAGCTCGGCCAGCTTCTTGCCGTGGTCCACATGCTGACTCAGCCACAGCTCAAGTGCCGGCTTGACGAAGGCCGACACCAGGCGCAGCGCATCACGACTATTCAGCCGCTCCTTAGTCTGGCCCTGGAACTGCGGGTCGAGCACCTTGGTAGAGAGCACGAAGCTGGCGCGCGAGAACACGTCTTCCGGCATCAGCTTCACGCCCTTGGGCAGCAGCGAATGCAGATCTATGAAGCCCTTGATGGCGCCGAACAGGCCGTCCTTCAGGCCGGCCTCGTGGGTGCCGCCGGCCACGGTCGGGATCAGGTTCACGTAGCTTTCGCGCAGCAACGTGCCTTCTTCGGTGAAGGCCACGCACCAGGCGGCGCCTTCGCCCTCGGCAAAGGTCTCCTCGTCGCCCTTGCCGGCGTAATGCTCGCCCTCGAACAGCGGAATCATCGGCTCGGCGGGCAGGGACTGCTGGAGGTAGTCGCGCAGGCCGCCCTTGTAGGTCCAGGTCTGAACCTCGTTCGCCTTTTCGTTCGTCAGGGTGACGATCACCCCGGGCATCAGCACGGCCTTGCTGCGCAGCAGGTGCATCAGCTCGCCCTTGGGCAGCTCGACGCTCTCGAAGTACTTGCCGTCCGGCCAGACACGCACGGAGGTGCCGTGCTTGCGCTCACCGCCGGTGGCGGGGCGGATCTGCAGCGGCTCGATCACGTCACCGCCAGAGAACGTCAGCGCCGCGGCCTTGCCCTCCCGCCAGACACTGACCTGCAGCCGAGTTGCCAGCGCGTTCGTCACGCTGACGCCCACGCCGTGCAGGCCGCCCGAGAAGCTGTAAGCGCCGCCCGTGCCCTTGTCGAACTTGCCACCGGCATGCAGCCGCGTGTAGACGATCTCGATGACCGGCACCTGCTCTTCCGGATGGAGGCCGAAGGGAATGCCGCGGCCGTCGTCGTCCACGCTGATCGAGCCGTCGGTGTGCAGCGTCACGGCGATGCGCTTGCCGTGGCCCGCCAGGGCTTCGTCGGCCGCGTTGTCGATGACTTCCTGGATGATGTGCAGCGGGTTGTCGGTGCGGGTGTACATGCCCGGCCGCTGCTTGACGGGCTCGAGGCCCTTCAGGACACGGATGGAGGCTTCGCCATAAACAGGCTCGGCAGCAGAGTTGGAACGGGTAGCCATGGCGCGGGATTGTAGGGAGGGGGCGGAAGGGGCAAGCGCGAAACAAGCCCTTGCGACGGGCGTTTCATGCCTACCGGCCCTGAAACTGTTGTTTTATACAGTCTAGCCGATAGCGCCAGCTCCGACTGCACCAACGCCCATGCTGGTGATGTTCAAACCCGATACAGTCTGTGCCCACATGCAAGCCACCACTCCCGCCCGGACCACGCTGTCCATGACTCAGGTGCTGATCTGCGGCGCCTTCATCGTCACGCTCTCGATGGGCATCCGGCACGGGTTTGGCCTGTGGCTGCAACCGATCACGATGGACCGCGGCTGGACCCGCGAGACCTTCGCCTTCGCGCTGGCCGTTCAGAACATCGCCTGGGGTGTGGCAGGCCCGTTCGCCGGCATGCTGGCCGATCGCTTCGGCGCTTACCGTGTGCTGGTGGTGGGGGCGCTGCTGTATTCGGTCGGGCTGGTGATCATGGCGCTGGCCACCTCGGGGGCGGCGTTCACCGGCGGCACCGGTCTGATTCTGGGCATGGCGCAATCGGGCACCACGTATGCGGTGGTTTACGGCGTCATCGGGCGCAATGTGGCGGCTGACAAGCGCTCGTGGGCCATGGGCGTCGCCGCGGCGGCGGGCTCGTTCGGTCAGTTCCTGATGGTGCCGGTCGAAAACTGGCTGATCGGCCACTGGGGCTGGCAGAACGCGTTGTTCGTGCTCGCCTGCGCCGCCCTGGCCATCATGCCGCTGGCGCTGGGCCTGCGTGAACCGGCCCAGGCCGCGGCCACCGGCCCGCGCCAGAGCATCGGCTCGGCCCTCCGGGAAGCCATGGCCACGCCGAGCTTCCGCTGGCTGATGGCCGGCTACTTCGTGTGCGGCTTCCAGGTGGTGTTCATCGGCGTGCACATGCCGAGCTACCTGAAAGATCATGGCATGAGCCCGGAGGTGGCCACCTACGCGCTGTCGCTGATAGGTCTGTTCAATGTGTTTGGCACCTACACCGCCGGCAGCCTGGGGCAGCGCATGGCCAAGCGCTACATCCTGTCGGCCATTTACCTCGGCCGCGCCATCGCGATCGCCGTGTTCCTGGCCGTGCCGCTGACGCCCACCAGCGTGTATGTGTTTGCGTCGGTAATGGGCTTTTTGTGGCTGTCCACCGTGCCGCCCACCAACGCCATCGTCGCGCAGATCTTCGGCGTGCAATACATGTCGATGCTCGGGGGCATCGTGTTCTTCAGCCACCAGGTCGGCTCGTTCCTGGGCGTCTGGCTGGGTGGGCGCCTGTACGACGCCACGGGCAGCTACGACATCGTCTGGTACATCTCGATTGCCCTTGGCGTGTTTGCGGCGCTGGCCAACATGCCGGTGCGTGAAACGCCGCTGCAGCGCCAGCCGCTGCCGGCCTGATACCAAGCACCGCACTTCCCGAAAAGCCAAGCGCCATGTCCATGCGGCCACACGAAGAGCCCGCTGCCCGTTCGCCAACCCGCCGTCGCACTGTGCGGCGCGCGGTGTTGAAGTCCGCGGCCTGGCTCGCCACCGGCACGGCGCTAGCCCTCGTTTTTCTGGCCTACCAGAGCCCGCACGTGGCGGTGGATCTGGCCAACCGCGTCTGGAGTTGTTTCTGAATGAATGCCCACGGTGATGGCACCCCGTCCGACTGGATCACCCGTTGGACACCCCGGCTGGACACCGCGACCGACGCGCCCCGTACCGCACTGGATCTGGCCTGCGGCCGTGGCCGCCACAGCCGCTGGCTGCAGCAGGCGGGCTGGCAGGTCACCGCGCTGGACCGCGACGCCGAGGCCCTGAGCCACCTGCCCACCGAGTGCGAGCAGCTTTGCGCCGACATCGAAGGCGGGCCCTGGCCGCTGGAAGGCCGGCAGTTCGGGCTGGTGGTGGTCACCAACTACCTTTGGCGCCCCTTGTGGCCGCAGTTGATGAGTGCCGTCGCGCCCGGTGGCTGGCTGCTGTATGAAACCTTCAGCGCCGGCAATGCCAGCGTCGGCCGCCCTGCCCGCCCCGACTTTCTGCTGGAGCCGGGTGAATTGCTGACCCGCTGTGCGGCTTGGCAGGTGCTGGGCTACGAGTGCGGTTACCTCGATGCACCGGCCCGTTTCGTCCAGCGCATCGCGGCACGCCGGCCCCTGGAAAGTCTCTCGCCTGAAAGCGCCGCGCCTGTGCGCAACGCCCTGCCGGAATGGCCCTCCGGCCGTGGCTAAAATCAGGCATCTTCAAGGAACCCTGATGAAACCGATTGTTGGCAGCATCGTGGCGCTCGTGACGCCCATGCACGAAGACGGCAGCGTTGATTACGAAACGCTCAAGGCCCTGATTGACTGGCACATCGCCGAAGGCACCGACACCATCTGCGTCGTCGGCACCACGGGTGAGTCGGCCACGGTGAACGTCGAAGAGCACTGCGAGATCATCCGCGTGGCCGTGGCCCATGCCGCTGGCCGCGTGCCCATCATGGCCGGCGCTGGTGCCAACAGCACCGCCGAAGCCATCGAGCTCTCGAAGTTCGCCAAGCGGGTGGGCGCTGACTGCACGCTGCAGGTGGTTCCGTACTACAACAAGCCGTCGCAGGAAGGCATGTACCAGCACTTCAAGGCGATTGCCGAAGCGGTGGACATTCCCGTCATGCTCTACAACGTGCCCGGCCGCACCGTGGCCGATATGCAGCACGAGACGGTCATCCGACTGGCCAGCGTGCCCGGCATCTTCGGCATCAAGGAAGCAACCGGCAACATCGAGCGTGCGGCCTGGCTGATCAAGCATGCACCCAAGGGCTTCTCGGTGTTTTCGGGTGATGACGGCACCGCTGTCACCCTGATGCTGCTGGGCGGCCACGGCAACGTGAGCGTCACTGCCAACATCGCGCCACGCCGCATGAGCGAGCTGTGCAAGGCCGCCATGGCCGGCGATGTGAAGACCGCCCGCGACATCCACTTCGGCCTGCTGCCGCTGCACCGCCACCTTTTCTGCGAGAACAGCCCGGCTCCGGCCAAGTGGGCGCTCTCGCAGATGGGCCGCTGCAACAACGTGCTGCGGTTGCCCCTGACGCGTCTGAGCGAATCCGGCCAGGCTCTGGTCGGCGGCGCTTTACGCGACTGTGGTCTGATCTGATCTTCTCACCACCCACGGGTGTGCGGTTACCATCGCGCACCCTATGGAGATGCACCAAGTGAAAGCTGTTTTCGCGTCCACGCCCGTTCGTGGCGCCATTCTGGCCCTCAGCCTCGCGCTGGGCGGCTGCTCCACCCTGGAAAGCGCCCTTGGTGGCGACAACAAGATTGACTACCGCAACGGCGGCGCGCGCAAGACCAATGCGCTGGAAGTGCCGCCCGACCTGACGCCGCTGGCGCGCGACGGCCGTTATGGCCCGCAAGCCGGCACCATCAGCGCCTCCACGCTGAACCAGCCGCGCTCTGGCCCGGCCGTGGCCGCCGCACCGACCGTGGCCTTGCAGCAGCTGCAGGACATGCGCATCGAGCGCCAGGGCACCCAGCGCTGGCTGGTCAGCCAGAGCACGCCGGAAGCGCTGTGGCCCAAGGTGCGTGAGTTCTGGCTGGACGCCGGCTTCACGTTCGCCGTCGACAACGCCGCCGCTGGCGTGCTGGAAACCGACTGGGCGGAAAACCGCGCCAAGCTGCCGAACGACCTGATCCGCAACACCCTGGGCAAGCTGGTCGACGGCCTGTACTCCACCGGCACGCGCGACAAGTACCGCATCCGAATCGAGCGCGCTGGCAAGGGCACCGAGATCTTCATCGCGCACCGCGGCCTCGAAGAGGTCTACGTGGGCAAGGACCGCGACAGCACCACCACCTGGGCTGCAGCGCCGTCTGATCCTGCGCTCGAATCGGAAATGCTTACCCGCCTGATGATCAGCCTGGGCGCACCGAAGGAAGCAGCAGCCAAGGCCGTGAGCAGCGCAACCGCGACCCCTGCCACCGGCGCAGCAGCCAACGCCAAGGCGCGTGTGGTGGCCGGCGAAGCTGCAGCCACGCTGCAAGTGGACGACAACGCAGAGCGCGCATGGCGTCGCGTGGGCCTGGCCATGGACCGCAGCGGCTTCACGGTGGAAGACCGTGACCGCGCCGCCGGCACCTACGCCGTTCGCTACGTTGATGCCAAGGAAGCCGCCAAGGAAGCCAGCTTCTTCGGCAAGCTGTTTGGCGCCCGTGACCCGGCCGCTGACGCCCTGAGCCGCCACCGCATCGTGGTGAAGGCCGACGGCAACTTCACCCGCGTGCAAGTGCTGACGATGACGGGCGAGCCTGATAACGGCGCCAATGCCCAGCGCATCGTGACACTGCTGGCAGAAGAGCTGAAATACTGATCCTGCGCAGCCAACGCATAAAACAAAAGCCACCTTCGGGTGGCTTTTTTCTTGGCAGCGTCAGCGGCAATGCAGGCATCCAATGCAACTCAACGGATGCGAATGGCTTGGAAATAACTGCGGCAGGCGTTGGCCATGAAGCGTGACGCCCAAAAGCAAAAAGCCACCCGAAGGTGGCTTTTTGTTGCTGACTCGCTTGCGCGAGCCGCTACTTACTTCGAAGCAGCGGAAGCAGCGGCGTCAACCACGGCCGAAGCGGCAGCGGTCACAGCCGAAGCGGCTTCGGCGGTAGCCGAGGCAGCCGAAGCAGCAGCTTCAACAGCAGGAGCAGCAGCGGAAGCAGCGGCAGCAGCAGCTTCTTCCTTCTTGCCGCAAGCAGACAGAGCAGCAGCAGCAACCAGGGCGGCCAGCAGGAAAGACTTGTTCATGGGTATCCTCGAAACTAAAGGGTCGAACAAAATTACCGGTAATTCTGGAAGCACGCTGTTCGTGCGCGCCTCCTCCTCGAGTAAGACCAGGAAAGCTCGAGTCCATCCTGTGCCTAGCCAAACATTATATACGATCTAGGTGACTTCCCTAGAGACCGAGCACGCTCACGGAAAACGTGTCAGATGACCGTTGCAAGATGGCAGCAATCTGTTCTCTTGCGTGATGGACATCTTGTTTGTCGGCGGTGATTCGGGCACGCGGGTGCACCACATCCAGCACCTTCAACAGGCAGGCCCGGTCCGCCAGCATGGCGCGCGGCAAATCGGCGCCCGCGGTTTCGTCGGGGCGCTTGCAACTCAGCACGTGGCCGAAGGTCTGGCGCCACCGCACCCACCTGGGGCTGCTGCGCCGCAGCGGCTCGAAGTCATGGCTGATGCAGTGGAGATGCACACCCGGGCGGCGCGCCCAACGGGTGAGCGCCTCCAGCACTTCGCTGTCGTCCAGCGGCCACTGATCAAAGTCGGGGGCGATCCACCACATCTCGCGGCAGCCCTGCGCGCACGCGGCGAGCACGAACGCGCGCATGGCGGCCTGCACCTCCGGCCAGCCTTCGAGGCGCCCTTCGGGCGGCCAGGAAGGCAAGGCTTGCGGCTGATCAGGCGTCGCTGCGGAGCCAACCATCGCAGGCCCAGTCGTTGAGCAGCTCGCGGGCACCAACGCTGAATTGCCCCAACGACTTGGCCGACAGCATGCGCTCGTCGGCCAGCTGACGCAGCAGGCGGGCATCCTTGCCGCCAGCGCGGAAGGACTCGCCATTGATGAAGACATGATGATCGTCGTACATCATGCGGCTGCGGTCATCGAGGCGCACACCGGCACCGTCCGGCAACACATCACCGCCCTCGAACCACACCGTGGCCTTGGGCTCGGTCAGCGATTCGCCCAGCGCGCAGGCCAGGCTGCGGGCGTCGTTCAGAGCGTCGATCACGGCCTTGGCCGCGAAGGTCTGCATTGCCTCGGGAATGCGGCCCGGCGTGGCCGTGGCGCTGCCGGCCGGGTCGCGGTAATGCGGCTCGGTGGGGTCGGTTTCCAGCGCGTCGATCATGCGTTGCAGCACGCCACGGGCCATGTCAGTGGGCGTGGGCGTGCGGAAGCCGATGGAGCAGGTCATGCAATCACCGCCCACTGCAACGCCGTCGTGGCCCCAGCGTGGCGGCACGTACAGCATGTCGCCTGGCTCCAGCACCCATTCTTCGGTCGGCTCGAAATTGGCCAGGATGCGCACAGGCAGGCCCTCGACGAGGGTGTCGTCCTTCACCGGCCCGCAGCGCCAGCGGCGCGTGCCACTGACCTGCAGCAGAAACACGTCATACGAATCGATGTGCGCGCCAACGCCACCGCCATCGCTGGCGTAGCTGATCATCAGGTCGTCCAGACGCGCCTCGGGCACGAAGCGGAAGCGGCTCAGCAGCTCGTGGGCAGCCGGCACATGCAGGTCCAGGCCTTGCACCAGCAGCGTCCAGCCGGCCTGCTTGGCCGACGGAATCTGGCGGCGGGTGAACGGGCCGTGCTTCAGGCGCCAGTCATTGGCGCCCTGCACCACCAGGCGGGATTCCACCTCATCGCGGCCAGCCAGCTCGAACAGGGCCGATCGATCGATCGGGGGCACCACGCCCGGCACAGCCTGCCGAATGACGACAGGCTTTTTTTGCCAGTAACGGCGCATGAATTGCTCGGGGGACAGGCCACCCAGCAGGGGCGTTTTCAGGGAAGGATCCATGCTCATGCGGCGGATTGTCGCCGGGCTTGTGCGATCATTTCATGATGGATATCACTTCACCCTGCGTGGTGACGCTGATCTGGACACTTTCGGATGCCCAGGGTCAGCTGATCGACGAACTCAAAGAACCGGTCGAATTCTTTTTCGGCGGTGGCGATCTGCTGCCCAAAGTGGAAGAGGCGCTGGCTGGCCAAAGCGCCGGCTTCGAGGCGCATTTGCACCTGGAGCCCGAAAACGCCTTCGGCGATTACGACGCAGACCTGCTCTGCTATGAATCGCGTGAGCTGTTCCCCGATGGCGTAGAGCCGGGCATGCAGTTTGAAGGCCTGCCCGACGGCGCCGCAACGCCCGACATGCCCGAAGACGCGCTCTACACCGTCACCGAGGTGTACCCGGAGCATGTGGTGCTCGACGGCAACCACCCGCTGGCCGGCATTGCACTGCGCATTGCGCTGAAGGTGCTGGAAGTCCGCGAGGCCACCGAGGCCGAAGTGGGCGCCGGCAGCGTCGGCGAGAACCCGCTGATGGTGCTGCAGGGCACGCCGCCCGGTGAGCCACTGCACTGATTCCGCTGAACGGCACCCCGGTGCCGCCACCACAACGCCCGCCGCCAGCGGGCGTTTTTCATTCAGCCCTTGCCGGTTGAGCCGAAGCCGCCCAGGCCGCGCTCGGAGGCGGCGAAGTCTTCCACCCGGCGGAAGCTGGCCTGCACCACCGGCACGATGATCATCTGGGCGATGCGCTCCATCGGCGCGATGGTGAACGCGGCGCTGCCGCGGTTCCAGCAGCTCACCATCAGCTGGCCCTGGTAGTCCGAGTCGATCAAGCCGACGAGATTGCCCAGCACGATGCCGTGCTTGTGGCCCAGGCCTGAGCGCGGCAGGATCATCGCGGCCAGGCCGGCATCACCGATGTGGATGGCCAGGCCCGTGGGCACCAGCACCGTCTGGCCCGGCGCCAGCTCCAGCGGCTCGTCCAGGCAGGCGCGCAAATCCAGGCCGGCGCTGCCGGGCGTGGCGTAGGCGGGCAGCTGGTCGGCCATGCGGGCGTCCAGCACTTTCACGTCAATCGTCGTCATCTCGAAATTCCTGCGTAGGCTCAGGGCGCCAGGCGGCGCGCCAGCTCGGCCACCAGGGCGCGAGCAAGGGTCAGTTTGTGGGCTTGTGGCAGCTCGGTGTGCCCCTGGTCATCCACCAGCATCAAGGCATTGGTGTCTTGCCCGAAGGTGGCCGGGCCGATGTTGGCCACCAGCAGCGGCACGTTCTTGCGCAGGCGCTTGGCCGTGGCGTGGCGCAGCAGGTCGTGGCTCTCGGCGGCAAAACCCACGCAATACGGCCGGTCGGGCAAGGCTGCCACCGCGGCCAGGATGTCCGGGTTCTCGACCAGAGCGAGGCTCGGCACCTGCCCGGTCCCGTCCTTCTTGATCTTTTCATCGGCCAGCTCGGCCGGGCGCCAATCGGCCACCGCCGCCGTGGCAATGAACACATCGTGCACGGTGGCCAGCGGCAGCACGGCGGCATGCATCTGCCGCGCGCTCTGCACATTGATGCGGTGCACATGACGCGGCGTCGGCAGATGCACCGGGCCGGCCACCAGCGTCACTTCGGCACCGGCTTCCTGGGCAGCGCGGGCAATCGCAAAGCCCATCTTGCCGCTGGAGTGGTTGGTGATGCCACGCACCGGATCAATGGCTTCGAAGGTCGGGCCGGCGGTGATCAACACGCGGCGGCCGCGCAGGCGCTTCGGCTGGAAGAAGCCGATGAGCTCATCACGCAGCTCGGCAGGCTCCAGCATGCGGCCGTCGCCGGTTTCACCGCAGGCCTGATCGCCCTGGGCCGGGCCGAGCACCGTCGTGCCGTCTTGACGCAGCTGCGCCACGTTGCGCTGGGTGGCCGGGTGGGCCCACATCTCGCGGTTCATGGCGGGCGCCACCAGCAGCGGCACCGTGTCGAAGGGACGCGCCAGGCAGGTCAGCGACAGCAGCTCATCAGCGCGACCCTGGGCCAGCTTGGCCATGAAGTCAGCGCTGGCGGGGGCGATGAGGATGGCGTCCGCCTCGCGGGAGACGTTGATGTGCGCCATGTTGTTCGGCGCACGCGCGTCCCACTGGCTGGTCCACACCGGCCGGCCCGACAGCGCCTGCAGGGTCACCGGCGTGATGAAAGCCTCGGCGGCCTCGGTCATCACCACCTGCACCGTGGCCCCCGCCTTGACCAGCTCGCGCACCAGATCGGCGGCCTTGTAGCAGGCGATACCGCCCGACAAGCCCAGCACGATGTGACGGCCCGACAGTTCCAGTTCAGTCATCAGTTTTGCCTTGTTGCTTGGCCGCCGATCAGGGCAGCACTGCCCTGATCGGGCTCACTGCATCTGGGCGCCGTGGCACTTCTTGAACTTCTTGCCACTGCCGCACGGGCAGGGGTCGTTGCGACCGGGCAGCTCGCCCACGCGGCGCTGCGGTGGCTTCGGTGCGTGGTCCAGCCAGTACAGGCGCATGTCCTGGGCGGCGTAGAGCGCTTCGTGGATCAGCTCTTCGCGCGTCAGCTCTTCGCCGTCGTACAGCTCGTCGAACACTTCCTTCAACTCGGCCGGCTCCATCGTCAGCGAGACGACGCGCAGCATGCACTCGTCGAACAGCTGGCCTTCTTCCGTTTCCAGGTCGGCGTCCGGCCAATCGTTCGGGAAGTCGTGGGTGGCGTCCATGAAGCCGATGGCCCAGACCTCGCCGGTCTGCTCCAGCAGGTGCAGCTCGTCTTCCTTGATGTGGCCATCAGCCACCAGCTGCTTCTTGTCGTCGTCCGACAGCTCGATCATCAGCGGCGCCAGGCGCAGCACATCAGCGTCGTCGAGGATCAGCTCCGGATCCAGCTGGTTGGCCAGCACCTCGAAGCGGCTGTCGATGACCTTGATGGCCTGCTCGGCATCGGCCGGATCGGCATAGGCACGGGCAAACACGCCCTGCCCCATCTTGGCGAGCCACTCATCGCGCTCGATGCGGCGCGGGCTGGCCACGATGGCCGTCAGGTAGCCATCGAGCCATTCGAGGGAAATGGCATCTTCGAAGCCAGCCAGACGCTGACAAACCTCGTCCAGGGCTTCGATCTCTTGTTCGGTACTCATGCGGGGCGCGGGCATCGCGAAACTCCAGCTTTTTTGACAGCCGGCAGTGTCGCACGCCCGGGCGCCCGCGTGCTCACCTTGCGCCGGGCCAGGCCGGCGGACGGGGGTGCAGCCGGGCCATGGCCAGCGCGTCCACGTACTCGCCGTCGCGCAGCGCAAAACCGCGGTGCCGGCCTTCCTCCACAAAACCGAACTTGCGGTACAGCGCAATCGCCGCGGCGTTGTCGACATACACCGTGAGCTCCAGCCGCAGCGCGCCGGTCCAGTCATCGGCATAGGCGCACAGGGCCTGCATCAATGCCGTGCCCACGCCTCGCCCCTGCCACGCCCGGCTCACCTGCATGCCCAGGCCCAGCACATGGCGCCTGCGCACGTGCGGCGCCACGCTGAACAGCGCGCCTGAGGCCACCACACGGCCATCCAGCTCCGCCACCAGATGCAGGTCGGCCTTGCCGGGCTGCGCCTGGTCGGTCAGGCGCTGGCGCCAGGCATCCACGTCGGGGTAAGGCAGTTGCAGCAGCGGCGCAAACACGCCGTGCTCGGCCATCATCTCGGCGAAGTCGGGGGCGTCAGACGGCCGGGCACGGCGCAGGGTCCAGATGGGGTTGGCGCCCGGCTCATTGCCAGGCTCAGCAGGACGAGGTTCAGGGGGCGTCACGTCGATCTCCGGATGTAAGGGTCAAGGTGCATCGCTGCACGAGGGAGGGCGGAAACGACACAGGCCCGCTGTCTGCAAGACATGCGGGCCTGTGGAGGGGAAAACGGTGTGGGGGTGCGGTGTGGGGTTCAGGCCCGCATGTGCAGTGGTGGCTGCATCAGATGCAATTGAACCTGTTGATGCAGCGCGCCGCACAGGCACCCAACCACGGCCGGGCGGGCGGTGGCTGCGGTTGCCGTGGTCGTGGTGCGGCGGGTTGCGAGCTGCTGAGGCATGCGTTGGAGTGTGCATGCCGGGGTGGGGGTGGTCAAGCGGCCGCTTGTGCTCGGCCACCACGCACGCACCCCACCCGCCTCACAAGTCAGGCCGATCAGCGTAGCCCGTCATCTCGAGGTAACCCAGGCCCACACGGCGGCCTTCGTCGCCCACCAGGGCGGTCAGGCCTTCCCAGTAGACGGTGCCGGTGCTGGCGCGGCTGTCCACTTCCTGCGCGTCGCTCAGGGCCAGCACCATGAAGCGACCGACCGGTGTGAACACCGTCCAGCGCACCGGGTAGCGGGCGCCGGTGCGCGGGCTGGTCCAGGTGGCACCGGGCTCGAAACGCACCTTGTCAGCCGGGAAGATGGTCAGTCGGCCTGAGGCGTCGCGCCAGCTGCCGCCGGCCCAGAAGGGTTTGGCCAGCGGGTCGGTGGTGCCACGACGGCGCAGCTGGAACAGCGTCAGCGCGGCGCCGTCGAACATGTTGATGCCCAGCCAGTCCCAGCCAGCGGCCTCGGGCGCCAGCACGCTGTCGCTCCATTCATGGTCGAGCCAGCCGGTGCCGCGCAAGGCCACCGCCGCGCCGCCCCGCTGGCTGACGCGGCCCTGCACCTGCAGCTGCGGCACGCTGTAGTAGTGGCTCGCGTGCTCATCACCCGGGCCCTTGCGCGAAAAGCCGGCCTGGCCCTGCAGCAGCAGGGGCTGGGTGGGCTTGGCGGTGAGGTCGAGCGTGAAGCCCGCGGCCGGCACCTCGATGCGGTAGCTGCCATCTTGCGCGTCGCGCGCCATGCGCCAGTCGCTGATGGCCACATCGGTGTCGCGCAGGCTGGCCCGCGCTGACGGTGTGGCGTCGATGCCGTTCCAGCGCGCCATGCGCTGGTCATGCGCATGGCTGGCAGGCACGCCGCGGGCACCGAGGTCGGTCAGCGCGGCATGGGCGAACAGCAGCTGTCGCGCCGCAAACCGACCGGGCACTTCTGCAGCCAGGTCGGTGCGCGAGCGGAAGAACGTGATCTGGAAGCCCCAGCGCGGGCTGGTGGTGGCCGGCGCGCCATCGGGCTGCAACTGGCCGGTGAGGTACCACCACTCGGTGCGGGCGCCGGGGTGGGCGCCGTGGTCGGATGGGAACTCCAGCTTGCGGCCGGGCTGAACGCGGTCCAGCGCCGGGTCACGGCGCGGCGTGCTCAACGGGGCGGGCACCGCCTGGGCATGAGCGGCCACAGGCATCAGTGCGCCGGTACCGCCCAGCGCCAGCAAATGCTGCAGCCAGGCTCGGCGGTGCGCATGGAATGGCGTGCGGCCGTTCATCACCAATGCTCCCGAACGGCGCGCACGGCGTCGGCATGCACGGCGCGGCGGGCCGTGAGCAGCGTGGTGCCCAGCCCCGCCAGCAGCACGGCGCCCAACAGGGCCGCCACCGGGCCGGGCGGCACCAGCAAAGGCATCGTCCAGTGGAAGCTCTGCGGGTTCACCACATGCACCAGCACCGCGCTGATGGCCAGGCCCAGCCCCAGGCCGACCAGCACGCCGGCGATCAGCCAACCGGCGGTTTCCAGCAGCACCAGGCGCATCACCTGGCTGCGCGTCAGCCCCAGGTGAGCCAGCAGGCCGAACTCACGCTGCCGGGACAGCACCTGCGCCGACAGACTCGCCGCCACACCGGCCAGGCCAATGGCAATGGCCACCACCTGCAGGTAGCGCGTCACGGCGAAGCTGCGATCAAAAATTTGCAAGGAGATGGCCTTGAGCTGCGCCGTGCTCGCAAAGGTCAACGCTTGCGGCGCGCCACCCAGCTCGGCCACAACGGCGCGAATGGCGGCCTGCAGCGGGGCCTGCGCCGCGCCGGGCTGCAGCCACAGCGCCATGTCGGTGAGTCGCTCATCACCGGTCAGCCGGCGGTAATCGGCCTCATCCAGCGTGACGCTGCCGAACTGGCGGGCGTAGTCGCGGTAGAAACCGCGCACAAAGAAGGTGACCGGCCCCGAGGGCAGCACCATCGTCAGCGGCTGGCCGGTGCGTGCGTTGTGCAGGCTCAGCATGGCCTCGCTGACAAACAGCCCGACCTGCCCGGCGGGCAGCGGCAAGGCCACGTCCACCAGCGGCAAGTGCTGCGACGGGTCATCACCCAAGTCGCGGGCCAGCACACTCACCTCAGGCTGGCGGGGCGACAGGCTGACCTGCAACTGCCGCATGCCGGCCACCCGGGCCACGCCGGGCACGCTGGCCAGACGCTGCGCGAGGCCGTCGGGGAAGGTCACATCGCCGCCCGCGCCCTGCCCGGCCCGCACGTACAAATCAGCCGGCAACACGGTGTCCAGCCAGGTGGTGACGGCCGAGCGGAAGCTGGCCACCATCACCGTCAAGGCCACGCACAGCGCCAGGCTGGCCACCACGCCTGCCAGCGCGGCCGTGGCCGTGCCCCGGTGGTGCCGCGCCCGTTGCAGCGCCAGCAACCACAGCGCATGGCGGGCCGGGCTGGCGCCACGCTGGCCCAGCAGCACACGCACCACCGCGGGCAGCAGGCTGATACCACCCACCAGCCAGGCGGCCACGGCGGCATAGGCGGCCACCGGCAAGCCTTCGATCGGCGGCAGCAAGGCCAGGCCCGCGCCGCCCAGCAGCATCAACAGGCCGGGCCACACTGGCGGCGCCTGACCGCCCTGCCCGCCCAGGCCCTTCAGCGCCATCGCAGGTGACAACCGCGCGGCCTGCGCCGCTGGCCAGGCCCCGCCCACCACCGAGGCCAGCAGCCCCAGGCCCACGCACAGCGCCGCCGCCGGCCACGACCACTGCAACTGCGGCGCAACGCCCGCGAAGTAGCCACCACCCAGGTCACCGGCCAGCAGGCGCAGTGCCGCCATCGCCATGCCCGTGCCCAGCGCCACGCCCAGCAGGCCTGCCAGCAAGCCCGTCACAGCGCATTCGGCCAGCACCAGGCCGCGCCGGCCGGCCGCACCCAGGCCCAGCACGCCCAGCAAGGCCAGGCCCGGCGTGCGCTGCGCCACCGCCAGCGACACCACCGAGAACACCAGAAAACCGCCCACCACCAGCGCCACCAGCGCCAGCACGCTGAGGTTCACCCGGTAAGCGCGTGAGAGGTTCGATACCCGCTGGTTGCCGTCGCCCGGCACCAGCCACTGCGCCCCGGGCGGCAGCTGGCCGGCCAGCGCGCGCTGCACCGACGCCGCATCTGCGCCGGCCTGCAGCCGCACATCCACGCGGTTGAGCTGGCCGGGCTGGCCCAGCATCGTCTGCGCCGCGGCGATGTCGACCACCAGAATGGGCCCGCCGCCTGCCGCCACCTGGCCCCCAGCCACCAATTGCCAGGGCTTGCCGCGGGCCAGCACTTGCCAATCGGCTGCTGCAGGGGTCGCATCAACCTGGCCGATCAGCCCCTGCAAGGCCGCATTCGCGAAGCCCAGCCGCGGGTCGAGCATCGCCAGGCGCCCGCTGCCCTTGGCGGGCTGCGGCATCAACTCCGGTGCCACGGCCATCACGCTCAATGCGTCCACGCCGATCACGCGCACCGGGTGGGTACGGCCGCCGGGCAGCAGCAGCACCGTGTCGGCATGCACGCGGGGCGATGCCACCGCCACGCCGGGCGTTGCGGCAAGGGTGTCCAGCCAGCTTTCGGGCAGGCCGGTGGCAGCGCCCTGCAAACTAAGGTCAGGCTCGCCGTTGGCTGAGCGCACCGCCGATGAAAACTCGGCCAGCGCGGAGCCGTTGATCAGGTGCACCGACAAGGCCAGCGCCACGCCCAGCGCCACGCTCAGCAGCGCCGCCAACTGGCGCCACGGATGGGCACGCCATTCAGCCAGGCTCAGGCGCCACAGGCGCAGGGCGTCCAGAGCCCGCATCAGGCCGGCAGGCAAGCTGGGGCAGCGGCGTCGGGCGCCTGCATGCCCGAGGCGGTGAGGGTCAGCACCCGATCAGCCCGGCTGGCCGCGCTGCGGGAGTGCGTCACCAGCAGGCAGGCAGCACCTTCCTGGCGGACCTGCTCTTGCAGCAAATCGAGAATTCGCGCGGCGGTGTCCGGGTCCAGATTGCCGCTGGGCTCGTCCGCCAGGATCAGCGGCGGGCGATGCACCAGCGCGCGCGCAATCGCCACCCGCTGCAACTGCCCGCCTGACAACTGCGCCGGCATGCGCCCGGCCAGGCTGCCCAGGCCGACGGCATCGAGCACCTGCTGCACGCGGGCGCCATCAGCGCGGCCTTGCAGCAGCAGCGGCAGGGCCACGTTGTCGGCCACGCTCAGGTGCGGCAACACATGGAAGGCCTGGAACACGAAGCCCAGCCGTTCACGGCGCAGCTTGGCCAGTTGGGGCTCAGCCAGCTCGCGCACGCTCATGCCGCTGAGCCACAGCTCACCGCTGTCGGGTTGATCCAGGCCGGCGATGCAGTTCAGCAGCGTCGATTTGCCCACGCCCGATTCACCGGTCAGCGCCACGAACTCACCGGGGTGAATCTGCAGGCTGACGTTGTCGAACACCACCTGCAGGTCGTAGGCCTTGCGCAGGCCGCGCAGGCGCAGCACGGGCGCCACGTCAGTCGCATCCACCGTGTGGCCGCCGGGGCTCACAGGTCACTCTCCAGGCGTCGTCCCATGCTCATCACGCAGTCGTCGGTGTAGCCGAGCGCCGCGTAAAAAGCCTGCACGGCCGTGTTCTCGGAGCGGATCTGCAGGTTCACCTTCGGGCAGCCACGCGCGGCCAGCAGCGCTTCCGCCCAGGCCATCAGCTGCCGGCCCAGGCCATGTCGCCGTGCCTGCGGCGCCACGGCCAGGTAGTTGATCCAGCCGCGGTGGCCTTCATAACCCACCATCACGCTGCCCACCAGCACACCGCGCTCATCCACCGCCACGCCCAGGCCCGCCGGGTCCACATCCAGCTTTCGTCGGATGTCCTTGGCCGGGTCGTTCCACGGGCGGGTCAGCTCGCAGGCCTGCCACAGGGCGATCAAGGCGCCTTGGTCAGCAGGTGCAAAAGGGCGGATCTGGACGTTCATCGAGAAGCCAAAGGTGTGTGCAGGTGAACCGGCGGGTTGATCAGGCCGACGCGCCGGCGAGGTAGTCAATCTTGCCCAGGTCCACACCGTTGTGGCGCAGCAGCGCGTAGGCGGTGGTGACGTGGAAGAACACGTTCGGCAGCACCCAGTGCAGCAGATAGGCCTGGCCCGCCATCGTGCGGGTGGCTTCCTTGCCCACGGGGAAGGTGATCTCCACGGCTTCGCGACCGTCGATCTGGGCCGGTGACACGGTCTCGAGCCAGGCCACGGTCTTGGCCACGCGGGCCTTCAACTCGGCGAAGGTGGTTTCGTTGTCCTCGAACTTCGGCGCCTCGATGCCGGCCAGACGGGCCGTGCCGTTCTTGGCCGCGTCGCAGGCGATGCGGATCTGCGCCGTGAAGGGCAGCATGTCGGGCGCCAGACGCTGGCCGCAGAACACGTCCGGGCTGAACTTGCGGGCCGCGGCGTTGGCTTCGGCCTTCTCGAGGCAGTGCGCGAGGTTGCGCAGGGCGGTGGTGAACGCGGGCAGGCTGGCGGTGCCGAGGCTGATGGTCATGGTGTCTCCGACGTGATGAAAGGGCTCGGCAGACACACAGGTCCGCACAGGAAAAGCGGCCATCTTACGCACGCCCCGCAACACCCGTGTCGGCCGAGGCTTTCGCGGCCGCCTGGCCACATTTCCCTGCTCACAACGCAACCTTGCTGAACTTTCAGTAATTACTGAAAGTTCAGCATATGATTGCGACACATCAAGGAAAACCCGAATCGCCATGACCGCACTCAGCCCGCTTTCGCACAGCTTCGTGACCCACTTCGGTGAGATGGGCAGCCGCTGGGGCATAAACCGCACGGTCGGCCAGATCTACGCGCTGATCTACATCTCGGCCCGACCGATCCACGCCGACGACATGGCCGAAACCCTGGGCTTCTCGCGCTCGAACATCAGCATGGGGCTGAAAGAGCTGCAGGCCTGGCGGCTGGTGCGCCTGCGCCACCAGACGGGCGACCGGCGCGAGTACTTCGAGCCCGCCGGCGATGCCTGGGACACCTTCCGCCGGCTGGCCGAGGAGCGCCGCCGCCGCGAGATCGAGCCCACGCTGAGCATGTTGCGTGACGCCCTGCTGCAGCCCGCCACCAACGACGACGACCTGCATGCGCAGGCGCAGATGCGCGAGATGCACGACCTCATCGAAATGCTCACCGAGTGGTTCGACGAAGTGAATCAGATGGACGTGCAGACGCTGTCCAAGCTGATGAAGATGGGCGCCAAGGTGGGGCGCCTGCTCGAGTTCACCGGCAAGCTCAAGCTGCCGGGCCAGGAGAGTTGAATCATGGACGCCCTTCTGCTGTCGCGGCTGCAATTTGCCGCCAACATTTCCTTCCACATCCTCTTCCCGACCATCACCATCGCGCTCGGTTGGTGGCTGCTGTTTTTCCGCTGGCGCTGGGTGCGCACGCGTGATGAGCGCTGGCTGCTGGCCTGGCGCTACTGGACCAAGATCTTCGCGCTGACGTTCGCGCTCGGCGTCGTCAGCGGCATCACGATGAGCTTCCAGTTCGGCACCAACTGGCCGGGCTTCATGGAGAAGGTCGGCAACATCGCCGGGCCGCTGCTGGGCTACGAGGTGCTGACCGCGTTCTTCCTGGAAGCCACCTTCCTGGGCGTGATGCTGTTCGGCCACGACCGGGTCTCGGAGCGCGTGCACCTGTGGGCCACCTTCCTGGTGGCGTTTGGCACCACGATGAGCGCGTTCTGGATCCTCAGCCTCAACTCGTGGATGCAGACGCCCGCCGGCTACACGCTGGTGAACGGCGAGTTCCATGTGGCCAGCTGGCGCGAGGTGGTGTTCAACCCCTCACTGCCTTACCGCCTGAGCCATGTGCTGCTGGCCTCGGGCCTGACCGCCAGCTTCCTGCTGGCCGGCGCCACCGCGCTGCGGGTGCTGCAAGGCACGGCCAGCCCGGCCGCGCCGCTGGTGCTGCGCGCCTCGCTGACGGTGGCCGCGGTGCTGATGCCGCTGCAGATCCTGGTGGGCGATGCCCACGGCCTGAACACGCTGGAGCACCAGCCGCAGAAGATCGCCGCCATCGAAGGCGTGTGGCACACCGAGCGTGGTGCGCCGCTGGTGCTGTTCGGCTGGCCCGATGAAGCTGCCCGCACCACCCATGCGGCCATCGAGATCCCGAAGGTCGCGTCCCTCATCCTGACGCACGACCCGAACGGCGAGATCCGCGGCCTGAATGAGTTCGAGGGCATGCATCCGCCGGTGGCGCCGCTGTTCTGGGGCTTCCGCGTGATGGTGGGCACCGGCATGGCGATGCTGATGGTGAGCTGGGCCGGCCTGTGGCTGCTGCGCCGCGCCCAGTGGCAGCCTGAGCGTCTGCCGCGCTGGTCCTTGCAGGCCGTGCGCTGGATGACGTTCTCGGGCTGGGTGGCCACGCTGGCCGGCTGGTACGTCACCGAGATCGGCCGCCAGCCCTTCATCGTCTACGGCCTGCTGCGCACGGCCGATGTGGTGTCGACCACGCCCGCCGCGCACATCGCCTGGACACTCACCGGCTACCTGCTGCTGTACGCCGGCCTGATCGTGGCCTATGTGCGTGTGCTGCGCTACATGAGCGAGAAGCCCTTGATCGCCGGGCCGGTGAGCCCGTCATCGGGCAAGGCCACCCAAGCCAACGGAGCCGCGGCATGAGCCCCGACCTGATGACCAGCGCCTGGCCGCTGAACGACTGGATGCCCATCGTCTTCATGGCCCTGATGGGCCTGGCCATGCTGACCTACGTGGTGCTGGATGGCTATGACCTCGGCGTGGGCCTGTTGATGTCCAGGGCCAATGCGGCCGAGCGCGACACCATGGTGGCCTCCATCGGCCCGTTCTGGGACGCCAACGAAACCTGGCTGGTGCTGGGCGTGGGCATCTTGCTGATCGCCTTCCCGAAGGCGCATGGGCTGGTGCTGTCAGCCCTGTATCTGCCGGTGGCCGTGATGCTGCTGGGCCTGACGCTGCGCGGCGTGGCCTTCGACTTCCGGGTGAAGGCGCGCGTGGCCCACCAGGGCCTGTGGAACCAGGCGTTCATCGCCGGCTCAGGCCTGGCCGCGGCCTCGCAAGGCTGGATGCTGGGCCGCTACATCACCGGCTTTGCAGAAGGCGGGCTGGCCCAGGGCTTTGCGGCGCTGATTGCGCTGGCCCTGCCGGCGGCCTATGTGCTGCTGGGTGCCTGCTGGCTGGTGATGAAGACCGAAGGCGCACTGCAGGAGCGGGCCATCCACTGGGCCAAGCGGGCCTGGGGCCCGGTGGTGGTGGGCATGGGGCTGATCTCCATCGCCACGCCCCTCGTCAGTGCCACGGTGCGGGCCCGCTGGTTTGCACTGCCGGAGTTCATCGCCCTGCTGCCCATTCCCTTGTTCACCCTGCTGGCCCTGGGCGTGACGCGCGGCCTGCTCAACTCGCACCGCGTGCGCGGCAAGCTGTGCGCCGCCCCGTTTGGCGCGGTGGTGCTGGTCTTCATCATGGGCGCCATCGGCCTGGCCTACAGCCTGTTCCCGTATGTGGTGATGGACAAGCTCACGCTGTGGCAAGCCGCCAGCGCACGGGAATCCCTCTCGGTGATCCTGGTGGGCGTGAGCATTACACTGCCGGCCATCATCGGCTACTCGGTGTTCGCCTACCGGGTGTTCCGGGGCAAGGCCACCGCGCTGTCGTACGGCTGATACGGGCATGAAAAAAGGCGCCCGGACAGATGTTCCGGGCGCCTTGATCAAACGGGCTCAGGCGAGCCTGGGCGGTTTCAAACCGCCGGCCGTGTTCAAGCCACTCAGGCGCGTTCGCCCACCCAGGCTGCCACGGCCGCCAGCGCGGCAGGCAGGCCCGCAGCGTCAGTGCCACCGGCCATGGCCATGTCAGGCTTGCCGCCGCCCTTGCCGCCCACTTGCTGAGCAACAAAGTTCACCAGCTCGCCGGCCTTGACCTTGCCAATGCTGTCGGTCGTCACGCCAGCGGCGATCTGCACCTTGCCGCCGTCCACGGCCGCCAGCACGATGGCTGCGGTCTTCAGCTTGTTCTTCAGCTGGTCCATGGTCGTGCGCAGCGTCGCGGCATCAGCGCCTTCCAGCACGGCCGCCAGCACCTTGATGCCCTTGACGTCCACGGCCTGGTTGACCAGCTCGTCGCCCTGGCTGGAAGCCAGCTTGCCCTTCAGGGCCGCCACTTCCTTCTCCAGTGCGCGCACCTGGTCTTGCAGGCTGCCGATGCGGCCGGCCACTTCAGCCGGGGCTGCCTTCAGGGCACCCGCCACGCTGTTCACCGTGTTTTCCAGGCTCTGCAGATAAGCCAGCGCGTTGTCGCCGGTCACGGCTTCCACGCGGCGAATGCCGGCGGCCACGCCGCTCTCGGCCACGATCTTGAACAGGCCGATGTCGCCCGTCGCCTTCACGTGGGTGCCGCCACACAGCTCCTTGCTGGAGCCGATCGACAGCACGCGCACGGTCTCGCCGTACTTCTCGCCGAACAGCATCATCGCGCCGCTCTTCTGCGCGTCGTCCAGGGCCATCACTTCGGCCTGGGCACCGGCATTGGCCAGAATTTCAGCGTTCACCAGCGCTTCGACCTGGCGCACTTGCGCTTCGGTCATCGGTGCGGTGTGGGCGAAGTCGAAGCGGGTGCGCTCGGCGTTCACCAGCGAGCCCTTCTGCTGCACATGGGCGCCCAGCACTTCACGCAGGGCCTTGTGCATCAGGTGGGTGGCGCTGTGGTTGCGCACGGTCTTGGCGCGGACCTCGGCATTCACCTTGGCGGCGAAGCTGTCGCCGACCTTGACGCTGCCTTCCACCACGCGGCCGTGGTGGCCGAACACGTCGGCCTGGATCTTCATGGTGTCTTCCACCACGACGCGGGTGCTGGCGTTGCGGAACTCACCGCTGTCGCCGGCCTGGCCGCCACTCTCGGCGTAGAACGGGGTGTGGTCCAGCACGATGACGGCGTCGTCACCGGCCTGGGCCTCGGCCACCGAAGTGCCGTCCACATACACCGCCACCACCTTGGAGGTGTCGCAGTTCAGGTGCTCGTAGCCGTGGAAGGCCGTGGCCACGCCGCTGTACTCCAGGCCAGCGGCCATCTTGAACTTGCCGGCGGCACGGGCCTGGTCGCGCTGGCGGGCCATGGCGGCGTCAAAACCGGCCTGGTCCACCGTCACGCCACGCTCGCGGCACACATCGGCGGTCAGGTCGACCGGGAAGCCGAAGGTGTCGTGCAGCTTGAACGCGGTTTCGCCGTCGATCTGGCGCGTGCCCGTGGCCAGCGCGGTGTCGAGGATGTCCATGCCGCGCTCGATGGTCTGGAAGAAGCGTTCTTCTTCCTGGCGCAGCACCTCGGTCACGCGGGCTTCGGCCTGGCGCAGTTCGGGGTAGGCGTCGCCCATCTGGCCCACCAGGGCCGGCAGGATCTTGTGGAAGAACGGCACGCGGGCGCCGAGCTTGTAGCCGTGGCGGATGGCGCGGCGGGCAATGCGGCGCAGCACATAGCCGCGGCCTTCGTTGCCTGGAATCACGCCGTCGACGATGGTGAAGCTGCAGGCGCGGATGTGGTCGGCGATCACCTTCAGCGAAGCGCTGTCAGCGTCACAGTCACCACCACCGGCGGCGTCCACGGCCTGCTTGGCCGAGGCCAGCAGGGCCACGAAGGTGTCGATCTCGTAGTTCGAATGCACGTGCTGCAGCACGGCGGCCAAGCGCTCCAGGCCCATGCCGGTGTCCACGCTCGGCTTCGGCAGCTTGTGCATCACACCGTCTTCGGTGCGATTGAACTGCATGAACACGTTGTTCCAGATCTCGATGTAGCGGTCGCCGTCTTCGTTCGGGCTGCCCGGGGGGCCGCCGGCCACGTCCGGGCCGTGGTCGTAGAAGATCTCGGTGCACGGGCCGCACGGGCCGGTGTCGCCCATCATCCAGAAGTTGTCGGACATGTAGCGTCCGCCCTTGTTGTCGCCGATGCGCACGATGCGCTCGGCGGGCACGCCCACCACCTTGTTCCAGATCTCGTAGGCCTCGTCGTCTTCCGAGTAGACGGTGACCCAGAGCTTCTCGGCCGGCAGCTTGAAGTGCTGGGTCAGCAGTTCCCAGGCGTACTGGATGGCGTCGTGCTTGAAGTAGTCACCGAACGAGAAGTTGCCGAGCATCTCGAAGAAGGTGTGGTGACGCGCGGTGTAGCCGACGTTGTCCAGGTCGTTGTGCTTGCCGCCTGCGCGGATGCACTTCTGGCTCGTCGTGGCACGGCTGTAGGCGCGCTTGTCGAAGCCCAGGAACACGTCCTTGAACTGGTTCATGCCTGCGTTCGTGAACAGCAGCGTCGGATCGTCACCGGGCACCACGGGCGACGAGGCGACGATGGTGTGGCCCTTCGATTCGAAGAACTTCAGGAAGGTATGGCGGATCTCGGAGGCTTTCATCCGGGACTTTCGACTGAAAAGTCGGAGCTGGCAGGGGCATCAGGCCGCCGCTGTCAGCTGCGAGGTTGAAGGGAACTTTCGATTATAGAAGTCGCGCCCGGGTCTGCCCGCACGGCCACCCCTCTCAGGCGTGCGACAGCCTCGTGACAAACCACTGATTCGCACGGTTGCAACGTCGTACCGCTCGTTACCTTTGGCACGGAACCCCCGCGATACAGTCGCGCCGCTTCCGCCCGATCAAGCCCGCACCGCCAGAGCAATCCGGCACGGCGGGGCCGCAGTCTCAACCCCCAGCCGATGCGCGACGCCACCCTCTCACCGCTGCCTGCCCGGAGCACCGCATGAGCTTGCTCGATGCGCTGCTGCCTGACCGCACCACCCGCCTGCTCCAGCGCTGGGCGGGCCGGCCTGCCGGCGCCAAACTGCAACAAGTGGTGACGAAGCCCGGCTGGTTCAGCGCACAGTTGAGCACCATGGGCACGGCTGTGAGCGCCGAGCTGTGGGCCGCTGATGCCGCAGAAGCCACCGCCGCACTGGACGCCGTGATGGCCGAGATGCAGCGCATCAATGACACCTTCAGCCCGCACCTGGCGAACTCCGAGCTGACACGCATCAACCGCGAGGCCGCCCACCACCCGGTGGCCCTCAGCGAAGAGATGACCCGTCTGCTGGGCCGCGCACTCGATCTGTCGGCCCTGTCGGACGGCGCGTTCGACATCACCTATGCGGCCGTCGGCCAGCATTACGACTACCGCGCCGGCACCGCCCCTGATGCCGCCACGCTCACCAACGCCCTGGCCTGCGTCGACTGGCGCTTGCTGGAGCTGGACCGCCAGGCCGGCACCCTGCGTTTCGGCCGACCCGGCATGCGCATCGACCTCGGCGGCTTTGCCAAGGGCCACGCCGTGGACAACGCCGTGGCGCTGCTGCGCCAGCGCGGCATCCATCACGCCATGGTGGCGGCCGGTGGCGACAGCCATGTGCTGGGCGACCGCCGCGGCCGCCCCTGGACCGTAGCCATCCGCGACCCGCGCCAGGCCGGCGAGGCTGTGGCCGTGCTGCCGTTGCAAGACACCGCCGTGTCGACCTCGGGCGACTACGAGCGCTTCTTCGAGCGTGGTGGCCTGCGCCACCACCACCTGCTGGACCCGCGCACCGGCCAATCGCCGCGCGACGTGCGCAGCGTCACCGTGCTGGGCGACGACGGCCTGAGCTGCGAGGCGCTGTCCAAGACCGTGTTCGTGATGGGCCGGCGTCGCGGCCTTGCACTGATCGACTCCCTGCCAGGGCTGGACGCCGTGGTGGTGGACGCCGACGGCGCGCTGCATTTTTCTGCCGGCCTGCAACAGGCCCTCGCTTGACCCCTTGATGACACAGGCACGCACCATGAAACACCTGCTCCCCTGCCGCCTGCCCACCACCCGCGGCGTTGCCGCCGTCACGCTGATGGGCCTGGTGGCGGGCCTTGTGGCCTGCTCCGGGGGCGGCAAGGGCGAAGACAGCACCCTGGTGGTGGCCGGCGACGTGCCCATCGTCTATGTGAAGCGCGCCGACAGCATCAACCTGAACCCGACCGACGGCGGCAACTTCGCGGCCGGCGGCGACCTGATGCTGCGCGAGAAATCATCACCCAGCGCCACCGAACACAACCTCACCGCGCGCTTCACGCAGGGCGAAGGCGATGCCTCCGACCCCGAGGTGTCGTACGACGGCAAGAAGGTGGTGTTCTCCATGCGCTGCCCCACCAGCAACACCTCGAAGATCGGCGATGTGGCCGCCTGCACCGGACGCTGGAACATCTGGGAATACGACATGAGCACCGGCGGGCTGACGGGCGGCACCTTTCGCCGCCTGACCAGCTCCACCACCGACGACGACGTCGACCCGGTCTACCTGCCCGGCAAGCGCGGCTTCGTCTTCACCTCGAACCGCCAGACCAAGACCCGCCACACCCAGGCACTGGGCCGCAGCTATTTCGCGCTCGACGAGTACGAACGCGAGCGGGTGATGAACCTGCACACGATGACGGCCGACGGCGCCGAGATCACCCAGATCTCGTCGAACCAGAGCCATGACCGCAACCCGGTGATCCGGCCGAATGGCGACGTGATGTTCTCGCGCTGGGACCACGTCGGCGGGCGCAACCACTTCAAGGTCTTCCGCATGAAGCCCGACGGCACCGACATGTTCGTGCTGTACGGCGCCCACAGCGAGGGCAACAGCTTCCTGAACCCGCGCGACATGGACCCGGCGGGCAAGTACAAGGGCTTCCTCAGCTCGGACCTGATGCCGCTGTCGCGCACCCATGAGGGCGGCGCGCTGGTGCTGGTGGATGCAGCCAACTACTCGGAGCAGAACACACCGGCCAACAGCACCGTGCCAGCCACCGGCGGGCAGCAGCAGATCACCGGGCAGGAGCTCAACATGAGCCGCGGCTTCTCGCGCTATGGCCGTGTGACGACGCCCTACCCGCTGTGGGACGGCAGCAACCGCCTGCTGGTGGCCTACAAGCCGTGCGAGGTGACGAAGGCCGGCAATGTGGTGTCTTGCGCCACCTTGACCGAGGCCGAGATCGCCCTGCTCTCGGACGACGAGCGCACGCTCGAAGACCAGGCCGGCGACACCGTGCTCGACAACGTGCGCCCGCACTACGCCATCTACATGTTTGACCCGGCGCAGCAGACCTGGCTGAACGTGGCCACGCCGCCTGCGGGCTTCATGTTCACCGACCCGATCGCGCTGCTGCCGCGCACCGAGCCCAACATCATCCAGACCGCGAACGTGGACACCGACCTGGCCGCCAAGGACCAGGGCCTGCTGGAAGTGCGCAGCGTGTACGACACCGACGGCCTGGGCCGCATGGGCGACGCCGTGCTGACCGCCGCCGACCTGCGCGCCGGCTGCACCACCGCCATCGCCAAGACCGCGCCCACCGACGCGCTGGACACCCGCAGCCAGGTGGCCGACCTGCTGCGCATGAAAGACCCGGCCGACCCCGCCTACGGCTGCTCGCCCGCCCGTTTCGTGCGCGCCTTGCGGGCGGTGGCGCCGCCCTCGGGCAGCATGGGCCTGCGCCGCGCCATCGGTGAAACCGACTTCGAGCCGCAGCAGATCCTGGGCTATGCACCCATCGAGCCCGATGGCTCGTTCAAGCTGGTCGTGCCCGCCGATGTGCCCATCGCGCTGGCCGTGGTGGACGAGCAGGGCCGCGCCTACCAGACGCACACCAACTGGATCCAGGTCCGGCCGGGCGAGCGCCGCACCTGCGACGGCTGCCACAGCCCGCGCCGCGGCGCCTCGCTCAACAGCGGCAACATCGTCAACACGATGCCGGCCAGCCTGACGCGCGCCCTGGCCAGTGCCCACCTGAGCGGCGAGACCATGGCATCGACCCGCAGCCGGCTGGATGCGGACGTGCTGAAGCTGACCGCCGACCTGCTCTACCGCGACGTGTGGGCCGACACCACGCAGACCGGCGTCACGGCGCGTCCGGCCATCAGCCTGCGCTACACCGGCAATGCCACCGCTGCGCAAGACCTGGCCACGCTGGCACCGGTGAACGGCATCATCAATTACCCCGAGCACATCCAGCCGCTCTGGAGCCGTGACCGCGGCAGCCGCACCTGCACCACCTGCCACAACGCCGCCAGCAAGCTCGACCTGAGCGGCACGCTGGCCGGCATCGGCCGCCTGCAGTCGTACCAGGAACTGCTGCTGGGTGACCCGGTCATCGACCCGGCCACCGGCCTGCCCAGGACCCGGGTGCGCGAGGGCGTCATCGAGATCGTGCGCGACGCGGCGCTGGTCGACGCCAGCGCCAGCGAAGGCGACGCCGTGGGCATGGCGCGCAAGAGCCGGCTGATGGAGATTCTCTCGGGCCAGAGCCTGATGGCCGACAGCGCGTCACGCACGGCCCACCCCAACCCGCCGGCCACCGCGCCTGACCACGCGTTGATGCTCAACAGCGCCGAAAAGCGCCTGCTGGCCGAATGGATGGACCTGGGCGGCAAGTACTACAACGACCCGTTTGATGCGAATGCCGGCGTGCGCAACGTCGCCACGCTCGACCAGGCCAGCTTCGAGGCCAAGGTACTGCCCATCCTGCGCAGCACCTGCGCCACCAACTGCCACATGGCGGTGGGCAGCAACAAGGGCGGCGATTTCCGCAACAACCGCTTCGTGCTGACCGGCAGCGCCGAGGGCGATTTCAACGTCACGCTGTCGATGATCAACGACACCTGCAAGGCCGCGAGCAACCCGCTGCTGACCAAGCCGTCCACCGTGCCGCACCCGGCCGGTGCCACGCGCCAGACGGTGGCACCGCTGCCCACCACCGGCGCCGCCTACACCACGATCCTGAACTGGATCGCCAGCGGCTGCGCCGCCTCCACGCCATGAACCTGCTGCAGCCTTCGCGCCGATGCGCGCACCTGATGTCGCCCGCCCGCATGCTGGTGCTTGGCGCCTGCGCCCTGCTCACGGCCTGTGGCGGCGGTGGCAACCCGCTGGCCAACCCGGCCGACGTGGCCAACCCGGCGGGCACTGGCGGCACCAAGCTGTCGTTCGAGTATTTCCAGCGCTGCATCCAGCCACTGCTCGTCACGCCGCTGGCCGGGCCGACGGGCACCAACACCTGTGCGGCCAGCGGCTGCCACTCGAATGCCAACGGCACCGGCGGTGCACTGCGCATCATCGAGAACGCCGCGCTGGTGGACCTGGCTGATGCCGCCAACACCGCAGAGAAGGTGCGGGCCACCGAGATGTACCGCAACTACTACTCGTCGCTGGGTGTGTCGGTGGCCGGTGACGCCGCGCAAAGCCGGCTGCTGACCAAGCCACTGGTGAAGGGCGTGCTGCATGGCGGCGGCGTCATCCTGGCGAGTGACCAGGACCCGGCCGCCAGGCTGATGCGCTACTGGATCGAGCACCCGGCCCCCGCTGGCCAGGACGAGTTCAGCAACGCCTCGTGGGCCCTGTTCACGCCGGCCGATCCGGCGACGGGCACCTGCAACACAGGCCTTTGAGAACATCCCCATGAAACGTCTTCCGAATGTGCTGGTGGCTGGTGTGCTGAGCCTGCCGCTGCTTGCACAAGCGCAAAGCCCAACCGAAACCCAAGCCCCGGCAGACACCGACGCCCAGCCCGGCCTGGCCAAGGTGGCGCGTGTGCGCGTTACCGCCCCGTACCTGGAGCTGCACACCGGCCCGGGCCGTGGCTACCCGGTGTTTTTCGTCGCCGAGCGTGACGCCTGGGTCAGCATCGAGCTCCGCCACACCGACTGGTACAAGGTGCGCGCTGCCACCGGCCAACTGGGCTGGGTGCACCGCGAACAGCTGTCCACCACGCTGGCCGAAGCCGGCGCCGCGCGGCCCTTCCGCGACGTGGTGATCGACGACTACCTGCGCCGCCGCGTCGAGATGGGCGCCGCCTACGGCCGCTTCAAGAGCGAGCCGGTGATCCGCCTGTGGGCCGGCTACCGGATGTCCGACACGCTGTCGCTGGAAGCCAGTGCCAGCCAGGTGCAAGGCGTGTTCTCGGGCTCCAGCCTGTGGCAGGTGAACCTGTTGAGCGAGCCCTGGTTCAACCAGCGCCTGTCGCCGTTTTTCGGCATCGGCGTGGGCCGCTTCCTGAACGTGCCGAACAAGAGCCTGGTCGACAACAGCGTCACCAACGCCAACATGGCCCAGGTGATGCTGGGCGCGCGCTATCACCTGAGCGACCGATTCGTGCTGCGGGCCGACTGGACCCTGCACAGCGTCTTCCTGTCCGACGAGCGAAGCGCCGAGTACCGCGCCTTCACCGCCGGCGTTTCCTTCTTCTTCTGAGGCCCGCCATGCCCCGTCACGTTTCCATGAACGCATTCACCCGCCAGTTGCCCAAGCTGATGCTGGCCCTCACTGCGCTGCAACTCAGTGCCCCCGCCCTGGCGCAAGTGAAGGCACCCGCCGACAGCAGCAACCAGGTGGTCGTGCCGCAGGTGGACCGCCGCGATGTACGCCTGCCGCGCTTCCCGTCGAACGACTTCGAGGCCGGCCTGTTCGGCGGTGCGTTCTCGACCCAGAACTTCGGCGCCAGCGCCGTGGGTGGCCTGCGCGTGGGCTATCACATCACCGAAGACTGGTTCGTGGAAGCAGCCCTGGGCCGCACCACGGTCAGCGATGAAGCCTTCACGCGTGTGCTGCCGGGCGGCATCTTCACGCCGGGCAATGAAAAGCTGCAGTACGCCAACCTGTCGGCCGCGGTGAACTTGCTGCCGGGCGAGGTGTTCTTTGGCCGCGACAACGCCAAGCCGTCGTCGGTGTTCCTGATCGGCGGCGTGGGCACGACCAAGTTCAACGGCCAGCGCCAGCAGGGCTTCAACCTCGGCGTGGGCATGAAGGTGTTCCTGCGGGATTGGGCGGCCGTGCGCATCGACATGCGCGACCACATCTTCTCGGTCGACCTGCTGGGCAAGCGCGAAACCACGCACAACCTGGAACTGAGCACGGGCGTGTCCTTCTTCTTCTGATGACCCGCCGCATGTCTTCACGCTCCTCACAACTCACCGCCGCGCTGAACCGCCGCCACGCGCTGGTGCTGGGCCTGGCGGGCACGGCGGGCCTGGCTGGGTCATCAGCCAACGCCAACCCTGCGCCCGGTCAGCCCGCACCCGACTTCGCCCTGCGCGCACTCGACGGCCCGACGCTGCGCCTGCGCGAGCTGCGTGGCCAGGTGGTGCTGCTGAACTTCTGGGCCACCTGGTGCGCGCCCTGCCGCGAAGAGATGCCGCAGCTCACCCGCCTGCACGCCAAGTACCGCGCCGCCGGCCTGACGGTGGTGGGCGTGAACGTGGACGACGACAGCCGCAACACGGCCGACGTGGCCCGCAAGCTGGGCGTGAACTTCCCGGTGCTGCTCGACAGCGAGAAGCAGGTCAGCAAGCTCTATGCGCTGGCCAGCATGCCCTCCACCGTGCTGATCGACCGTGACGGCCAGGTGCGGCACGTGCACAAGGGCTACCGCGAGGGCTTTGCGGAGCTCTACGAACAGCAGATCCGCAGCCTGTTGAAGGACTGACCCCATGCGCGAAACACGTCATCAACCAAGCCGCCTGATCACCTGGCTCAGCCTGGCCAGCATCGCCGCCCTGTGCAGCGGCTGCGCGGTCGAGCCCTGGGTGAAGCCGTACGAGCGCGAGCGCCTGGCCGATCCGATCATGGCCTTCTCGCGCGACCAGCTCGCCGACAAGCACCGCGACCATGTCTACAGCGTGCGTGAAGGCGCGCGTGGCGCCACCGGCGTGCAAGGAGGCGGCTGTGGCTGCAATTGACGACGTGCGCCGCCTGGCGCTGCGAGGCCTGGCGCTGCTGAAGGGCCTGCTTTCGAACGGCGGGCTGTTGAAGGCCCTCGGCCTGGCCAGCGGTGCTGCGCTGATGGCCCCGACAGCCCGTGCAGTGGACCTGCCCGAAGACCGCGCCGAAGCCATGGTGCATGTCTACAACGGCGGCGGCGTGCGCGCCACGGGCCCGGCGCTGCTGGTGCGCAAGAGCCTGGCCGACAAGTTCTCGGTGACCGGCGCGCTGTATGTGGACATGGTCAGCAACGCGTCGATCGACGTGGTGACCACCGCCAGCCCGTACCGAGAAAACCGCACCGAGTGGACGATGGGCGTGGACCACGCGGTGCAGGATGCGCTGCTGCATGTCGGCGTCAGCCGCAGCTCGGAGCCCGACTACACGGCCACCACCGTGTCGGCCGACATTTCGCAGGAAGTGTTCGGCGGCATGAGCACCATCAGCCTGGGCTTTGCGCGCGGGCAAGACGATGTGGGCAAGCACAACGAGGTGGCGTGGAACGACCGTGCCCGCCACTGGCAATACCGCCTCGGCCTGACGCAGATCCTCAGCCCGCGCTGGGTGCTCAGCGTGAACGGCGAAGCGCTGGCCGACGACGGCTACCTCGGCAGCCCCTACCGCGTGGCGCAGGTGTTTGGCAGTGCGGTGCCCGAGCGGGTGCCACGCACGCGCAATGGCCGCGCCATCAAGTTCAGACTGATCGGCGATGTGGGCAGCGACGGCCTGCGCAGCGCCGTGCGCGCCGAATACCGCTACTACCGCGACACCTGGGCCGTGCAGGCCCACACCGTGGAAGCGGGCTACAGCCGCTACTTCGGCGACGCCTGGCTGGCCGACGGCTACGTGCGCTTCAACCGGCAGAGCGACGCGCTGTTCTTCAGCGACAACGCCGACAGCGAAACCCGATACGTCACCCGCAACCGCCAGCTCAGCGCCTTCACCGGCACCTCGCTCGGCGCCAAGCTGACCTGGACACCCGGCGGCCCGACCGCGCAAGCCTGGCAGCTCAAGCTGCACGGCGCGCTCGAGGTGCTGCGCTTCAACTACCAGCATTTCACCGACATCCGGACCGGCCGCCCCTACGGCTTCACCGGCCAAGTGCTGCAACTCTACGCAACGGCGAAATTCTGATGACTGCTCGTGAACACTCCTCCGCCGCCCCCGCCGCTGTTGCAGCTGTTGCAGCTGCCGCCCGGTTGATGCTGAAGCTGCGCCAAGCCGCTCGCCAGTGGCTGCAGGCCGGCCTGCTGACGGGCCTGTGCCTGAGCGCCGGCGTGGCGGCTGCGCAGGTGGCTGCCCAAGCGGCAGCGCCGGCCGCACCCGCGGCTCCGGCACCAGCCGCTTCAACACCCGCCACATCGGCCCCCGCGCCAGCCGCCCTGCCCCCCGGCGCGCTGGACACCCAGGCCCAGGCCCTGAAAGACCAGGTGCTGAAGCTCAACCGCGACCTGCTGGTGCTGGAGGAGGAGCTGCTGTTCCCGGCCAGCACGCAGGTGGCGCTGTTCGTGTCGCTGGACGTGGGCAAGCTGTTCGAGCTGGACTCGGTGCAGGTCAAGCTCGACGACAAGGTGGTGGCCAACTACCTCTACACCCCGCTGGAAGTGGCTGCGCTGCAGCGCGGCGGCGTGCAGCGCCTGTTCGTGGGCAACCTGCGTGCGGGTGAGCATGAGATCACCGCCTTCTTCACCGGCAAGGGCCCGCATGAGCGCGACTACAAGCGCGCCACCACGCTGAAGTTCGAGAAGGGCAGCGAGCCGCGTTACGTGGAACTGCGCATCCGCGACAAGCTCGGCAAGCTGCAGCCAGAGTTCGACGTCAAAGTCTGGCCGTGATGCTGCAACGACCCTTGTCGCCCAGGCCGCAGCGCGGTGCATCGGCCCGCGCACTCGCCTGCGCACTGGCCGCGGCGCTGCATGCGCTGCCCGCCGCCGCACAGGCCGACGACCCCTTGCCGGCCACGGCGCACACCGTCAAGGCCCCGGCCTGGGGCGACGCGCTTTTCCATTTTTACCAAGACCAGCACTTCACCGCGCTCACCAGCCTGATGGTGTCGCAGCACTTCCAGCGCGTGTCACCGCATGACGACGAGGCCGAAGTGCTGCGCGGCGGCATGCTGCTGTCGTGGGGCCTGCATGAGCAGGCCGGCGAGGTGTTCGAGCGGCTGATCGACGGCAACAGCACCCCGGCCGTGCGCAGCCGCGCCTGGTTCTGGCTGGCCAAGGTGCGCTTCAGCCGCGGGCTGGTGGCCGAGGCCGGCGACGCGCTGGCCCGCATCAGCACGCCCCTGCCCCCTGAGCTGGAAGAAGCCCGCACGCTGCTGCAGGCGCAGGTGCTGCTGGCCCTGGACGACCCGCAGGCCGCCGCCACCGTGCTGCAGCCGCTGGCCAGCGCCCCGCCCCGCGCGGCCGAGGCCAAGGTGTTGATGAAAGCCCTCAAGGCCAGCACCGGCGGCACCGCCCGCGAGGTGGTGGCCGAGCTGCCCTGGTGGCAGCGGGTGGGCCAGTGGTTCATCAAGCCTTTTCAGGCCAGCGACCAGCTGGCTGTGGTGGACGCCGATGCCGGCCGCTTCGCGCGGTTCAACCTCGGCGTGGCCCTGATTCGCAGCGGCAGCACGGAGGCCGGCGAGCGCTGGCTCGACGAGCTGGGGCAACAGGCCGCCGCCAACGAAGAACAGCGCAAGCTGCGCGACCAGGCCAATCTGGCGCTGGGCTTTTCCGCCCTGCAGCGCAACGAGCCGGTGCGCGCCCGCGAGTGGCTGGAGCGTGTGCGCCTGAACGGCGCGGTGTCGAACAAGGCGCTGCTGGGCTTCGGCTGGGCGGCCCTGCAGATGCAGCAGCCGCGCCATGCCCTGGTGCCCTGGACCGAACTGGCCGGCCGCAACAGCCAGGACGCCGCGGTACTCGAAGCCCGGCTGGCCCTGCCGCACGCACTGGCTGAATTGGGCGCCGACGGCCAGGCGCTGGTCCGCTACGAGCAGGCCCTCACCGACTTCCAGACCGAGCAAGCCTCGCTCAACCAGGCCCTGGCCACCCTGCGTGGTGGCGCCTGGCTGAACGAGTTGCTGGCCCTGAACCCCGAGACCTCGCTGAGCTGGTTCACCCAGACCGACACGCTGCCTGAGCTGCCCCACGCGGCGCAACTCGCGCCGGTGCTCGCCAGCCACGATTTCCAGGAAGGCTTCAAGACCCTGCGTGACCTGCAATTCCTGCGCGCCAACCTGGCCGACTGGCAGGAGCGCCTCGGCACCTGGCAAGACATGATCGACCACCGCCGCGCGGTGTTTGCCGGCCGTGCGCCGGGCATCCGCAACCAGGGCCTGCAGATCGACCTGACGGCGCCGGCCCAACGCCTGGCGGCCCTGCAGGCCGCGAATGACCAGGCGCGCGCAGATGCCGATGGCCTGGCCTATGCCGACGAGCGGCAGCAGGCGCTGCTCAAGCGGGTGGCCCAGGCGCGCCAGCGTTTGGCTGAGTTGCCAGGTCAACTTGCCAGCGCACCGGCCGCTGTCAAAGATGCACCGGCAGAGTTGCCCGCCCAGGCCGCCGAGCGCCTGCGCCTGGCCGCAGGCGTGTTGCAGTGGGAGCTGGCCCAGGCCTTTCCAGAACGCCTGTGGACCAGCACCCGCGCCCTCGCCCGGGCGGGCACCGAACTGGACGAAGCCACCGCACGCAAGGCGGCGCTGGCCCAGGCCCAGATCGACGAGACGGCCCGCCTGAACGGCTTCGATGGCCGGCTGCAAGGTCTGGCCGAGCGCATCAAGACCCTGCAAGCCCCGATCGCCGCAGCCACCCGCGCCCAGGCGCAGGCGCTGCAGGCGCTGGCCACCGCCAGCCTGATCGACCAACAAGAGCGCCTGGTGCACTACAGCACCCAGGCGCGTTTTGCCATGGCCCAGTTGCACGACCGAGCCCGCCAGCCCCAGGAGGCCCCCCGTGGCGCGCCCCGTTAAACCCCGCATCGCCGCCCCGCACCCGTGGTGGGCCCTGGCCGGCAGCGCCCTGCTGCTCAGCGCCTGCAGCAGCAACAGCCCACGCACCCTGCCCGGCGACAACGAACCCACGCTGCGCGCCCTGCGTGGCCGCAGCGTGCCGGTAGACAGCACCCAACGCCTGGCCAGCGACGAAGACCGCGCCCTGCGCGCCTGGCGCGAACTGCTGGCCGCACAGCCCACCGCACCGCAGCGGGCCCAGGCCCTGCGCCGCCTGGGCGACCTTGAAATGGACCGCAGCGACGCGCGCCTGGCCGGCACCGACAGCGATGTGGCCAACGCCACCACGGCCGCCGGTGCGCCCGACTACAAGGCCGCCATCAAGGGCTACCAGGACTATCTGAAGGCCTACCCTGACGACCCGGACAACGACCGCGTGCTCTACCAGCTGGCCCGCGCCCATGAACAAGGCGGCGACCTGGACACGGCACTGGCGGTGCTCGACCGGCTCGTGGCGCGCTACCCCGACACCGCCGTGCGCGACGAAGCCCAGTTCCGCCGCGGCGAGCTGCTGTTCACGGCGCGCCGCTACCCGGCGGCCGAGCAGGCCTACGCCCGTGTGCTGGCCAGCCCCGATGCCAACCCCTACCGCGACCGCGCGCTATACATGCAAGGCTGGGCGCAGTTCAAGCAGGCGCGCCTGGAGCCGGCCCTGGCCTCCTTCCTGGGCGTGCTCGACGGCAAGCTGGCGCACACCAACAACGCGCTGCCGCTGGACGCCCTGCCGGGCCTGAGCCGCGGTGACCGCGAGCTGGTGGAAGACAGCTTCCGCGTCGTCAGCCTGGCGCTGGAAAACCTGCAGGGCGCGGCCAGCATTCCGCCGCTGATGACCAGCCCGGCGCGCCAGAGTTACGAGGTGCGCCTGCACCAGCAACTGGCTGCGCTGTACCTGAAGCAGGACCGCCCGAAAGATGCGGCCGATACCTGCCTGGCCTTCGTGAAACGGCACCCGCTGGACGCCCAGGCGCCGGCCATGCAATCGCAGGTCATCGAGATCTTCGGCGCCGCCGGGTTCGAGCAGCTCGCGCTGCAGGCCAAGCAGGCCTTCGTTGAGCAGTACGCGGCTCAGGGCGACTTCGCCAAGGCCAACCCGGCCGCCTGGCAGCAGGCACGCCCGCTGGTGCGCACCCACCTGAACGAACTGGCCCGCCACTACCACGCCGCCGCCCAGCGCCAGCACCTGCCCGCCGATGTGGCGATGGCCGTGCGCTGGTACCGCGAGAGCCTGCAGGCCTTTCCTGACGAGGCCGACGCCGCGCAGCGCCAGTTCCTGCTGGCCGAGCTGCTGCTGGACCACCAGCGCCCGGCCGAAGCGGCCGAGGCCTTCGAGCGCAGCGCCTATGGCTATCCGGCGCATGCCCGCAGTGCCGATGCCGGCTACAGCGCGCTGCTGGCCCTGGCCCGGCAGGAACGTGATGCTGGCACCGACGCTCGTCCGGCCCTGCGCCGGCAAGGTGTGAGCAGCGCGCTGCGGTTTGCCGCCGCCTTCCCGGCCGATGCCCGCACGGCACCGGTGCTGGCGAATGCCGCCGACACGCTCTACCAACTCGGCGACAGCGCCCAGGCCCAGACCGTAGCGAAACAGGTGCTGGCCCTGCAACCCGCAGCGCCGGCGGAGCAGCGCCGCGTGGCGCTGAACGTGCTCTCGCACACCGCCTTTGCCGCCGGCGAATTTGCCCAGGCGGAGCAACACACCCGCGCCGTGCTGGGGCTGACGCCCGACAACGCCACCGGCCGCAATGCCGTGTCTGACCGCCTGGCTGCGGCGCTCTACAAGCAGGCCGAGCAGGCGCGTGATGCCGGCCGCCAGCGCGAGGCTGCCGCCCTGTTCGCCAAGGTGGCGCAAGACGCGCCGCAATCACCGGTGCGTGTGGCCGCCCAGTTCGATGCCGCCGCGCAGTGGCTGGCCCTGAAAGACTGGACCGCGGCCACGGCGCTGCTGGAAGACTTCCGCACCCGCTTCCCGGCGGACCCGCTGCAGGCACAGGTGCCGGCGCGTCTGGCTCTGGCCTACACCGAGCAGGGGCGTTGGGCTGCTGCCGCCGCCGAGGTCGAAAAGCTGGCCACCGCCGAGCGCGATGCCGCCAAGGCGCGCGAGTTGTGGTGGCAGGCGGCCGAGCTGCTGGACAAGGCCCAGGCCGCGCCCGGCCAGGCCCCCGCCGCCGTGGTGGCCAGCCGCAAGCAAGCCGCCAGCGCCTGGGAGCGCGTGTTGCGCCTGGGCCCGCAGCGCCTGGCTGTGGCCACCGAGGCCCGCGCCCGCCTGGCGCTCTTCGCCCGGCAAGACGGCGCGAGCGCCCGCGAGCTGGCCTGGCAGCGTGAGCTCTTCGAGACGGAAGCCGCCGGTGGCGAGGCCCGCACCGCCCGCACCCGCCTGCTGGGCGCACAAGCGGCCCTGGCACTGGCAGCGCCGCAGTTCGAGAGCTACCGCAAGGTGGCCCTGGTGGAGCCGCTGCAGAAGTCCCTCAAGACCAAGCGCACCCAGATGGACGCAACGCTCAAGGCCTACGCCGTGGCGGCCGACAGTGGTGTGGCTGAAGTGGTGACCTCTGCCACCTTCCACACGGCGGCGCTCTACCAGGACTTCGGCCGCGCCTTGCTTGATTCACAGCGCCCCAAGAAGCTCAGCAAGCTGGAGCTGGAGCAGTACAACGTGTTGCTGGAAGAGCAGGCCTTCCCGTTCGAGGAAAAGGCCATCGCGCTGCATGAGCTGAACGCCGACCAAAGCACCCGCGGTGTGTATGACGAGTGGGTGCAGCGCAGCTTCACCGCGCTGCGCACGCTGCGCCCGGCACGCTGGGGCAAGGCCGAGCGCACCGATGCCTCCGGCAGTGCGCTGGCCGCCCTGAACGCGCAGGCCATCGCGCAGCGCCAGCAAGGCGAATTTGCACAGGCCCGCGCCACCTGGGAAAAGGCTCTGGCGCAAGACCCGGCGTATGCCACGGCGCTGCTCAACCTCGGCGTGCTGATGGACATGTACCTGGGCGATGCCCCGGCGGCCCAGGCCCGCTTCGAGGCCTACCTGGCGCTGCAGCCTGGCGGCGACCCGCAGGTGGCGAAGTGGCTGACCGATGTGAAGAACCGGCGACCGGCCAAGGGTGCGGGTAGCGCCCCTGCAGTCGCCAATAAGGAGCCCTCATGACCCCCCGCACACCGCTGCGCTGGCTGGGCGGCGCGCTGACCGCCGCATGCCTGGCCCTGGCTGCGCTGGCCTTGCTGGGCCTGGCCCAACCCGCCGCCGCACAAGACCGCGCCGACCTGGCACCGAGCCAGATCATCGGCAACCGCGAGTTGCCCAAGGTGCTCTACATCGTGCCCTGGAAGAAACCGCTGCCCGATGCCCTCAATGGCAAGCCACCGGTGAGCGTGCTCGACGAGGTGCTGAGCCCGCTCGACCGCGACGTCTTCCGCCGCCAGCAGCGGCTGCAAACACAAGCCGGGACACAAGCCCAGGCCCAAGCCCAAACGACATCGCCTGCAACGGCGCCCGCCGCCACCGACGCCGCCAAGCGCCCCTGACCCAACCCTTTTGCACAGCGCGCAGCACGCCCCTGAACCTCTTCCACCGCTGCCCGCTTCCTTCCTTTTCTTCAGATTTTTGCCACCGGAGTTGTCCCGATGAATGCCTTCCAGACTGCCGTCAAGTTTTTCCAGGATTGCGGCCTGTTCATCTACCCGAGCCTGTTGATCATGGCCCTGGGCCTGAGCATCGCGATCGAGCGTTTCATGTTCCTGCAGCGCGCCCGCCGCGAGAACAGCGCCCTGTGGACGCAGGTGCAGCCGATGCTGCAGCAGTCGCAGTGGAAAGAGGTGTACGGCATCGCCAGCAAGAGCGACGCGGCGCTGGCCAAGCTGGTGGCCAACGGCCTGCAGCGCCTGCAGACCTCGCGCAAGCGTGAAGACCTCGACGCGGCGATGGAGGAAGGCATGATGGAAATCGTGCCGCGCCTGGAGAAGCGCACCCACTACCTTGCCACCTTCGCCAACGTCATCACGCTGGTCGGCCTGCTCGGCACCATCATGGGCCTGATCAAGGCCTTCACGGCCGTGGCGCAGGTGAACCCGGCCGAGAAGGCCGAGCTGCTGTCGGCGTCCATCTCGATCGCCATGAACAACACCGCCTTCGCGCTGATGGTGGCCATTCCTTTCCTGCTCATCCATGCCTTCCTGAGCGCACGCACCAGCGAGATCGTCGACGGCCTGGAGGCCGCCAAAATCAGCTTCCTGAACCTGGTGCAACGTCTGGCACCTGAAGCCAAGGTCTGACCATGCGCATCCGACGCCTGCGCAAAGAGCCGGCTGCGCTGGAGGTGACTGCGTTCATCAACCTGATCGTGGTGCTGGTGCCGTTCCTGCTGTCGACGGCCGTGTTCACGCGCCTGTCGGTGCTGGAGCTGGCCCTGCCCGCCCAGAGCGCCGGTGTGGCGCAACTGCAGGTCAACCAGCTGCAACTCGAAGTGGTGATGCGGCCGGACGCGCTCGATGTGGGCGACCGCATCGGTGGCCTGATCCAGCGTATCCCCAACACCGACAAGGGCTACGACACCCGCACGCTGAACGGCCTGATGGTGCAGATCAAGACCAAGTTCCCCGACCAGACTGCCGCCACGGTGCTGGCCCAGCCGGACACGCCGTACGAGCAGCTCGTGCTGGTGATGGACGCCATGCGAGAAGCCCGCACCGCGCGTGACAACGAGGTGGTGAAGGTGGCGCTGTTCCCGACCCTGTCGATCGGCGATGCGCCGGTGAAGGGACGCTGACATGGCCAAACTCACTCCCCTGCAGAAGCGCGCCGTGCGCAAGGCCCGGCATGGCACCGGCCTGGACATGAACCTGGTCTCGCTGATCGACGTGTTCACCATCCTGATCTTCTTCCTGCTGTCGAACAGCAGCGAGGTGGAGATCCTGCCGTCTAGCAAATCGGTGCGCTTGCCTGAATCGACCGCCGAGCAGAGCCCGAAGGACACGCTGGTGGTGGTGGTCAGCGCCGAGGACATCGTGGTTGACGGGCGCACCGTTGCCAAGGTGGCCGACGTGATGGCGGCGCGTGATGACCTCATCGCGCCGCTGAAGGACATGCTCACCGTGCAGCAGCAAACCCGCCAGGTGGTGCGCAGCCAGAACGCCGAAGAAGGCCAGGCCATCACCATCATGGGCGACAAGGACATCCCCTACCAGTTGCTGCGCAAGGTGATGTTCAGTTGCGCGCGCGCCGGTTATGCCGATGTGCGCTTCGCCGTTCGACAGAAGGTGAGCACATGAGCGCCGCACTTGCTGCCGTCAGCTTCCGGCAACCGGTGCTGGCGTGGTCGATCTCGGCCGACGACGAGGCGCGCTTCCGCAAGGTGCTGCTGCGCGTGGCCGTGTTGTGCCTGCTGCTGGTGCTGCTGGTGAACTTCGTGCCCCTGCCGGACCGGCTGACACAGCCCGCCCAGCCCTTGTCGGCACCGATGGCCCAGCTGCTGCTGGAACGTGCGGCCATGCCGCCACCGCCCCCGCAGGTCAAGGCGACTGATGACACCACGTCGGTGAAGAAGGAGCCCGAGCAGGTGGCAGACAAGCCACAGGACAGCCCGGCCCCCAAACCCAAGGACGGCCCGAAGCCGAGCAACCCGGACAAGCGCGCCGCCCCGGTACCCGAGGCCCGCAATCCGGTTGAAGGCAAGGCGGCGGGCGAGATCGGTGAAGCCCGGCGCCGGGCATCTGGTGTGGGTTTGCTGGCGATGAAGGACCAGCTGGCCGAGATGCATGGCGCCCCGGTGGCCGTTCAGCTCAACACCAACATCAAGCCCGGCCCCGGCGTGGGCAGCGGCACCGGCCCGGGTGTGGGCGCGGGCACGGCACCCGGCCTGCCTGACCGCGCGCTGATCACCTCGAACGCGACAGGCGGCAGTGGCGGCATCAACACCGCAGGCTTGAGCCGTGACACGGGTGGTGGCGGCCTGGCCGGCCGATCGACCACGCTGGTGGAAGGCGTGGCTGGCGGCGGCGGCGGTGGCGGCCCCGGTGGCGGCGGTGGCAACGGCAAGGGCGGCACGGGTGCTGGCGGCAATGGCACCGGCGGGAATGGCAACGGTGGCAAGGGCGGGGCCGTGCAGCGCGGCAACAGCGGCAAGGCCGCGCGGTCGCTCGAAGACATCCGGCTGGTGTTCGAGCGCAACAAGGGCGCGATCTACGCCATCTACAACCGCGCGCTGCGGGAAGAGCCCGGCCTGCAAGGCAAGCTGGTGCTGGAGCTCAAGATCGCGCCGAGCGGCCAGGTGCTGGGGTGCCGGCTGGTTTCAAGCGAGCTGAAAGCGCCGGAGCTGGAGCAGAAACTGCTGGCGCGTATCCGCCAGTTCGATTTCGGGGCCAAGGACGTGGACGACATGGTGGTCAGCTGGCCGCTGGACTTCCTGCCGTCCTGACGCGGGCCACACTTGCCGAAGCCTCGGGCTGAAAGCCGAGGTGAAGGCGGGTGTGGTTACGGAGGTGGTGGCGGATGTGGGGGCGGATCTGGGGGCGGTGACCCTGGCCACCGGTGCGGCAGCAGACAGCGCCAGACCGACCCCCGACTGGGCGCGCCACTGTGCGGCCAGTTGCAGTGCACGCTGGCCGGCCTCGAAGCGGCGCTGGGCACGCACCAGCAGGGCGCCGAAGGTGCGGGGCGGGTTGAGCGATGGCGGGGGGAGCTGTGACATGTCGGTTTCCCGTTGCCACGCGCTGATATCCGTGGCCAGTGTGCAGTGTGTGCAGCCCGACCGACGACAGACGCACATCCAGATTACAAATTCGTAATCTGGCGCGGCCGGCCAGGATGCGAACATGCCGGCCTGCCGCACACTGCCACCCATGCGCCTGCTTGTTGTTGAAGATGAACCCAAACTCGCCCAGTACCTGCACAAGGGCCTGAGCGAGCACGGCCATGTGGTCGATCTGGCTCATGACGGCATTGAAGGCCGGCGCCTGGCCACCGGCGGCGAGTACGACCTGGTGCTGCTCGACGTGATGCTGCCGGGCATCGACGGCTACGGCGTGCTGCGCGCCATTCGCGAGCGCAGCCGCGCCCTGCCCGTGCTGATGCTGACCGCCCGCGACGCCGTGGAAGACCGGGTGCGCGGGCTGGAGGAAGGCGCCGACGACTACCTCGTCAAGCCCTTCGCCTTCACCGAACTGCTGGCCCGCGTGGCCGCACTGCTGCGCCGCAGTGGCCAGGGCCAGGAGCAGGCACTCACCCAGCTCAGCCTGGCCGACCTGGAGCTGGACCTGCTGGCGCGCCGCGTCACCCGGGCCGGGCAACGGCTGGAGCTGACCGCCAAGGAATTCAACCTGCTGACGCTGCTGCTGCGCCGACGCGGCCAGATCCTGTCGCGCACCACCCTGGCTGAACGGGTGTGGGGCATGAACTTCGACAGCGACACCAACCTGGTGGAAGTGGCCGTGCGCCGGCTGCGCGCCAAGCTGGACGACCCCTTTCCGGCCAAGCTGCTGCACACCGTGCGCGGCATGGGCTATGTGCTGGAGGAGCGCGCCGAATGAGCACGTACAACTCACCGGGTGGCTGCAACGACCAGCGCACCGGCCCTTCCATCAGCCGGCGGCTGGCCCGCACGCTGGCCCTGTTGATGCTGGGTGGCCTGGGGCTGGCCAGCGCCCTGATCTTTTCAGCCACCGCCATGCGCATGCGCGAGGTGCAGGCCGACACCCTCGAAGACAAGACACGCATGCTCACCGGCCTGGTGGCTGCGGCCTCCAACCATGGCGAAGCCATCCTGCTGGAGAAACTCGACCGTTTCGAGCAGGCCCGCACCGGCACCCGCATCACGCTCTCCCGGGCCGATGGCAGCGTGTTCTTCAGCGATGCCAAGGAGCGTGAATTCCAGTACGCCAAGGGCCAGGATTTCGAGGTGGCCGCCCCTGGCCTGCAGGGAGGCAAGGTGGTCGGGCACATCGACATCGACACCACCTACGACCACCGCCTGCTCAACGGCCTGGCGGTGACGCTGATGCTGGCCACGGCCGGTTGCGCCGCCCTCACCGGCATGGGCATCCGCTGGCTGGTGATGCGCGACCTGCGCCCGCTGGCTGACCTGGCCCGGCAGACGCGGGCGATCTCGCCACACGCGTTGCACCAGCGCCTGCAGCTGGCCCGCCCCGCGCGCGAGCTCCAGCCCTGGATCGAGCAGTTCAACGCCCTGATGGACCGGCTGGAGCGCGCCTACGTGCAGCTCGAAGGCTTCAATGCCGACGTGGCGCATGAGCTGCGTACGCCGCTCGCCACGCTGATCGGCCAGACCGAGGTGGCGCTGTCACGCGACCGCACCGCCGATGAGTTGCGCGACACGCTGCTGAGCAATCTGGAAGAAGTGCAGCGGCTGTCCGCCATCGTCAACGACATGCTGTTCCTCTCGCATGCCGACCGGGGTGCGGTGGCGCGCCGCGGCGACCCGGTCAGCCTGGCCAATCTGGCCCAGGAAGTGACCGACTTCCACGAGGCCGAGCTGGAAGAAAAATGCCTGGCCGTGCGGGTGGAAGGTGATGCCACGCTGCCGGTGGATGCCTCCCTGGTGAAGCGGGCGATGTCGAACCTGCTGAGCAACGCCACCCGCTTTGCCAGCCGGGGCAGCACAGTGCTGATCACGGTGCAGGCGCCCTCGCCCCAGGCGCCTGCCCAGGTGGTGGTGCAGAACATGGGCGCGCCCATTGCGCCCACCGCGCTGCCACGCCTGTTTGACCGCTTCTTCCGCGACGACGCCGCCCGCTCCTGGGACAGCCAGCAGCAGCACCATGGCCTGGGGCTGGCCATCGTGGCGGCCATCGCCCGCATGCATGACGGCCAACCGGTGGCCCACAGCGATGCGGGCGTCACCCGCATCGGTTTCAGCCTGGCGGGTTGAGGGCTGCGGCAGGCGCCGCAGCCGCGCCGGTGTGGTCCGCCAGGAAGCGGTACAGCCGCTCATCACCGCAGAAAGCCACGTTGAAGCGCAGCCAGGGCGACGGCGCCAGATCGGCGGTGAACAGGTGGCCCGGGCCGAGCATGATGTCGTGCTCGGCAGCCTTGTTCGACAGCACCACTGCATCAGGCACCGCCGGGTGGCGGGCCCACAGGAACATGCCGGCCTTGGGCTCGGCGAACAGCTCGAAACCCAGGGCGCTCAGGCGCTGCGCGGTGTGCTGGTGTGCCTCGGCCAGGCGCTCTCGCAGGGCCTTGAGGTGCTTGCGCCAGCGACCTTCGGTGAGCGCGCCGTGGGCCAGCCGCTCGCCGAACTCGGCGCTGGTGAGGCCGGAGATCATCTTCAGCTGGGCCAGGTCTTCCACGATGTCAGGGTGCGCCACCAGGTAGCCCACCCGGATGTTCGGTGAAATGGTTTTGGAATAACTGCCGATGGTGATCACCCGGTGCAGCTGGTCGAGGCTGGCCAGCGACGGGCGCGGATCGGGGTCGAGGTCGACGTAGATGTCGTTCTCCACCACCGTCAGGTCGTGCTGCTCGGCCAGTTGCAGCACCCGGTGCAGGTGGGCCAGCGAGGCCACCGAGCCGCTCGGGCTTTGCAGCCGCGGCTGGGTGAAGAACACCTTCGGCCGATGCTCAAGAATGAGGCGCTCGAGGGCCGGCAGATCCCAGCCCTGCGGGGTGCGCGGCACGCCCACCAGCACGGCGCCCTGGAAGCGCAGGCTGAACAGCAGGTTGGCATAACCCGGGTCGTCCACCAGCACGGCATCGCCCGGGCGCACCAGCCGGCGCACGGCCAGATCAAGCGCCTGGCTGGAGCCCTGGGTCAGCAGCACCTGGCCGGGGTGCACCTGCACCTCCTGCTCGGCAAAGGCCTGGCAGATCAGCTCACGCAGCGGCGGGAAGCCTTTCGGGTCGCCATAACCGCCGAGGTCGGCATCGTCAGCGGCCAATGCCCGCAGGCCGCGGCGCAGGCCGTCTTCAAACAGCCAGTCGCCCGGCAGCCAGCCGCAACCGGCCTTGATCGACAGATGCCGGTGCTCGAAGATCTTGCGCAGGTACCACATGGCATCGAAGCCCTGCGGCGCGCCCACGGCGGCCATGGCGCCGGGCAGATCAGCCACCGCACGGCGCCGCACGAAGAAGCCCGAATGCGGCCGCGACACCAGGCAGCCCTGGGCCACCAGCCGGTCATACGCCTCGACCACGGTGAACACGCTGACCTGGTGGCCATGGGCGAATTGCCGGATCGAGGGCAGCTTGGTGCCGGGGCGCAGCAAGCCCTCGTCGATCTGGGCCTTCAGGCCGTCGACGATCTGGGTCACCAGCGGGGTGTTGGACGTGGGTTGGAGCGTGAGCATGCGGGCGGTGTACAGGGTGCGCGACCAGTACAGTGCACTGCACAGCACGCGCTGTGTACATGGTAGCCGCCCCGGCACTGGCGTCAGAATGGGGTCATCCATCGTGAAACCTCCGGAAGGTCTGCCATGCCACTCGACAACCAAAGCACCACCCGCACCAACGCCGCCCTGATGGCACGCCGCCGCGCTGCCCTGCCCAGCGGCCTGGGCCAGACCTACGAAGTGTTTGCCGAGCGCGCCGAGAACGCCGAGGTGTGGGATGTGGAAGGCAAGCGCTACATCGACTTCGCCGGCGGCATTGCGGTGCTGAACACCGGCCACCGCCATCCGAAGATCGTCGAAGCCGTGAAGGCCCAGCTCGACAAGGTCCACCACACCTGCTTCCAGGTGCTGGCCTATGAGCCCTATGTGGAACTGGCCGAGAAGCTGATCGAGCGCACGCCGGGTGATTTCGCCAAGAAGGCGTTTTTCCTGTCGACCGGCGCCGAGGCCGTCGAGAACGCCATCAAGGTGGCCCGCGCCGCCACCAAGCGCCAAGCCGTGATCGCCTTCGGCGGCGGCTTCCATGGCCGCACCCTGCTGGGCATGGCACTCACCGGCAAGGTGGCACCGTACAAGGCCGGTTTCGGCCCGTTCCCGGCCGAGATCTACCACGCCGAATTCCCGAACCCGCTGCACGGCATCACCGAAGCGGACGCGATGCGCTCGATCGAGCACATCTTCAAGTACGACGTGGAAGCCGAGCGCGTCGCGGCCATCATCCTGGAGCCCGTGCAGGGCGAAGGCGGCTTCTACGTGGCCAGCCCGGCGTTTGCCCAGGCCCTGCGCGCGCTGTGCGACAAGCACGGCATCGTGCTGATTGCCGACGAAGTGCAGACCGGCGCCGGCCGCACCGGCACCTGGCTGGCCTGCGAGCAATGGGGCGTGGCACCGGACATGGTGACCATGGCCAAGTCGATGGCCGGTGGTTTCCCGATCGCTGCCGTGATCGGCCGCGCCGACCTGATGGACAAGCCGCTGCCCGGTGGCTTGGGCGGCACCTACGCCGGCAACCCGCTGGCCTGCGCAGCGGCGCTGGCAGTGCTGGAAGTGTTCGACGAGGAAAAGCTGCTCGACCGCTCGAAGGCCGTGGGTGAGCGCCTGACCAACGGCCTGAAAGCCCTGGCCAGCCGCCACCACAGCATCCAGGACGTGCGCGGCCTGGGGGCGATGGTGGCCATCGAGCTGTTCAAGAACGGCGACCACGAGCAGCCCGACGCCGACCTGACCAAGCGCATCTGCATGGAAGCCATCCAGCGCGGGCTGGTGCTGCTGTCGTGCGGTGTGTATGCCAACGTGATCCGCGTGCTGGTGCCCCTGACCGCCACCGACGCGCAACTCGATGAAGGCCTGAAGATCATGGGTGAAGCCATGGTCGCCGCCGGCGCCTGAAGCGCGCCCAAGGTAGAGTTGCCTGATTCAAGGAGATTGCATGGACCTGTCCACCTCACCCCTGGCCACGCTGAATGACCCCAGCCTGCTCAAGACCGACGCGCTGATCAACGGCGAGTGGGTCAGCCACAGCAGCCGCTTCGACGTCACCGACCCGGCCACCGGCCTGAAGCTGGCCGATGTGGCCAACCACGGCGCCGAGTCGGCCCACCACGCCATCGTGGCGGCCAACAAGGCCTGGCCGGCCTGGCGCGCCAAGACCGCGAAGGAGCGTGGCGCCATCCTGATGAAGTGGTTCCAGCTGCTGCATGCGAATGCAGACGACCTGGCCCGCATCATGACCGCCGAGCAAGGCAAGCCGCTGTCGGAAGCACGTGGCGAAGTGGGCTACGGCGCCAGCTTCCTGGAGTGGTTCGCCGAAGAAGCCAAGCGCATCTACGGTGAAACCATCCCGACCACCGACAACAACAAGCGTTACGTCGTCATCAAGCAGCCGATCGGTGTGTGCGCGGCCATCACGCCGTGGAACTTCCCGATCGCCATGATCACCCGCAAGGTGGCCCCGGCGCTGGCTGCCGGCTGCCCGGTGGTGATCAAGCCGGCTGAGCAGACGCCGCTGTCGGCACTCGCCGTGGCCGAGCTGGCACAACGCGCCGGCATGCCCGCCGGCGTGCTGAACGTGCTGACCGCCGACAGCGACAACTCGATCGACATCGGCAAGGTGCTGTGCACCAGCGACATCGTGCGCCACCTGTCGTTCACCGGCAGCACCGAAGTCGGCCGCATCCTCAGCGCCCAGTGCGCCCCGACCATCAAGAAGCTGGCCCTGGAGCTGGGCGGCAATGCGCCGTTCATCGTCTTCGACGACGCTGATCTGGATTCAGCCGTGGAAGGCGCGATGGTCAGCAAGTACCGCAATGCCGGTCAGACCTGCGTGTGTGCCAACCGCTTCTACGTGCAGGCCGGCGTGTACGACCGCTTCGTGGAAAAGCTCGCCGAGAAGGCGCGTGGCATCAAGGTGGGCAACGGCTTCGAGGCGGGCGTGAACCAGGGCCCGATGATCGACGACGCCGCGATTGCCAAGGTGGAATCGCACGTGGCTGACGCGCTGGCCAAGGGCGCCACGCTGGTGGCCGGTGGCGAGCGTCAGGGTGACCGCTTCTTCACGCCCACGGTGCTGGCCAACGTGACGCCGGACATGCTGTGCTCGAAGGAAGAAACCTTCGGCCCGGTGGCGCCGATCCTGCGTTTCGAAACCGAAGCCGAAGCCGTCGAACTGGCGAATGCCACCGAGTTTGGCCTGGCGAGCTACTTCTACAGCCGCGACATCGGCCGGATCTTCCGGGTGGGTGAAGCGCTGGAGTACGGCATGGTGGGCATCAACACCGGTTTGATCTCTACCGCCGAAGTGCCGTTTGGCGGCGTGAAGCAGTCGGGCCTGGGGCGTGAAGGCGCGCACCAGGGCATGGACGACTACGTCGAGATCAAGTACCTGTGCCTGGGCGACATCCTGAAGTGATTCGGGGCGCGCTCCGCCAAGCAAAAGGCCCGCTTCATGCGGGCCTTTTTTATTGCTGGTGCCAGATTGATCAGCGTCCGCCGGGCTCGGTGGCCGAAGAGTCGTCATTCGCAGCCGCCGCCGCACCCAGGCGGTGGCCCACACCGCCGCCCTCGGTGCCCGCGGCCTGGGCCACGGCCCGGTCCAGCAGCGCCTTGGCTTCCTTGCCGTGCACCGGGTAGCGGCCCACGCCCGCATGGGCGCGCACCGGCAGCGGCTGCCCGGCCACGCTGAAGGGCTGCTGCACGGCCTTGGTGAGCTTGACGGCCACATGCTCGGCGTCATCGCTGGCGTCGATCCAGGCCAGCAGCACGCCGAACATGTCGGGCCCGAGCGAGGCCACCACGTCACTGGCCCGCAGCGACGAGCGAAGGCGCACGGCCGCCTTGCGGCGCAGCACATTGGCGGCTTCCGCCCCGAGTGAGGCCTCGACGGCGCGGAAGCCGTCCAGGTGCAGCACGATCAGGGCCATCGCTGCCGGCTCACGCTCACGCAGCGCCAGCAGGTGGTTCATGTGTTCCAGCAACTGCTGATGGTTGGGCAGGCCGGTGGTCAGGTCGATGCTGTAGGCGCGGCGCGCGTTGTCGTCCTGCTTCTTGCGCTCGATCACCAGGCGCAGCGCGCGGCCAAGCATGTCGCCACCCACATCGGCCGCCACATCGCGGGCCGACAAGACCTCGCGGGCGCCCAGGTGCAGCAAGCGCAGGCAGGTGGGCAGGCTGGGCTCAGGCGCAGCCACCACCAGCGCCGATTCAAGCACCGCCCGCGGCAAGGCCGACCAGTGTGCGAGCTTCTCCAGCCCGCCCGCCAGCTTCAGGTCCACCAGGATCACGTCGAAGCGCTGGCTGTGCATCTGCGTGGCCAGCTCTTCCAGCGAAGACGCGCCGTGCACCACGTAGGGGCCAAATGCGGACGTGACCAGATCGGGCACCCGCGGTGAAAGACAAAGGACCTGGAACGGGCTGGTCATGGGGCAGGAAAACTCTTGAATATCACTTCAGGCCATCATGCACGAAGCACGCCCGCTCGCCTCTGCCTGAAAACACCAAGCCAGTGGGCGGCGTGGCGGTCGCTCAAAGCCGTGCAGCAATGAAAAAAGGCCCGGAAGGGCCTTTCGACGAGCTCCGCGGCGGAGCGTTTGCGGTGTTGTGGAGCGGGCGAAGGGAATCGAACCCACATCTCCGGCCGGAGGGGCACTGCGGTTAACTGACCCCTTTTGTACCACGCATTTGTAGCCGGCACTGAGGAGCCCGCCCGCAAACCACCGGCGCGAGGGCCGCGATCCGCGCCTACGCGATCACAGCGACTTCGCTGGGTACAAACCACCTCCCTCTGGATACGGCCCCTAAGCAGGTGTCGCGCCTACTCCGCATGCCGAATGTTCTGCGGTGGGCTCGTTGAAGCGTCCCCGCCGCGCCAGATCCACTGCCTTGGGGATGTGCAAACGGCATGTCATCACATGCACGTCTCAGACCGAACTTCAGCGCAGCAAGCGATTGGACTTGTGCTTGTCGAACATGAGGATCCTTAACGCTCTCTCGCTGCGAATTGAGACAAAGGAGGTCAGTAACACCGACCTCCGTACTTGAGCACGATGCTCGCGACCAGGACCGGAGCAGGCCGAACAGGAAACCGCCGTCGGCAGCGGCGGCCGCCCTCTCAGTACGCCGAATAGCGGCTGACGCTACTCAACATGGAATGTGTCGGCCTCAAGCAGTCCAAAGCAGGTCGCAAATCCGCAGCGGGGCCACTGAGAGGCCCAGCACCCTCATCTAGCCCACAAAAAGGCAGGAAGTAGGCCCCTACGCGCTGGCTCGTAGGCACGCACCTACGCCGTCTAAACGATTTCTCGTCAGCGCTGGCGTCGGCTGACTATCATGTGTTGTGAGACTGGGAGCCCTGTCGTTCAGTCACCCGTGACGGTCCCCAGCCGAGAAGACACAAAACGATCAACATGACCCACCACACAATGACCGCACTCGAGAGCGTGTCCGGCCACTTTTCTGCTGCCACGTGTCTGCCAGAGACGCACACCCGGCGTACAGCCATGGCGAACACTGTGCAGCAGTCGTATCAGTCGCGGTGCCTTGATGTCGAGCCCTTACCAACACGTAAAGGCAACACATGCACATCACAACTGAACAACCATCCGACGCTGACGTCGATGCCATCCTCGCAGAGATGGGGCTCGGCGACGGGCCCCCGGCACCTGCAACACCCACGAGCGCAACACCGCGCCGATCTGTGGCCCTCAGGCCAGGGCCGTCGCACCCGGGTCGCAAAGCGGCTCACACCGTGGATCCGGCAACCTACGCATGGCCGTACTTGGACGGTATCGACGACGAGGACATCGATGAAGTCGACGCCGTTGGCAAGCTGACAATCGTCGCCAAAGCACTGCACGGATCGCTTACCGGCTACAGCAAATACCGCGAGGACTGGCTCAGCGGGCAAGTGACGCTTAACCTGCAGGGCAAAGTCGCTCCCTTGTACCGCAGGCCGGCACTCAGACCCGCGAAGATTCCAGTCACGCGGGAGGAGGCTCTGTACTCTTTGGACAGACAAGTTATCGACCTCCACTGGCTCCACTGCACCGGCTTCCGTTTCCCAATCGGCCAAACTCAGTTCGCAACGCTGCTCACCGACGAAAACTTCGACTGGGACCTGGCTTGCGACTTTGCTCTCTCGCTGGTCAAAACCGAGATCAAGGTCACCCAGTGGCTTTCGCTCGACGAGCTCTCCGCCTGGGAGCTGGCATCGCTCCAAGCGACGGCTACACGTAAACGACTCTTCGATTTGCGAAAGCAGGAGCCGGTTATCCGTCAAAGGCTTACGACCGTGCACAGAGGTCGCCCAAACGCCGCTGATCTGATCCAACTCGACGTGACCCACTGGTGGGTGAAGTCAACTATCGGTGTCCATTCGGCCACCGCCCGCGCCAAGGCATTTGCGCTGTGCCTCGGCCTGGACAGCCCGCCGACCGCCGCAGTTTTTGCTAGGCAAGCAACTGCAGCGGAAAAGCGCCTCGCGACCGGAAAGTCAACCGTTCGCGCTGCCGCATGACGACTTAGGTGCCGGTGTCGCTGCTGTGTCAGCAAGGGCTGTCGACTGGATTTTTTCTTTCCCGATCAAACAGTTAGCGACTCGGGCCTGGGCCGTTTTCCCGACATAGATCATAGACCACAGACGGTAGAGCATAGAACGAAGATAACCATGGGCCGCTGCGCGGCCTAGGACGCTTCGCGTCCTTACGTGATTTGGTGGATTAGGGGCCGCTTTCTTAGAGTCAACAGGAGGAGATCCCGGAAGAAGTGGGCTGCAGCTAACAACAAAAAAGGTCTGTGCCCGGCCGCTTCGCGCCGGGCAGAGCCCGGAAGCGACTTGAAGGGGACAAGGCCGACTTGTCTTTAAGAGGGGTCTTGCCCTGAGAGCAGCTGGTCTCTATGACTATGGGGCCCGGCGGAGCCGGGCGTGCCGCATCAAATGGACTCCAGGTCCAGGGATACGCTTACAAGCCCGAACTAGATGTTCATGTCGGGCGAAGTCATTGAAGACACATCCGCACGATCTGCCCAAAGCCGGCGAGAGTTCAGCCAGCCCGCAACACCCCTTTCTGAACCCATAGAACGCTCCCAGCGCGATTTTTTGCTTGCACCCACCGGGCACCCACTACCCGACGAATTACCTCGCCTTCGCGCCGGCTTTCGAGATCTGGCCAACATGGGCAGCAGGTTCGACAACTGCACTGCATAGGAAAGCGGAGGAGGGACCATATTCACGGCATCACCTGCCCTTCGCCAGCCGCCGGATCCATAGTTCCACTGGATCTGCTCCCCGGCGGACCCAGGTCCTGCCGAAGGCAACACGAGGCGGCAACATCGCCACGGCAGGCGGAGACAGCGCTTCAAGGGGGGGGCGTCAGGGAGCGACGAATTTGTAAGGCTCCAGCAGCTTCAGGTGCTCTGCGGAAAGACTCCCCCAGCTGTACGCACCCTTGGCCCACGAGGCTGTGTGCACGAAGCGACCGGCAGCAGTGCCCCAATTGACCATCCTGGTCATCACTAAGTCGTGCGGGTAGAGATATACATCATCCCCATGTCTGAAGGCGATGTGGAGATCTTTGCCCTCGTACTTCCGATCCAGAGTGAATCGCGACTTTTGCTACACCTTCAGGAACGTCTTGCCGTCAACGTGACTGGCCAGGAAGTCCGCTCCCAGCCAGTCATCGTTAAGAGGTATGCAGTTGAAACCAAAGTCGGCCAGTCGGGCAGCGATCCTGTGGAAGTTGTAGGTCTCCTTTTGCGGCGAGTTCAACGCCGCATATGAGATGTGCTTGTAGGCTAGGTTCATCGTCAACCTTCTTCGTAGAAGATCGCATCCAGCATTGCCGCTCTTGCCCTCCAAACAGCTTTCTCGGTGGCGTTCGTGGGCTCCGGCGACTGCCACCACGGCGACTCCATCAGGCGAAGCACAACCTCGCCCCAATAACGTTCATACCCGAGCCCCGCCTTGACCATACCGACATCCTTCGCCAGCATATCCAAGTTCTTGGAGTCAACGCATAGAAAGACATCCGGACGCTTCATGGCTAGCAGCCTCGTGGCCGTTCCAAGCCCATCACGCCCCTTGGGATAGGCCTTCTTGTACTCAGCGATGTAGCGGTCGTAATGTTCCTTCCGCACCTCCCCAACACTGGGTATCTCATCAAGAGCCAACGAAAACGCTTCGTGCCCCTTGTTGATGAGGCCATAGAAGACACCGGCTCCCGTCATGCTCCCGAACCATTTCGGGTTCGGGATGGTCTCACTGTCTAGCCCCGCGATACCTCGTCGGGCATCAAAGGGGATGTCATTGAAGTGCTCGTACTTGTCAAACTGTTCTCGTACGGCCTTGAGCATGGCAAGCCGTTCCTTGAATCCGTGTGTCGTATCTTTTTTCACCTCCTCGAGATAGGAGGCCCAGTCCAGCGGCATCACACGAGATTGCACTGCCGGCTTGTTGGACTTCTTGTCACCGAAGATGTCGGCAACCTTCGTTAGGTCGCGAGATTTGAGTTTCCACAGGCTACGGTAGTTGTTGGCCTCGGATTGACTGATGGTGGCTGCGTCCTCCGAGTAGCCCTTAATCACCGCAAGAAATTCCTGCTTGAGTTCGGGCTGTACATCGTCACTGCTTATGAGCACCGACAGTTCAGAATTTTTGGTCAGAGCACCGACCGTCAGGTTCGGACTGCCGATCACAACCTCCCAGGCCTTAGCGCTCCAGAAGACGTACACCTTCGGATGAAAGACACCATCTGGTTGAAGTATGAATTGAACCTTCGATGAGCCAACGAACTGATCAAGGACATCCGGATGGGTCTGGTAAAAGTGGGTGCCGATGACCGCACGGACAATCTTGCCTTCGTTCTGGACCAAGACCTTGAAGACATCGGTCGCGGCAGATGCCCACGCCGTAGCAATGGCAATCTTGGGGTACTGCTTGATGAGTCGTTTGAGCTGTTTGCTAAGCTCGGCATTGGTGCTAATGATTTTCACGACTCTCCCTTGGTGATTTGTGCAAGCAAGGTTACCCGCCAGACAACTTTAGAGCTAGTTATTCTTATGGAGCAGCCAACTCGGCGCGCGAAGGGTCTCAGAACGACCACAGTGGAACTTGCTTCGTCGGCGAAACGCGCACCATTGCAAAGCGCCACCAGCTCAAAGACTACACGACGCAAGTTGAAGCGCCCCGGGTTTTCAGGAGGCTCCAACTCTTGAGAAGATGGAGCCATGAACAAGTCGAACAAGTTCTCACCTGAGGTCCGCGAGCGCGCTGTGCGCTTGGTGCAGGAGCATCGC